>JAJXTZ010000013.1 GCA_021783355.1 bacterium | reverse complement strand
CTGCTTCCAGCCGTTCAATCCGTATTTCTTCGTGAGTGCCAAGACAGCAATGTCTTCCGCCTCCGTCCACTTATACCTCATGCCGTCTCTCCGTTCCTTTCGTGAGCAAGATGGCCCTAACCGACCTTTCCCCCAACGTTGGGCCGTTGTTAAGTTGAGTTCTTAACGAACCTGCGTTCCGTAAGCCGTTGTGCCGTTCATCTTATCATGATGCTGCCGTGCGAACTCCGTTGGCGTTAGGTTCTCCAGCGAGCTGTGCGGCCGTACGTCGTTGTAGTCGATCCGCCAGTCCTCGATCAATTTCCTCGCGTGGTCGAGCGTCACGAACAGATTTTCGTTCAAGCACTCGTCCCTGAATTTCCCGTTGAAGCTCTCGCAGTAGGCGTTCTCGTTCGGCTTGCCCGGCCGGATGAAGGCGAGCCGGACCTTCCGCTTGAACGCCCACTCGTCCATCGCCTTGCTGTCGAACTCCGTCCCGTTGTCGATCGTGATGGCCTCAGGCGCGCCGTGGCGCTCCGCCAGGCGCTCCAAGACCCGCGCGACCCGCCGGCCGCCAATCGATGTGTCCACCTCAAGCGCAGGGCATTCCCGCGTGAAGCTGTCCACGATCGTCAGCGTCCGGATCTTCCGGCCATTCGTCAGGCGGTCCTGGACAAAGTCCATCGCCAGGAACTGATTCGGCCTCGTAGCCACGGGCAGCGGCACCCGCGGCCCCACGAACTTCTTCCGCCGCTTTCTCCGTCGGAGAGCCATCCCCTCCTCGGCGTAGATGCGCTCAATCTTCTTGTGATTGTCCGTCCAACCTTCTCGCCGCAGCATGATCAATATCCGCGGCGATCCGAAGCGCTTGCGCTTCTCGGCTATCGCGTGCATGCTGCGGCGCAGCTCCGCGTCGTCCGGGCGGCGCGAAACGTAATCGAAGGTCGAACGCCACAGACCGACCAGCAGGCAAGCTCTACGCTCGCTGAGCCCAAGGCTGACGACAACATGCTCAGCTGCCGCACGTTTCGTCTTGGGCTCTACCAGTTTTTTGAGTTGATCTCCTTGAGCGCTCGGACATCCAGCGTCAGGTCGGCCACGATCTGCTTCAGGCGGCCGTTTTCCTGCTCAAGACTGCGCAAGCGCCGCGCTTCGCTGACCGTCATGCCGCCGAACTTGTCCTTCCACTTGTAGAACGTCGTCTCGCTGATGCCGTGCTTGCGGCAGAGATCCGACGTCTTCATTCCGGCTTCCGATTCCTTCAGCACCGCGATGATCTGCTCTTCCGTCTTCCGCTTCGCCATTTTCTTGAGTCCTCCGTTGGGTGTTTTACCACTTCGGACTCAACTTTCAACTGGCCCACTTCTCGGGGAGAAGGTCGATGGGCTGGAAGGATAGCCACCTGCACCAGTTCGTATCGAAAGCCTCGGGGCGAATGAAGCCCGCGCACGAGAAGGCCCTCCGGCTGAGCGATATCGCGAAGACCAAGGGCCCGGGCGCGTGTTTCAACTACGAATATGACATGGGAGACAGCTGGGTCCATGTCGTCGTCCTGGAAAAGGTCATCGAGATCGCGCCGCTGCCGGCGTTCTTCGACTGCATCGCCGGCGCGCGCGCCTGCCCGCCGGAGGATTGCGGAGGCGCGGGCGGATATGAAGAGATGCTCGAAATCCTGGCCGATCCCGCTCATCCGGAGCATGAAGAGCGTCTCGACTGGATCGGCGGCAAATTCGACCCGGAGAAGTTCGACCGCCCCGCCGTCGGCAAGAAACTAAAGCGGCTCAAGCCCTCTTGACCGTCATGCGCTCTTCGTCCGCCCCCTTGCAAAGCCGGCGTTTCCAGTCTATACTATCGCTATAGCGATATTTTAATCACTATACCGATATGACCACGGCCAAGCCCATCAAAAGCACTATCGGCGAACGAGTTCGCCTCCTCAGGCACGAGCGCAAGCTGACGCAAGCTCAACTCGCGAAGACGCTCTTTATCTCCCAAAACTATCTCTCTGAGCTTGAACGCGGCCAAGGGTCGTTTACGGCCGAGAACCTGCTCACCATCCTTCGCTACTTCAACGTGCCCATCGATTACTTCGCGCCTAAGAGCTTTCCCGCCGAGGATCAACTCCAGAACTCCCTGGCCCGCCTCGGGGCAAGCCACCTTGCCGAGAACGAGCAGGTCATCCCCTCGGATAGGCTCAAGGCGGCCATCGATTCGATCCGGGAGACGCTGATATCCGGAGAATCTTCCCGGCAGGTGACGGCAATCGCCCCCATACTTGTCGAGCATGTCGGCAATCTGAGCCTGACGAAGCTGCACACCGACTTCTTGGAGCTCGGTCTGGAATTTCGGTTGGGCTGGCTCATCGAGAGCATTCTTGAGGCGCTCAAACGCGAGGAAGCAACTAAGGATATTCCCACCGAATGGCGCCTCAAGTATCGCCGCGCTCGCGTCCTCATCGAGTCCTTCACCGCCAGTTGGCGAGAACATCCCGGCGTACCGGGGAAACCCCCGGACTACGCGATCTTCGATCCGAACATCACGAGCGAAGAAACGCTCCGGGAGGTGAAGGAAAATCTTTCGCCGATCGCTCGCCGCTGGAGGATCATCACGGAGATCCGAGTCGAAGACTTCGTACGCGCGTTGAGGGCCGCCCGTGGCGCTGATTAGAGAATTTTTCGCCGATATAGACGCCGCCTGGAAGCCGCTCGGCGCCGAGCCGATCGAACTTCAGATCATCGGCTCGGCCGGGCTCATGCTCCAGGTCGACTATGAACGCGCGACCAAAGACGGGGACGTGCTCGAAACGACCTCCGTCACGTCCGCGGTGAAAAAACAACTGATCGCCGTCGCCGGAAGGAATACGGAGATACATGATCGCCGCCGCATTTACATCGACGTGGTCATCAACGGCCTCCCTTTTCTTCCGCACAAGCCCCTCTTCCACCCCGTCCAAAATCTCGAACTCAAGAATTTCAAGACATGGGCTCTCGATATTACGGATACCGTCGTGAGCAAGATCAAACGCCTGAACGCCGACGACGTCA
The DNA here is from genome assembly GCA_021783355.1 of bacterium. GTDB lineage: Bacteria > Elusimicrobiota > Elusimicrobia > UBA1565 > UBA9628 > GWA2-66-18. The sequence goes on along the minus strand of JAJXTZ010000013.1, from coordinate 25,215 downwards.
CCGATATCAGGGCGATGGCGACCCGACGCCTGATCGATCATGGGAGACTGATCAGCCGGTTCAATGCGGCCGTCGATCGATTCTCAATGGACGCGCGCGCGGAAGACCTGCCGAAATACGTGGCGAATCTGAACCGGGTCGAACGCGATTTCCTGGGCGTTCAGCCGACGCGGATCGAGCTTCCGGATTGGATGGGCTAGGACGCCCCCTTTCTTCCGTCCGCATCTGCTATACTCTTTACAAGACCACAAGGTTGAGTCGTTCAACCGCGTGGATGCGGAAAGACATCTCGACGAAGAAATAAAATTCCTCGTCGAGAAAAAAGGGTGAAGCTCATAACCTTGAGGTCGCTGGTTCAAATCCAGCCCCCGCAACCAATTTAGACGCATTCGAACCCGTAACGAGAAATGTCGGGACCGGCCCTTGGGCGAGACAACGCCCAGGGGTTTTGTGTTTCCGGGGGACGCGAGCCGCGGGCCCGCTCATTATTATTTGTAGAATCGACGCCGTGATCGACCGCGAGCGGCTCCCGCCGCTGATGGAGCGCGAGAAGGCCTTCTTCGTCCGCTCCCACCCGAAGTCCCAGAAACTGTTCGAGCGCGCGCGACGGTCGATGATGGGCGGCGTGCCCATGAACTGGATGTCGAAGTGGCCCGGCGGGTTTCCCGTCTTCATCGACCGGGCGGATGGCGCGCGATTCCGCGACGTGGACGGCCGCGAGTACGTCGACCTGTGCCTCGGCGACACGGGCGCGATGACGGGACACTCCCCGGCGGCGGTCGTGGCGGCCGCGACGCGGCAGTTGAAGAAGGGCGTCACGGCCATGCTCCCGAACGAGGACGCGGTCTGGGTGGCAGAGGAGCTGCAGCGGCGCTTCGGGCTGCGGTACTGGCAGTTCGCGCTGACGGCGACCGACGCGAACCGCTTTTCCATCCGCCTGGCGCGGCTGGCGACGCGGCGTTCGAAGATCGTCGTGTTCAACTGGTGCTACCACGGCAGCGTCGACGAGACCTTCGCCACGCTGCGTGACGGCCGCACCGTGGCCCGCAGCGGCAACATCGGCCCGCCGGTGGACCCCGGCGTGACGACGCGCGTCGTTGAATTCAACGATCCCGAGGCGCTGGAGCGCGCGCTCGCGCCCGGCGACGTCGCGGCAGTGCTGGCCGAGCCCGCGATGACCAACGTCGGCATCGTGCACCCGCAGCCCGGCTTCCACGCCGCGCTGCGCAGCCTGACGCGCCGGCACGGGACCCTGCTCATCATCGACGAGACGCACACGATCTGCGCCGGACCGGGCGGCTTCACGCAGGAGCACGGCCTTGAGCCCGACTTCTTCGTGCTGGGCAAGCCCGTCGGCGGCGGGGTCCCCTCCGCCGTCTACGGCTTCTCCCAAGAGGTCGCCGACCGGGCGTCGGCGCGCATCAAGCTCTCCGAGTGCGACACCGGCGGCATCGGCGGCACGCTTGCCGGCAACGCGCTGTCGATGGCCGCGATGCGCGCGACGCTCGAGAAGGTCCTCACGCCGGCGGCCTTCAAGAGGATGATCCCGAAGGCCAAGCGCTTCACCGACGGCGTCGAGACGGCCCTCGCCGAGACCGGCGTGCCGTGGCACGTCTCGCGCCTGGGCTGCCGCGCCGAGTATCTCTTCCACGAGCGGGTCCCGCGCAACGGCCGCGAGGCGGCGGCGGCCGCCGACTTCGAGCTGGAGAGGTTCATGCACCTCTACGCCTTGAACCGCGGGGTGCTGCTGACGCCCTTCCACAACATGGCGCTGATGTCCCCCGCCACGACCGCCGCCGACGTGGACCGGCACACGAAGGTCTTCCGCGCCGCCGTCGGCGAATTGACGGGCCGATAGGCCCACGCCGCGCCGCCGCTCTCGTGATAGAATAATCGCCACCTTTTCGTCATCGGAGCGATCATGACCCGAACCCAACTGGACAAGATTCTCGGCGCAATCAGCGGCCCCGTCGTCATGATCGGATTCGGCTCGATCGGCCGGGGGACCCTGCCGCTGCTCGAGCGGCACTTCAAATTCGACAAGAAGCGCCTGATCGTGCTCGACCCCTCGGACGCGCACCGGCGCCTTCTCGACGAACGCGGGATCCGGTTCCTCAAGACCGGCCTGACCGAGAAGAACTACGAGGAGGTCCTCACCCCCCTCCTGAAGGACGGGCCCGGACGAGCGTTCTGCGTCAACCTCTCGGTCGACGTGTGCTCCCTGGACGTCATGAAACTCTGCCGCAAGCTCGGTGCCCTCTACATCGACACCGTCGTCGAGCCCTGGGCCGGCTTCTATTTCGACCCGTCCGTCACGGCGTCCCAGCGCTCGAACTACGCGCTGCGCGAAACGATCCTCGAGGAAAAGCTCCGGAGCCCGGGCGGCCCGACGGCGGTGTCCTGTTGCGGCGCCAACCCCGGGATGGTGTCCTGGTTCGTCAAGAAGGCGCTCACGACGCTCGCGCGCGACCTCGGCCTCGCCTTCGATGCGCCGCGCAGTCAGCAGGACTGGGCCAAGCTGATGCGGGACGCCGGCGTCAAGGGCATCCACATCGCGGAGCGCGACACCCAGCGCGCGACCCTGCCCAAGGCCGCGGATCGCTTCGTCAACACGTGGTCCGTCGAGGGCTTCGTCAGCGAGGGCCTGCAGCCCGCCGAGCTCGGCTGGGGCACGCACGAGAAGGCGCTGCCGAATTCCGGCCGCCGCCACGGGTTCGGCTGCGGGTCCGCGATCTACCTCGAGCGCCCGGGCGCGAACACGCGCGTGCGCACATGGTGCCCGACCCTCGGCCCGCAGTACGGCCGGCTCGTGACGCACAACGAGTCCATCTCCATCGCCGACTACTTCACGCTGGGCCCCAAGGACAAGCCGCTCTTCCGCCCGACCTGCCACTACGCCTATCATCCCTGCAACGACGCGATCCTGTCCCTCGAGGAGATGTTCGGCCGCGCCGGCGCCCGCCAGAAGGAGCTGCAGATCCTCGACGAGACAGAGATCGTCGACGGCATGGACGAGCTCGGCGTCCTGCTCTACGGCCACGAGAGGAACGCGTACTGGTACGGCTCCCAGCTGACCATCGAGGAGACGCGCCGTCTGGCCCCCTACCAGAACGCGACGGGCCTGCAGGTGACCTCCGCCGTGATCGCGGGAATGGCGTGGGCGCTGGCCAACCCCGAGGCCGGCATCGTCGAGGCCGACGAGATGGACCACGAGCGCTGCCTGGAGGTCCAGCTCCCGTACCTGGGCCCCGTGAAGGGGTATTACACGGACTGGACGCCGCTCCACGGCCGGCCGGGGCTGTTCCCGGAGGACCTCGCCGAGCACGATCCGTGGCAGTTCTCCAACGTGCTCGTGAACTGAGCGTGCCTGAGAACCGCGGACTGGCCAAGGAGGCGCTCGGCTCCTTCGAGGCGCTCGTCATGGGCGTCGCCGGAACGGCGCCGGCGTTCTCCGTCGCCGTGACCGGCGCCGCCATCGTCGCGGCCGTGGGGGTGCTGTCGGTGGGCAGCATCTTCTATTGCGGGCTCATCATGTTCGGCGTCATGCTGGGCTTCGTCCATCTCAGCAACGCCTCGCCCAACGCCGGGGCGTCCTACGCCTGGGTAGGCGAGGTGTTCGGCGACGAGTGGGGCTTCTTCGCGGGCTGGGGCCTGCTCGTCGCCTCCGTCTTCTTCATGGTGTCGGCGACGATCCCGGCGGCCACCTCCACGCTTGTCCTCGTCGCGCCGCGCCTGGTGGACAGCACGTCTTGGGTGGCGCTGACGGCCGGGCTCTGGCTCGTCCTCGTGTCCCTGGTCGTCTGCAAGGGCATCAAGCAGGCCAGCTACATGCAGATCGTCCTGACCGTGCTCGAGACCGCCGTCATCGCGGCGCTGATCGTCGGGGCGTTCGTCCGCTACGGCCACGCCCCCGCGCATCGCCCGGCGCTCTCCTGGATTTCGCCGTTCTCCTTCACGCCGAAGCTCTTCGCCACCGGCGCCTTGACGGCCATCTTCTTCTATTGGGGCTGGGACGTCACGATGAACCTGAGCGAGGAGAGCCGGGGCGGGACCTCCCCGGCGGCCGGCAAGGGCGCCTTCTGGGCCATGGTCAACCTCATCCTCCTTTTCGTCATCCTGATGACCGTCGTGCTCATCGCCATGACCGACGACCAGATCGCCAAGGCGAACACCAACCTCCTCTACGCGATCGCCAACGAGCTCTTCCCGAAACCCTGGAACTACCTCGCCGTCTTCTCGACCATCCTGAGTACCGTGGGCACGATCGAGACGCAAATCCTGCAGTTCAGCCGGGGGATGTTCGCCATGGCGCGCGACGGGATGCTCCACCCCCGCTATTCGAAGGTCCACCCTGAGTGGAAGACGCCCTGGGCCTCCACCGTGCTGATCTGCGGCCTGGGGCTGGTCCTGTTGTTCAGTTCGACCTACCTCCCGTCGGTCAAGGCCATCCTGGAGAGCTCCATCGACGCGATCGGACTGCAGATCTGCTTCTACATGAGCCTGACCGGATTCGCCTGCGCGTGGCGCTTCCGCGGGCGGCTGGCGAGCGGACCCCTGAACGCCGTCTCCTACGTGCTCTGGCCGCTGGGCTCGAGCCTGTTCATGGTACTCCTGGCGATCTACAGCGTCCCCACCTTCGACCGCCTCACCGACGCCCTGGGCGTGGGAGGCCTGCTCCTCGGCTTCGTGCCTCTGTACTTCGCCCGCGCCCGCCGCCGCGGCTACGCGTCGCTCGGCGACCTCGCCGGGGCCTGACCGCCGTCCCCGGGAGAGCAAAGCCCGGGGATTTCGTGTTCCCGGGCGGCGCGTCGGCCTACGGCGTCTTCAGCCACTTGGCGAGATCGACGGGCTTGTAGGCCGCGAAAGCGTCGAGGAGCGCGTCCGGGTCGCGCTCGACCACGAGCAGGTCGCGGTGGACGCCGCGCACGAAGCCTTCGGCGACGGCGTGGTCCACGAAGGCCAGGAAGCGGTCGAAGTAGCCCGCGCCGTCCAGGATCCCGGCGGGCTTCCGGTGCAGGCCCAGTTGGGCCCAGGTCAGGATCTCGCAGAACTCGTCCAGCGTGCCGAAGCCGCCGGGCAGCGCGATGAAGCCGTCCGACAGACTCGCCATCAGGGCCTTGCGCTCGTGCATGGAGCCGACCACGCGCAGGTCGGTGAGGCGGTCGTGGGCGAGTTCCTTCTTGACCAGGTCCTCGGGGATGACGCCGATGACCTCGCCGCCTCCCTCCAGGACGGCGTCGGCGATGGTCCCCATCAGACCCACGCGGCCGCCGCCGTAGACCAGGCCCAGGCCGCGCGCGGCCAGGACGCGGCCCAGCGCGACCGCCAGGCGGCGGTAAGCCTCGCCCCGTCCGGAGCTCGAGCCGCAGAAGACGCAGATCCGCTTCATCGCGCAGCGATTCTACAAATAAGCCGGCGCCGAGCGGTCCGCTACGACGGATGGATGCAGGCCCAGCCGTCGCCCTGCCGGATCACCAACTCGCCCATCGCCGACGGGACTACGCCCACGAACGGGTACAGCGTCGCCGGGTCGATCTTGAGCGCGCGCAGGGTGTTGCCGCACTGCGCGAGGATCACGCCGCGGCCGGCCAGCGCGCGGAGGTCCTCCTCCAGGCCGTTGCCGCGCTCGTAGAGCTCGTAGCCGCCGCCGTTGGCGAGGATCTCGGCCTCCACTTGGCCTTTGAGCCGCGGGTCCTCCAGCAGGTTGCGCACATTGTTGAGCGTCTTCTGGAACACTCCCGGCGCGTTCGAGTCCACATGGAAGATCGCGCGGTAGCGGGCGCGGCGGGTCACCTGACGCTCGCGACCGGCACCGCCTGGATCCAGCCGTACATGTTCGTGACGAACAGGGTGTCGCCGGCGAGGACCGGCGTGGCCGGCCCCTGATGGCCGCCCACCTTCACGGCTCCCGTCATGCGCCCGTCCTTGCGGTCCAGGGCGACAAGGCGCGCTCCCGCGGCGACATAGACCGTCTTGGGGCCGGCGACCAATCCCGCGCCCGCGCCCGCGACCTTGGCCGACCACAGGGAGCGCCCGGTGCGGGCGTCCAGGGCGTGCGTGGTCCCGTCCACGATGCTCGAGACGAACACCGTCCCGCCGGAGACCGAAGGCGTCGCGGTCGCGAAGCCCTTGGGGACGGGCCCGCGCCCGACCTCCGCCTCCCAGACGCTCCTGCCGGTGGCCGGGTCCAGGGCGAAGACGCGGTTGGCCGCCGGCGTCTTGGGATCGCCGGTCCTGACCAGTTCCTCCACGATCACGCGTCCCGCCCCCAGCGCCGGGGTGGCCGCACCGAACCCGGCCGGCGTCGCGTTCGCGAAGCGGCGCTTCCAAAGGATCTTCCCCGTCTTCGCGTCCAGGGCGAAGAAGAGGTCGGGATGACTGCCGCCGAAGAAGAGCCGTCCGTCCGCGAGCAGCGGCGAGGACATCCCGTCGATGGAGCGGATGTCGCGCGTCCAGAGGACCTTGCCGTCGGCGGCGTCCACCGCGTAGAAGACGCCGGCGCCGGAGGCGAAGTAGACCGTGCCGTCGGCGACCGTCGGGGTCGGCATGTTCTGGCCCTGGGTGAACAGATGCCAGCGCTCCTTGCCGGTCCGCAGGTCCAGCGCGTAGAGCCCGTTGAGCCCGGGCCCGCGGGTCGCCCGCTTGCCCGCGGCGAAGCGCAGGGTCTGCGCGAAATTGAAATACGGGTTGCCGGTGGTGGCGAGGACCTTGTCCCCGACGACCAGAGGATTGACCATCGCCATGTTCCAGAGGCGGTGAGACCAGGCCAGGCGCCCCGACGCCGCGTCGACGGCGTACAGGTAGCCGGCGTCGCTGCCGGCCAGGACCAGGCCCCTCGCGACGCTGGGACCCACCGGGAGGCCGATCGTGTATGCGGTCGTCTTCATGTCCCCGGCCAGCGGCGGGCCGTCCAGCGCGATGGCCCCGTCGGCCGCGAGGCTCCAGCCGACCGACAGCGGCCGGCCGTCCGCGCCGCGCGCGTCGAGCACGGGGTTGCGCTCCGGACCCGCGGCGAACGTCGTCCACTCGGTCTTCCCGATCATCCCGGCGTCCTGCGCCCGGGCCGAGAGCGCCCCGCCGCACGGCACGACGGCGACGGCCAAGATCAGCGTCAGCATCTTCATGATGGCTCCTCCTTACAAATCCTAAGAGCGGCGCGGCGCCGCCAGGGCTTCCTGGACCGCGGCGCGCAGCTCGTCGGGGTCCTTGCCGCCGATCCAGCGCCGCAGGATCCGCCCGTCGCGGCCGATCAGGTACGCCGTCGGCAGGCCGGGGACGAACCAGCCGGCGGGGGCGTCCGCCGGCCCGTTGAGCACGATGGGGTAGGGGATCGGCTGACGCGCGGTGAACGCCCGGACGGCCGCGGCGCCGTCGTCGTCCATCGCGACGCCCAGGATCGTGAAGCCCCGCGGCGCCAGCTCCGAGTGCAGCTTGACGAGCCACGGGATCTCCGCCTGACACGGCGGGCACCAAGTCGCCCAGAAGTCGACGAGCACGACCTTGCCCGAGAAATCGGACAGGGAAACGGGCTTGCCGTCCAGCCCCGGGAGCGTCAGGGTGGGCGCCCGCTTCTCGCCCGCCGGGACGGCGGGGGCCTCCCCCTGCATGGCGAGGTTGTAGACGAGCACGGCGGACAACGAGACGGCGGCGAAGACGGCGAATTTTCTCATAGCGGGAACCTCGCGGCGAACAGGCCGCTGAGGCTGGTGAGCCGGCCGGAGAAGATCAGGACCCCGACGGCGATGAGCAGGACTCCGGCGAAGACCTCGCCCGCGCGGATGTAGCGCTTGTAGCGGGCGAAGAAGCGCAGGAACGCGCCGAGCGCGAAGCCGGTCAAGAGGAAGGGAAGGCCCAGGCCCATCGAATAGGCGAAGAGGAGCCGCATGCCCTGGCCCACCGTCTCGCGCGTGGCGGCCAGCGCGAGGATGCCGGACAGGATCGGGCCGATGCACGGCGTCCAGCCGAAGGCGAACGCCAGTCCCATCAGGAATGAACCCAGGTAGCCGGGCTTGAACGCCCCCGCGTCGGCGCGCTTCTGGTGATAAAGGATCGGGATCGTCACGACGCCGGTCATGTGGAGGCCGAAGAGGACGATGATCGCGCCCGCGATCCTCGCGACGGCCGGCAGGTGCGCGCCCAAAAAGCCCCCGGCGGCCGTCGCCGTGGCGCCGAGCGCGGTGAAGACCACGGAGAAGCCCAGCACGAAGAAGGCGGACTCCCAGCCCGCATGGCGCAGGACCGCTCCGGAGCCGTCGTCCCGCGAGAGTTCCTCCAACGAGCGGCCGGACATGAACGACACGTAACCGGGCACCAGCGGCAGGACGCACGGCGACAGGAAGGACGCCGTCCCCGCCGCCAGCGCCGCCCCGTAGCCGATCGTGTCGAGCTGAGTCATGATCTTCCCCTGGAACGAGTTGACTGTTCGGTCAATTTTATAGACAAAAAAATTCACCGCGCGGCCGGCTCCGCGGCGCCGAGAAGTCGCAGCATCGCCGCGCCCATCCCCTCCAGGCGGCCCAGGTCGTCGTCGATCTTCGCCTGCTGTAGCGCGCCCACGGCGAAGGCGTAGAGCTCGCGCGCCTTGAGCTCCGCGTCGCCCCGCGGGACGAGCCCGTCGCGCTGGGCATCGCGGACCGCGGACGCGACATAGCCGCAGGTCCGCGCGGCGATCTCGCGGCACTTGCGCCGGACCTTCTCGTCGGTGGTGCTCAGCTCGGAGCCGAGCGAGGTGTACGGGCAGCCCAGGACCATCCCCATCGCCTCTTTGCGCCGAGCCTGGCTGCGGCGCATCAGCTCGCACCAGCCGGCGATGCGCTCCAGCGGCGGCACCTGCGCCGAGAAGACGCGGTCCTTCTCGGGCCGGGTCCGCTCCCAATGGTCCTCCAAGGCGGCCACGGCCAGGTCCGACTTGGACGGGAAGAAGTGGTAGAAGCTGCCCTTGTGGACCCCGGCGCGCTTGCAGATCTCGTCCACGCCGACGCGGCCGTAGCTGCTGCGGGCGATCAGCTCCGCGGCGGTCTCCAACAGCCGGCTCCGGGAAGGACCCTCGCGTTCCATTCCGCAAGTATAGTTGACCGTACGGTCAACTGTCAAGACCCGAAGGGCCCGGGATCCGCGCGGAACCCTGGCGCTCGAGCATCCAGCCCGGATACTCGGGCGGGAGCGCGCTCGCCGCGTCGAGCTTGGCGGTCTCCTCCGGGTTCAGCGTCAGGCCCACGGCCGCCAGGTTGTCGTCGAGCTGCGCGACGGTCTTGGCGCCGATGATGACACTGGTCACGCAGGGCCTGCCCAGCACCCAGGCCAGGGCCACGCGGGCGACGGAGACGCCGCGCGCCTTGGCGACCGCGCGCATCGCGGCCACGCAGGCCCAGGCGCGGTCCTTGTCCACCGGCGGGAAGTCGAAGCTCGCGCGGCGCGCTCCCGGCTCCGCCGCCGGAGCCCCGGGGCCGAACTTGCCCGACAGCAGGCCTCCGGCCAAAGGCGACCAGACCATCAGGCCGAGCTTCTCCTCGCTCAGCAGCGGCGCCAGCTCGCGCTCCAGGTCCCGGCCCGCGATCGAGTAGTAGGCCTGCAGGGAGGACACGCGCGCGTAGCCCTTGGCCTCGCTCACGCCCAGGGCCTTGGCGATCCTCCAGGCGGGCCAGTTGGAGACGCCCGCGTAGCGCACCAGCCCCTGGCGCATGAGGTCGTCCAGCGCGCGCAGGGTCTCCTCCACCGGCGTCACCGCGTCGTGGCCGTGGATCTGGTAGAGGTCGATGTGGTCGGTCTGCAGGCGCTCGAGGCTTGCGCGCACCGAGTCCATGATGTGGCCGCGCGACGCCCCGCGGTCGTTGGGGCCCGGCCCGCTCTCGCCGAAGACCTTGGTGGCGAGCACCACGTCCTTGCGCGCGACGCCCAGGTTCTTGAGCGCCCGGCCCAACCGCCGCTCGGACTCGCCGAAGGAATAGACGTCGGCGGTGTCGATGAAGTTGACGCCCGCCGCCAGCGCGCGGCCCACCAGCGCGTCCGCGTCCGCCTGGCCCAGCGTGCCGATGGCCTTCCAGAACCCGGCGTCGGGGTTGCCGCCGAAGGTCATCGTCCCCAGGCAGATCTCGGAGACGAAGAGCCCCGTCCCGCCCAGCTGTTTGTATCTCATGTCGTGTCGGCCTCCCGTGGCGCGTCGGCGGCATCATAGCCCTCGCGCCCCGCCCCCGTCAACCGCCGGGAAGCATTGGCGCCGGGCGCCGCCGCCGTGCTACCCTATCCCGACGCACCAATCCCGACGCAACGGAGCCACCCCTTGGCGAACTTGAACAAAGTCATGCTCATCGGCCGCCTCACCCGCGACCCCGAGATCAAAACCTTCAGCAACGGCGGCAAGATGGCCAACATCGGCTTCGCCGTCAACAACCGCCGCAAGAGCAAGGAGACCGGCCAGTGGGAGGACGTCCCGGTCTGGGTCGACCTCAAGGTCTTCAACCGCGAGACCGGCCGCAAGATGGCCGACCTGGTGGAGTCCTCCCTCAAGAAAGGCCAGCAGATCTACGTGGAAGGCCACCTCGTCCTGGAGGAGTGGACCGGGAAGGAGGACGGCAAGAAGGCGTCCAAGATGGTGGTGTACGTGGACGACTTCCAGTTCCTGGAGAAGCGCGAGGGCGGCTCCGGCGGCATGGGCCGCTCCTCGGCCCCGGCCAAGGCCGGGAGCGGCGACGAGATCGAGGAAGTCCCCTTCTGACGGACGCCGGCGGGTCCCGGGCGCGCCGCGCCCGGGACCCGTCTTTTTTTCGCTTTATTCCTTGACACGCGCCGGGAACTTTGCTTTAATGGTCGGGACGCTTTCGAACCCGTAACGAGAAATGTCGGGACCGGCCCTTGGGCGAGATAAAGCCCAGGGGTTTTGTGTTTATGGCCATCCTCCTCTCCTGCCGCGACCTATCCAAGAGCTTCGGCTCCCGTCCGCTCTTCACCGGGCTGTCCTTCGGCCTGTTCGAGGGCGAGCGCGCCGGGATGATCGGCCCCAACGGCGCGGGCAAGTCCACCCTCCTCAAGATCCTGGCCGGGCGGGAGACCGCCGACGAGGGCGAGTTCGCCGCGCGGCGCGGCCTGCGCGTGGGCTATCTGGCCCAGGAGGACCGCCTCGACGCCGGCGGCGGCGAGGTCTCGGTCGGCGCGGCGGCGCGCGCGGCGCTGGAGGGCCTCGACCTGCAGGACTACGAGGCCGACATCCGCGCCGAGCACTGGCTGGAGCGCGCGGGCTTCACGGACCTCGGCGCGCGCGTGGACGCGCTCTCCGGCGGCTGGCGCAAGCGCCTGGCCATCGTGCGCCAGATCCTGCGCGAGCCGGACCTCCTCCTCCTCGACGAGCCCACCAACCACCTGGACCTCGACGGCGTGCGCTGGCTGGAGGACCTGCTCTCGGGCGTGGAGTTCCCCTTCCTGGTCGTCACGCACGACCGCCGCTTCCTGGAGCGCGCCTGCAACCGCGTCATCGAGCTCAACAAGCGCTACGCCGACGGCCACTTCAGCGCGGCCGGCCCCTACAGCGCCTTCCTCGAGAAGCGCGAGGCCCTCTTCGCCGAGGCCGAGACGCGCGAGGACAAGCTGCGCAACGCGGTGAAGACCGAGATCGACTGGCTGCGCAAGGGGCCCAAGGCGCGCACCACCAAGGCCCAGGCGCGCATCGACCGCGCCGGCGCGATGATCGGGGACCTGGCGGAGCTGGAGTACCGCAACGCCCAGGGCCGCGTCGCCGACATCGACTTCGCGGCCAGCGAACGCCGCACCAAGGTCCTGGTCAAGGCCGTCCGCGCCGAAAAGAGCATGGGCGGCCGCAAGCTCTTCGGGCCGCTGGACCTGCTCTTGGGCCCCGGCGACCGCCTGGGGCTTTTGGGCGGCAACGGCAGCGGCAAGACCACCCTCCTGCGCCTCTTGACCGGCGAGCTCTCCCCCGACGCGGGCGAGGTCAAGCGCGCCGACGGCCTGCGCGCGGCCACCTTCGACCAGCACCGCGCGCGCTTGGACCCGGACGCCACCCTGCGCCGCGCCCTGTGCCCCGCCGGCGAGCACGTCGAGTTCAAGGGCTCCCGCCTGCACGTGGCCGGCTGGGCCGCGCGCTTCCTGTTCCGCCAGGACCAGTTGGAGCGCCCCCTGCGCCTCCTCTCCGGCGGCGAGCAGGCGCGCGTGCTGATCGCCAACCTGATGCTGGAGCCCGCCGACCTCCTCCTCCTCGACGAGCCCACCAACGACCTGGACCTGCCCTCGCTGGAGGTCCTGGAGGCGAGCCTCAAGGAGTTCCCCGGCGCGGTGGTCCTGGTCTCCCACGACCGCTACCTGCTCGACCGCGTCAGCACCGGGATCCTGGCGCTCGACGGCGCGGGCGGGGCGGACTTCTACGCCGATCTGGGCCAGTGGGAGGACCGCCGCGCCGACGCCGCGGCCGCCTCCGGCGCCCCGCGCCGCGCGGGACGCGCGGACGACTCCTCCCGCCTGACGCCCAAGGAGGCCAAGGAGCTCAAGCGCATGGAGGCCGCCATCGCCGCCGCAGAGGCCCAGGCCGCCGCGGCCCGCGCCGCGCTGGAGGACCCCGCGGTCGCCGCCGACGCCGCCGCGCTGGCCGAGCGCCACGCCGCCGCGCAGGCCGCCCAGGCCCGGGTGGACGCGCTGTTCGCGCGCTGGGAAGAATTGGAAGAGCGCCGCTGACGCGCAGGCGGCGCCGAATTCGCCGTTTGTTCGCCGCCGAGGCCTGGCGGAGCCCCGTCGGCGGTGTTACACTGGAAGAGCCGCCCAGGAACCAGTCGCGCCCCGCCGCCCCCCCTTCAGCTCGAAACTCCTGATCGCGCCGCCGCCGCTCCCGCGCCGTCCGCGGGAGAGCGGCGTGGACGCCGCCCCGCGCGGCAGGAGTCTTCCGATGAACGCGATCGCCGCCGCCGTGGACTTGAACGCCAGGATGGGCACCGCGCTGGGCAGCGCCTGGACGCCCGCGATGACCGCCGCCTTCGTCCTGGCCGGCCTGACCCTGTTCGGCGTGGGCTGCCGCCTGCTGGGGCGCTGCCGCGACTCGCACGCGGCGCGCTACACCTCGCCCCGGCGCTAGAACAGCCGCTTCTTCAGCGCCAGCGAGACGTCCACCAGCGCGATCAGCGCCGGGACCTCGACGAGCGGGCCGATCACCGCCGCGAAGGCCTGTCCCGAGCCGAGCCCGAACACCGCGACCGCCACGGCGATCGCCAGCTCGAAGTTGTTGCTGGCCGCGGTGAAGGACAGCGCCGCGGTGCGCGGGTAATCCGCGCCGGCGCGGCGGGCGAGCCAGAAGCTGACCGCGAACATCGCCCCGAAGTAGACCAGCAGCGGCGCGGCCACGCGCAGGATGTCGAGAGGCAGGCGCAGCATCTCGGCCCCCTTCAGGCTGAACATCACCGTGATCGTGAAGAGCAGAAAGACCAGCGTCAGCGGGCTCAAGGCGGGCAGGAAGCGCTCGCGGTACCAGGCGTCCCCCTTGGCGCGGCGCAGGACCAGGCGCGTGAGCAGGCCGCCCAGGAACGGCACGCCCAGGTACACCGCCACGCTCTTGGCGATCTCGCCCATGCCCACCGGCACCGCCGCGCCCGGCAGGCCCAGCAGCGGCGGCAGGACGGTCACGAAGAGCCAGGCGTAGACGCCGAAGAAGAGCACCTGGAAGACGCTGTTCAAGGCCACCAGCCCCGCCGCGTACTCGGCGTCGCCTTCGGCCAGGTCGTTCCACACGACCACCATCGCGATGCAGCGCGCCAGGCCGATCAGGATGAGCCCTTCCATCAGCGCCGGGCGCCCGCGCAGGAAGAGTACCGCCAGCCCGAACATCAGCACCGGGCCGATCACCCAGTTCTGGAGCAGGGACAGCCCCAGCAGACGCTTGTCGCCGAACGCGTCGCCGAGCTCCTCGTAGCGGACCTTGGCCAGCGGCGGATACATCATCAGGATCAGCCCGGCCGCGATCGGGAGGTTGATGGTCCCGGACTGGAAGCGCCCGATCCAGGCCGGCACCGCGGGGACGAAGCGCCCCAGGACCACGCCCAGCGCCATCGCCCCGAAGATCCACCCCGTCAGGTAGCGGTCCAGGAACGAGAGCCGCGCGGCCGCGCCCCGCGCAGGCGCGCTCACGCCGCCTCCGCGATCAGCGCCCGCACCCGGGCCTCGATCTCGCCGCGCACCGCGCGGAAGCCCGCGTCGTCCAAGCCCTTGGGGTCGGGCAGGGCCCAGTCCCGGCGCTCCTGGGCCGGCAGGGACGGGCAGGCGTCGCCGCAGCCCATCGTGACCAGGTAGTCCCAGGGCCCGGGCGGCAGTTCCGCCAGGCCCTTGGAGCGCTGGAGGCCGAGGTCCACGCCCTTCTCCTTCATGAACGCCGCCGCGCGCGGGTTGACCGCGCCCGAGGGGCGCGAGCCGGCGCTGTGAGCCTCCAGGGCGCCGCCGCCCAGCGCGCGCGCGAAGCCCTCCGCCATCTGGCTGCGGCAGGAGTTCTCCACGCAGACGAACAGGGCTCTCTTCCTCACGCGCCTAGTATATATGTTTATGCGCATATAAACGGGAAAGAAAGAATCAGCGGCAGGCGCGCCGCCGCGCGCCCAATCGGTCCAAGGCGCGCCGGTCGCGGCGCAGGACCTCCGCGTCGGCGAAGCAGCCGCGCAGGCAGCCCACCAGCCCGCGGTGGAAGCCGCCGCGCGGCGCGGCCAGCGCGTAATGCTTCCACAGCCCCTGGCGGCGGGCGGTCACCAGGCCCGCGCGGCGCAGGTAGGCCAGGTGCCGGGAGACCTTGGGCTGGGAGAGACCCAGGACCTTCTGCAGGTCGCAGACGCAGAGCTCCTCGCGGCGCGAGAGCAGGTGCAGCAGGCGCAGGCGCGTCTCGTCGGCGAAGGCGCGGAACATCAGGTCCGCGGGCACGCTACCTCCGGGCGCCCAGCGCGCGCAGGACCGCGGCCAGGCGCTCGACCATGGCCTGGACCGCCGCCGCGCGGCGCGGGTCCTTAAAGCTCCCGTCCTCGGCGAACGCCTCGTGGGCCGCGGAGACGGCGACCTGCTGCGGCACCAGCATGACGCCCAGGCCCTCCAGCACGGCGCGCAGGACGGCCAGCCCGCGCAGGCCGCCCAGCGCGCCGGGGGAGGCGCTCATCACCGCGCCGGTCTTGCCCGCGAAGGCGGCCAAGGGCTTCTCCCCCTCCTCCGCGCGCGAGACCCAGTCGATCGCGTTCTTGAGCGGGCCCGGGATGGAGCCGTTGTACTCCGGCGCGGAGATCAGCAGGCCGTCGTGCTCTTTGAACAGCGCCTTCAAGCGGCGCGCGCCTTCCGGCAGCCCTTCGCGCTCCTCCAGGTCGCCGTCGTAGACGGGCAGGGGGTAGTCGGCCAGGTCGATCAGCGTGACCTCGGCGCCCGCCGCGCGCGCCAGCGCGGCGGCGGCGGACGCGGCCTTCTTGTTCAGCGAGCCTTTGCGCAGGCTCCCGGCGAACGCCAGGATGCGGGGGGCGTCGGTCTTCATGACGGTCACTCCGTGACCCAGATCAGGACCTCGGCGCCGCGCGCCGCGTCCGCGGTCAGCGCGGGCGTCCCGGCCGCGGTGAGGCGCGCGGCGTCGCCCTCGCCGAGGCCGCCGGCGCCCTCCAAGGCGACGGCGCCCTTGGCGACGTAGAGGTGCGCGTGCCGGCCCTCCGGCACGCGCGCGGACTCGCCGGGCTTCAAGCGTCCGCCCCAGAGCACCGCGCCCTTCTGGCGGATCGCGATCGCGGCGTCGTGGCCGCGGCCGGAGGCGATGGGCACCAGGCCGCCCTTGGCCAGCTCGCCGTTGACGTCGAGCTGCTGGTAGCCGGGCTTGACGCCCTCCTCGTCGGGCGGCACCCACATCTGGACCAGGCGCACGTCCTTGTCCGCGCGCGGGTTCATCTCCGAGTGCCAGATGCCGGTGCCCGCGCTCATGCGCTGGGCCAGCCCCGGGTAGATGATCCCGCGGTGGCCCTCGGAGTCCTTGTGCTCGAGCTCGCCGTCGAGCACCCAGGTGACGATCTCCATGTCCCGGTGCGGGTGCGTGGAGAAGCCCGTGCCCGCGCGGATCACGTCGTCGTTGCTGACCAGCAGGAGGCCGTGGTGGGTGTTCTTCGGGTCGTGATGCGGCCCGAAGCTGAAGCTATGGCGCGACTCCAGCCAGTCCAGCTCGGTCCGGAACGCCTGCTCCCGGCGGCGCAGTTCCACGCGCGTCTTCATGCTCTCCTCCCGCGCCGGACGGAGGGCTTGCGTCGGCTCCGGCGCCCTGCTATACTAGCTTTTAGATTCGCGGTTTCGAACCCGAGACGAGAAATGTCGGGACCGGCCCTTGGGCGAGCAAAGCCCAGGGGTTTTGTGTTTCCGGGGTGCGGCCGCATTTCCTAGAATGAGAACGCCCGTGAGACCTTCTTCCCTCGCCGCCGCGGCCTGCGCCCTGCTCTTGTCCGCCGCCCCCGCCGGCGCGTCCTGGTTCTCCCGCAAACCCCGCCTGAAGGATGCCGTGGCCGCCAGCAGCCAGGCCGCCGGCGGCCTGGACGACGGCCTGCGCCAAGCCGAGAACGCCTATGAGTCGGGACTCAAGCGCTTCCAGGCCGGGGACCCGGCCACCGGCCGCCGCGAGCTCAACCAGGCCTTCGCGCTGGTGGTGTCCCGTCTGGACGACGCGACTCTCCCCGCGGCCCTCCACGCCGACTTCTCCGGAATGCTGGAGAAGATCCGGACCCGCGAGGAGGCCGACGCACCCGACGACTCCGAGGCCCCGACCGGCCTGGACGTCCCCGACGCAGCCCTGGGCGCCTCCAGCGCCGCCGCCCGCGGCGAGGGCCCCAACCGCGAGCGCGGCGCCATCCGCGTCGACGCCTCCGACCCGATCACCCGGCGCTTCCTGCAGATCTACACGCGCCAGCGCCCGCGCACCGTGGAGGAGGCCCTGGCCCGCTCCGGCCGCTACCGGGCGATGATCCAGTCCGCGCTGAAGGCGCAGGGCCTGCCGCCGGAGCTCTTCTACCTGGTGATGACCGAGAGCGAGTACAAGCTGGACGCGCGCTCGCCGTCCGGCGCCGTCGGCCTGTGGCAGTTCATGCCCGGCACCGCGCGCAAGTACGGCCTGGAGGTCTCGTACTGGGTGGACGAGCGCTACGACCCGCAGAAGGCCACCGCCGCGGCCCTCCATTATCTGTCCGACCTGTACCAGTGGTTCGGGGACTGGAACCTGGCGCTGGCCGCCTACAACCGCGGCGAGGGCGGCCTGGGCCAGGACATGAAGTGGAGCCGCTCCACCGACTTCCAGAGCCTGGCCGACCGCAACGCGCTCCCGCGGCAGACGCACCACTACGTGCCCAAGTTCATGGCCTGCGTGCTGATCGGCGAGCACCCGGAGCGCTACGGCCTGCACCCGAAGTACGACGAGCCCGTCGCCTACGACGAGGTCCCGCTGCCGCGCTCGCTGGACCTCTCCGTCGCCGCGCGCTGCGCGGGCGTCCCGGAGGCGGCGCTGCACGCCCTCAACCCCGCCCTGCGCGCCTGGGCCACTCCGAAGGGCCGCCCGGGCTTCGTCCTGCGCGTGCCCAAGGGGACCAAGGACGCCTTCCTGGCGAAGCTCGCCGCGGTCAAGGACTGGAACCCCGGACCCACGCTGGTCCGCTACCGCGTGCGGCGCGGCGACTTCCTGGGCCGCATCGCGCGCCTGCACCACACCACCGTGCGCGCCCTGATGAAGACCAACAAGATCCGCCGCGCGCGCCTCCTGCGCCCCGGCATGGTCCTCCTGATCCGCCCCGGCCGCGAGCGCGGCCGCCGCTGACGCCGCGCCGAAGGGCCTAGTTCCCGCGGGGCCAAAAGGCCCACGACGCCGGGACCTTCGGTCCCGCATAATGCTAGAATCAGCCGCCGCACGCCGCGAGGGGTCGCGGCGCTCACTTCGGAGGTGTTCCATGGTCCGATCCGTTCCCGCCCGGGCGTTCCTGGTCCTGGGCTTGGCCGTCCTCGCCGCGCCGTCGTTCGCGTCCCAGCGCCGCGGGAGCTTCTTCGACGGAGACGGCGCCGCGCCCGTCTCCGGCGTCGGCGCCCTGAAGGCCGCCGCCGCGCTCCTGCCCACGCCGGTCTCCGCCGCCGTCCCGGTCCCGCCGGCCGCCGCCGTCCGCCCGCTGAAGCAGTCCGGCGCGGACCTGTACTACTTCTCCCCGGCGCAGGCGCGCGCGGCCGCGGAGCGCTTCGGGACCGAGCGCCGCGCCTCCGCCTCGGGGGCGCTGGACTTCGACTCCGACGTCCCGGCCGCGATCAAGGCCCAGATGCTCAAGGACCTGGCCTTCGTCAAGACCATCCAAGGCTCCGGCGCCACGCCGCTGCACCGGCGCATCTTCGGCGCCGTGGACGGACCCACCTACGACGCGTGGTTCCGCGACCGCGTGACCTCGGTGGGCTTGAACGACTGCGGCAGCGCCAAGGCCGTGGCCTGCGTGATCCCGTTCCAGGACCCTTCCAAAATGTGGCTGACCCAGAACTACATCAAGTTCAGCCACCCGCAGATCGCGCGGCTCATGGTCGTCTTCCACGAGGCCCGGCACACCGAGACCGACAACGGCAACTGGCCGCACGCGTACTGCCCGGACCCGTTCCTGGACGCCAACGGCAACGACATGAAGAGCATCTGGACCGGCGCGTCGCTCGCCGGCGAGCCCGCCTGCGACACGACGCCGTTCGGGTCGTACGGCTCGTCGACCATCATGCTCAAGAACATCCAGAAGTTCTGCACCAACTGCACCGACAAGGTGAAGATGGACGCCGGCCTCTACGCCGACGACCAGATGGGCCGCATCACCGGCGCGGACGCCAAGCGCCAAATGACGGACGACCTCTACAAATAATGAGGAACGCCGCCAGGACCGCGTGCGCGCTGGCCGCGCTCGCGGTCCTGGTCTGGCGGGCCGGCCTCCCGCCCGCGCCGCCCGCCCCCCCGGCCGAGGCCCGCGCGAAACTGGCCGTCCTGCGCGAGATCCTGGCCTCGCGCGACGACAACGACCCGCGCCTCGACTCCGATTTCCGGGACCTGACGCCCGCCGACAAGGCCCTGCTGCGCCGCGAGTACGCGGCGCTCCCGCCGGAGGCGCGCAACGAGCGGGGGACCATCGTCTACCTGCTGGGGCGCAGCCTCGCGGACGCGCGGGACTGGGCCTTCCTGCGCGCCGCGGCGGCCGAGCCGCCCTGCCTGAGCCTGGCGGACTGCGCGCGCCTGCCCGCGCCCGGGGATCGCGGCGACGAGGACCCCGGCGACGCGGTGACGCTCGCCTATCCGTCCCTGGTCGCGCTCAAGATGGCCGAGGGCGCGCTGACGCGCGCGGCCCCCGGTTCGCCGCAAGCCGCCCAGGCCTGGAGCGTGATCCGCGCGGGCCGGGGTTCCAAGTCCCCGGCCGCGGCGCGCCTGGCCCTGCGCCTGTCGCGGCGCTACGCGCCCTGAGCGGACGCCTTGCGCACCGCGATCTTGCGCGACTCGGAACGGACCGAGCGGCCGTCCGGCAGGGCGTGGCGCGCGACGATCTCGTGGCGGCCCTCGCCGAAGCCCGACCAGTCGAACCACCAATGCCCGGCGGCCGGGCGGCAGGCGTGCCACGGTCCGTCGTTGATGGAGACCTCCACGCCCAGCGTCCCGTCCGGGACGGTGACGCGGATGGCGTAGGACTCGGAGACCACGGTCTCGTTCCTTTGCGGATAATCGACGGACGGCTTGGCGGCGACGGCCGCGGCGCGCTTCTTGGCGATGACGGCGGGCATATGTTTTCCCCCTCTGCAGGACCCCGGGCACCGCGTGAGGGCGCCCACGGCCCTGCTCCCCGCAACGAGTCGTCCATAAGTATTGTAACTAGCAGTTTCGTTGCGACCACCAGGTCTTAAGCCCCAGCCTCGCCTGGGCCCGACGCTCCGGACGGCGCTCCGGGGGGGGAGGAGACGCGCATGACCTGTTCGAAATCACGCAAGCCGGGACGCTGGGCCCTGGTCCTGTCCGGGGGCGACGGCCAGCGCATGCAGGCCTTCGTCCAGCGCTGGCTGGGCTACCCGCGCCCCAAGCAGTACTGCGCCTTCGCCGGGAAGCGCACCATGCTGGAGCACACCTGCCGCCGGGCCCTGGACCTGGTCCCGCCCGAGCGCGTCGTCACCGTCATCAACCGCGACCACCGCCGCTACCTGCGCCTGCCCCGCCGCCTGCGCCTGCCGGGCAAGATCCTGGCCCAGCCCGAGCGCCGCGACACCGCGCCGGGGGTCTTCCTCCCCCTGACCTACGCGCTGGCCCGCGACCCGCAGGCCTTGGTCGCCATCATGCCCTCGGACCATTTCATCCATCCCCGCGAGCGCTTCCGGGAGCTGATGGAGGAGGCCTTCGCCCTGGCCGAGCGCCTGCCGGGGCAGCTGGTCCTGCTGGCCGCCACGCCCGACCGCGCCGAGCCGGACTACGGCTGGATCACCCCGGGGACCGCGCTCTCGCCCGGCGGTCCCAGGCTGGTGCGCGGCTTCCGCGAGAAGCCCCCGGCCGCCGAGGCCGCGGCCCTGCACGCCGCCGGCGGGCTGTGGAACACCATGATCGTCGTGGCCCGCGCCCAGGCCCTGTGGGACCTGGCGCACGCCCACCACCCGGAGATGACCGAGCGCTTCGCGGCCCTGCGCTGGTGGCTGGGGCGGCCCGAGGAGGACGAGGCCCTGGAGCTCGCTTACCGCGGGATGCCCTCGGTCAACTTCTCCCGCGGCCTGCTGACGCCGGCCGCGGGCTGGAGCGTGGCCCTGCCGATGACCGGCGTGCACTGGAGCGACTGGGGCCGCCCGGAGCGCATCGTGGAGACCTTGGCCGAGATCGGCAAGACGCAGACTTTCCCGGCCGCGTGCGCCGCGTCGGAGAAGCCGGCCGCGGCGCTGCTGCCCGCGCGGAGCAGGCTCGCCGCGGCGTAGCCCTGAGGAGG
The DNA here is from genome assembly GCA_021783355.1 of bacterium. Taxonomy (GTDB): domain Bacteria; phylum Elusimicrobiota; class Elusimicrobia; order UBA1565; family UBA9628; genus GWA2-66-18. The sequence continues at coordinate 4,282 of JAJXTZ010000013.1, read as the reverse complement.
CGCCCATGTCCCTGATCTGCCCCAAGGCGTCGTGCCGGGCCAAGCCCGGGATGTGCGTCCACGACAAGCTCCTCGGCGTGCTGGTCCTGGTCCTGGCGGCGATCCTGCTCCTGCGCCGCCCGCTCTAGCCGGACGCGCCTCGGGGCGGCGGGGCCGCGCGCAAGCGCCGCGCTCGCGCCGGGGTCAAGCGCGCGGGCGTCTTCCAGCCCGGGCGGGCGTGCTCGTCGCGTTCCTTGATCAGGAGCCAGGAGTTCTCCCGCCCCGGTCCCGCCAGCCGCGCGAGCGCGAACAGCCCCCGGAGCGTGCGCCCTCTCAAGCGCAAGACCAGCCGCCCCCGCGCGAGACCTTCCACAGGATCCGCCGGGTCCACCGCGTCGTACTCGCCCCGGTCCCAGGTCAGCACCGCGCCGGCGCCGTAGGAGCCGGCCGGGAGGATCCCCTCGTACTCCGCGCAGGACAGGGCATGGTCGGGGACCTGGATCGCCAGCCGGCGCTGGGACGGGTCCAGCGAGGGGCCGCGAGGCACGGCCCAGGACTTGAGGACCCCGCCGGCCTCCAACCGGAAGTCCCAATGCAGGCGCTTGCCGTGATGCTCTTGAACCACGAAGATCATGCCGCCCTCCCCGGGCGCAACGCCGCGGCCGCGGCGGCAGGCTCGTTGCCTGGATGAAGACGAGGACCGGAGGAGCGTCATGACACGAGCGTCGGCGCTGGCGCTGGCGGCGGTCCTGGGCGCGGCGGCCTGCACGCACCTGCGCTGGTCGTATCACCCCCGCGCGGCGGCGGAGGACGGCGCCGAGGTCTTCTACATGGACCTGGGGCCCGACGCGGTGGACGTCTCCGCCTACCCGGCGGAGATGCGCGCCGATTACGCGGTCTTCCACCGCGCCTGCGGCGAGTGCCATACGCCCGCGCGCGCGCTGAACGCTCCGGTCCAGAGCCGGACCTACTGGCGCTTCCACCTCGCGCGCATGAGCCTGCATCGGCGCGCGCGGGGGCGCGGCCGGATCGCGCGCGCGGATCAGAAGGCGGCGCTGGACTTCCTGGAGTACGACTCCAAAGTCCGCAAGGAGGGCGAGCAGCGCGCCGCCTTCGCCGCGCGGACCGAGGAGCTCAAGCGCCGCTTCGACGAGCGGCTGGAGGCGCATCTCCAGCGCCTCTACGACAGCGGCGCGGTCGAGCGGCCCTGACTCAGCTGCCCGGCGGGGTCAGCCAGCCGCCGTCGGCCGCCGCCAGCTCGTCGGCCTCGCGCGGGCCCCAGGTGCCCGGCTCGTACGGGCGCACAGGCGGCAGGGCATTGAGCACCGGATCCACCACGGACCAGGCCGCCTCGACGGAGTCCTCGCGCGTGAAGAGCGCCCCGTTGCCGGCCAGCGCGTCGCCCAGCAGGCGCTCGTAAGGCGCTTCCTCCCCGGCCTGCTCGTCCAGGAGAAAGAGCTCCTTCTGATCCCCGACGAATTCCTCGCCCGCGCGCTTGACGCGCGCGGCCAGCGCCACCGCCGAGCGCGGCTGTAGGCGCAGGCGCAGGTAGTTGCCGGGCCCCGAGGCCGGGATGGAGTCCTCGAACAGCGCCTGCGGGGGCGGCTTCAAGGCGACCACGACCTCGGCGAAGTCCGCGGGCAGGCATTTCCCCGAGCGCAGGTAGAACGGCACGCCCGCCCAGCGCCAGGAGTCGATGAAGAGGCGCGCCGCGCAGAAGGTCTCCACCGTGGAGTCCTTGGCCACGCCGGGCTCGTCGCGGTAGCCGCGGAACTGCCCGCGCACCAAGTCCCCGGCGCCGACCGGGCGCATCGCCTTGAACACCTTGGCCTTCTCGGCGTGCAGGGCGCCGTAGCCCCGATAGGCCGGGGGCTCCATCGCCAGCAGGGCCACGATCTGGAACAGGTGGTTCTCGATCACGTCGCGCAGGCAGCCGGCGGTCTCGTAGAACGCGCCGCGCCCGGCCACGCCGAAGCTCTCGGCCAGCGTCACCTGCACGCTGGCCACGTATTGGCGGTTCCAGATCGGCTCCAGGAAGGAGTTGGCGAACCGGAAGTACAGGATGTTCATGATCGCCTCCTTGCCCAGGAAGTGATCGATGCGGAAGATCGCGTCCTCGGGGAAGGCGGCGCGCGCCACGGCGTTGAGCGCGCGCGCGGAGGCCAGATCGCGGCCGAAGGGCTTCTCCACCACCACGCGGGCGTCCGCGGCCAGGCCGGAGGCCGCCAGGCCCTCGATCACCGTGGAGAAGAGCACGGGCGGGATCGCCAGGTAGTGCGTGGGACGCTTGGCTCCGCCCAGCGCCTTCCTGACCGCGGCGAAGGTGGCCGGGGAATTGTAGTCCCCGTCCACGTAGCGCAGCAGGCCGAGAAGGCGGTCCAGGACCTCGGGCTCGACGGACACGCCGGCGAGCTGGAGGGAGTCCTTGGCGCGCAGCTTGAGCCTCTCCAGGTCCCAGTGGGAGAACGCGACGCCCACCACGGGGACGGTGAGCGTCCCGCGCTTGACCATCGCGTACAGGGCGGGGAAGGTCATCTTGTGCGCCAGGTCCCCGGTGATGCCGAAGCAGACCAGCGCGTCGGACGGCGCCGGGGCGCTCACTGCGCGCCTCCCGCCGCCTTCTCGTCGTGCCCGCCGAACTCCTTGCGCATCGCCGAGAGCACCTTGCCGGCGTAGTCGCCGTTCCCGCGCGACGCGAAGCGCTCGAAGAGCGCGGCCGTCAGCACCGGCGCCGGCACGCCCTCGTCCACGGCGGCGCGGGCCGTCCAGCGCCCCTCGCCGGAGTCCGACACGCGCCCCGAGAAGCCCTTGAGCTCCGGGTCGGCGGCGAGAGCCGCCGCGGTCAGGTCCAGCAGCCAGGAGGCGATCACGCTGCCGCGCCGCCACACCTCGGCCACCCGCGGCAGGTCGAGGCGGTACGAGTACGCCTCGGGCTCGCGCAGGGGCGCCGTTTCCGCGTCGGCCTCGCGCCCGCGCAGGCCCGCGTCGGCGTTCTTCAGGATGTTCAGGCCCTCGGCGTAGGCGGCCATCACGCCGTACTCGATGCCGTTGTGAACCATCTTGACGAAGTGACCGGCCCCGGCGGGGCCGCAGTGCAGGTAGCCGCGCTCGGCGGACGACGGTTCGCCGGAAAGGCCCGGCGTGCGCGGCGCGGAGTCCGCGCCCGGGGCCAGGGTCCGGAAGACGGGGTCCAGGCGGCGCACCGCCGCCGCCTCGCCGCCGATCATCAGGCAGAAGCCGCGCTCCAGGCCGAACACGCCGCCGCTGGTGCCGCAGTCCACGAACTGCAGGCCCTGGGCCTCCAAGGCCTTGGCGCGGGCCTGGTCGTCGCGGTAATAGCTGTTGCCGCCGTCGATCACCGCGTCGCCCGGGGAAAGGACCGCGGCCAGGTCCTCGATCACGCGGCCGGTCACGGCAGCCGGAACCATCACCCAGACCGCGCGCGGCGCGGAGAGTCCCGCCGCCAGCGCCTTCAAGGTCGCCGCGGCCTTGACCTTCGGGCCCGCCAGGGCCTCCGCCGCCGCGAGGTCGCGGTCGTAGACCACGCAGTCGTGCCCGTCCTCGGTCAGGCGCTTGACCAGACCCGCGCCCATCCGTCCCAGTCCCACCATCCCGATCTGCATGAGGGTCTCCTCCGCTCGCGCGGTCCCGTCCGGGTCAAAAATCGCGCAGGCGCTCCAGCTCCCGCTCCAACTCCTCCATCCTCTCCAGCAGGTCCGCGATCACCGACGCCGCGAACGCGTCCACGCCCAGCCCGCCGCACAGGCGCCGCAGGCGGCGCAGGCGCGCGGCCTCGGCGGCGTCCACGGACGCCGGGTCCTCGGGCAGGTCCACGGCCTCCAGGACTCCCGCCTCCAGGCACAGGCGCAGGAACTCGGGGTCCAGGTCCAGCCTCTCGGCCAGGGCCTCCAGGCGCTCCTCCGGGCGGCTCATTCGGCGGCCTCCTTGAGCGCGCGCCAAGCCGCGCGCGTGCGCTCGTCGTCGCGCTCCGGCAGGTCCAGGCGCGCGACGGCCAGCAAGTCGCCGCGCCCGCCGCCGTCCTTGGCCAGGCCGCGCCCCGCCAGGCGGAACACCCGTCCCGCGCGCGTCCCGGCCGGGATCTTGATGCGGACCGCGCCCTCCGGCGCGCGCACCTCGGCCTCTCCGCCCAGCGCCGCGGTCCACGGCATCAAGCGCGCGGCCGTCTCCAAGTCCGCGCCGCGGACCTTGAAGTCCGGGTGCGGCAGAAGACGCACGCGCAGGTACAGGTCGCCGGCCTCGCCGCCGCCCGGCCCGGGCGCGCCCTGGCCGCGCAGGCGCAGGC
>JAJXTZ010000147.1 GCA_021783355.1 bacterium | reverse complement strand
GCCTACGCGGCCGCCCGCCCGGCCGCCGCCGCCGCGCAGGCGGTCTCCGACCTGCAGGGCCAGATGCAGGCCCTGCAGAGCCGGGCCGCCGCCCTGCCCGGGCCCGCGGCGAACGCCCCGTCCGGACTGGACCTCCTGCGCGCGCCGGAAGGGGAGGAGCCCGCGGCCGCGCCGGCGCCTCAGGCCGCCGCCGAGGTCTCCGCGCAGGCGCAGACCGTCCAGCAGAGCGCCAACGGGATGCTGGCCGCCCTCAAGCCCGTCCTCTCCAACCCCGCGCTGACCAAGAACATGACCCCCGAGCTGCAGCGCGACATGAAGGAGATGCAGGAGCTGATCGCGGAGATCGGCGCGCCCGGCGCGGTCAGCGAGGCGCAGGCGCAGAAGCGGATGGCGCGGCTCCAGCAGCTGACGATGCGGATCATGACGGCGGGGATGGCGACCCCGGCCGGCGCGCCCGCGCCCGGGTCCCAGCCCGTGCGCACGCCGCACCTGATCCCGTCGGACAAGCTCCCGCCGCCCGGGGCCCCGCGATGAGCCTGGAGGGAAAGGTCGCCCTGGTCACCGGCGCCGCGCGCCGCGTCGGGCGCACGATCGCGCTGGCTTTCGCGGCCAAGGGCGTGCGCGTGGCCGTCCACTACCGCACCGCGGCCTCCGAGGCGCGGCGAGTGGCCGACGCGGTCAAGTCCTTGTCCGGGGCCGACGCCGAGGTCTTCCGCGCCGACCTCGCCGACCCGCGCTCGCCGGAGAAGCTGGCCGACGCGGTGGCGCGGCGCTTCGGGCGCATCGACATCCTGGTCAACTCGGCCTCGATCTACGAGAAGACGCCGTTCGCGCTGGCCACGCCGGACGACTGGGACCGGCACATGGCCCTGAACGCCCGCGCCCCGTTCTTCCTGGCTCAGGCCTGCGCGCCGTGGCTGCGGCGCTCCGGCGAGGGCATCGTCATCAACGTGGCCGACTGGGCCGGGCGCCGCCCGTACGCCGACTACGCGCCGTACTGCGCGTCGAAGGCGGCGCTGCTGTGCGTGAACGCGGCGCTGGCCAAGGCCCTGGCCCCGGAGATCCGCGTCAACGCGGTCCTGCCCGGGCCGGTCCTGCCGCCCGAGCGCATGAGCGAGGCGGAGAAGCGGAAGATCTCGGAAGCCACCCTGCTCAAGCGCCTGGGCACGCCCGAGGCGGTCGCCCGCGCCTGCCTGTACCTGGCGCACGCCGCCGACTACACGACGGGGGCGGAACTGACCGTGGACGGCGGGCGCTCGATCGCCTAGCGGGCCGGGATCTGCTGGGCCGGGACCGGGTTCTTGAAGCGCCCGCCGGCGAGCAGGCGGTCCCACATCCGCGGGTCGCGCCACTCGGCCTTGACCTGCGGGGAGAAGACGATCCGCTTCAGGGCGACCTCGCCGAGCGCGCCCCCGTAGACGTCCTCGCGCAAGCACTGCGCGTAGCCGGTCTCGGTCTCGTGCAGGATCACCGAGTGCACCCGCGCGGTGGCGTCCCCGTTGACCTTGTCCGTGGCGTCGAGCAGGGCCTGGACCGCGGCGAAGATCACGCGCGAGAGCTGCTCGGCCGTCGGCGAGACAGGGAGCTGGACCCAGCGCTTCGACTGGGACCGGATCAGGCGCTTGTAGGCCGCGGACTCCCGCTCCCAGAACAGCGCCGCGTGGTCGAAGGCGTCCAGGAACTCCTTGACGGTCCCCTTGAGCAGGCCGAAGTCGTAGACCATCTGGCCGCGGTCCAGGCGGTCGGCGGTCAGGAACAGCTCGCAGCGGAACGAGTGCCCGTGGATCGAGTACTTGCAGCGGTCCGACGAGCAGTTGCGCACGATGTGGCTGGCCTCGAAGCGGTAGAGCTTGCGGATGATCATCTCGTCCTCCGGATCTCGACGGCGACCTCGCGCGTGCGCGGCATGACGGCGGGGGTCTTGCGCACGCGCACGGTCGCGGCGGCCACGCGCGGCTGGGCCTTCAGGACGGCCGCGGCCAGGCGCTCGGCCAGGGTCTCGAGGAGCGCGCGCTCCCCGGCCTCGGCCTCGGCGCGGACCAGGGTCTCGACGGCCCGGTAGTCCACGGCCGCGCGGAAGTCGTCGCGCGCGGCCGCGGCGCGGGTCTCGGTCTCCAGGCCCAGGTCCACCAGGACGCGCTGGCGGCGCCGGCGCTCCGTCGGGGGGACCCCGATCTTCACGCGGCACTCGACGCCCAGCAGCCATACCCGGTCGGCCATGCGGTCCATCCTAGCATTCGGGGCGCGCGAAGGTCGAAATGTTATAATCGGCCCATGGCTGAATCCAAGAAAATCGTCATCATCGGCTCCGGCGCGGCCGCCTACACCGCCGGCATCTACGCCGCGCGCGCCAACCTGGAGCCCCTGATCTTCGGCGGCGTCGCCATGGGCGGCCAGCTGATGATCACCTCCGACGTGGAGAATTTCCCCGGCTTCCCCGAGCCCGTCGCGGGCCCGGAGCTGATGGAGCGCATGCAGAAGCAGGTCCAGCGCCTGGGCGTCAAGATCGTCCCCGAGTACGTGACCAAGGCGGACCTGTCGCGCCGGCCGTTCTACGCGGAGACCTCGGAGGGCACCGCGGCGTCCGCGCAGGCCCTGATCGTGGCCACCGGCGCCAACGCCAAGTGGCTGGACATCGAGTCCGAGAAGCGCCTGATGGGCCACGGCGTGTCGGCCTGCGCCACCTGCGACGGCTTCTTCTTCAAGGGCAAGGAGGTCGTCGTCGTCGGCGGCGGCGACACCGCGATGGAGGAGGCCACCTTCCTGACCAATTTCGCGGCCAAGGTGACGGTCGTCCACCGCCGCGACCAGCTGCGCGCGTCCCAGATCATGCAGGACCGCGCGAAGAAAAACCCGAAGATCGCGTTCGTCTGGGACTCCGGGATCGACGAGATCCTGGGCGCCGAGCAGGTCGAGGGCGTGCGCCTGAAGAACCTGAAGACCGGCGCGAAGATCGAGCTGAAGTGCGGCGGCGTGTTCATGGCCATCGGCCATCAGCCCACCGTGGGCTTCCTGAACGGCCAGCTCAAGCTCGACGAGGCCGGCTACATCGCGACCGACGACCGCACGCGGACCTCGGTGGAGGGCGTGTTCGCCGCGGGCGACGTGATGGACCACCGCTACCGCCAAGCGATCACCGCGGCCGGCGCCGGCTGCAAGGCCGCCATCGAGGCCGAGCGCTGGCTGGCGGAGCAGGGGCACGGCTGACGATGGAGCCGGCGGCCGCGCGCCCGACCCTCCCGCCCTGGCTGAAGGTCAAGCTGCCGACCGGCCCGCGCGTCGCGCGCCTCAAGGACGCCTCGCGCTCGCGCGGCCTGGCCACCGTCTGCGAGGAGGCGCGCTGCCCGAACCTGGCCGAGTGCTGGGGCGGCGGCACGGCCACCTTCATGATCATGGGCGAGGTCTGCACGCGCGGCTGCCGCTTCTGCTCGGTGGACACGGCGCTGCGCCCGCCGCTCCCGGACCCCGAGGAGCCCGCCAAGCTCGCGCTGACCCTCAAGGAGATGGCGGTGGAGTACGCGGTGCTGACCACGGTCTGCCGCGACGACCTGCCGGACCAGGGGGCGGGGCACTTGGCGTCCTGCATCCGCGCCGTCAAGGACGCGAACCCCGCGATGCGGATCGAGATGCTCCTGCAGGACTTCAGGGGGGAACGGAAGCTTTTAGAGACGGTGATGGACGCGCGGCCGGACGTCGTCGCGCATAACGTGGAATGCGTCGAACGGCTGACGGCGACGGTGAGAGACGCCAAAGCCGGCTACCGGCAGTCGCTGGAAGTCCTGCGGCATTCCAAGATCTATCAGCCGGGGACGCCGACGAAGACTTCCCTCATGCTCGGACTGGGAGAAACGGAAGAAGAAGTCTTGACGGCCCTGGACGACATCCGCGAGGCCGGGACCGACATCATCACCATGGGCCAGTACCTCAGGCCGACGGGGTCGCGGCATCATCTCCCGGTCCATTCGTTCGTCCACCCGGACGAGTTCGCGCGCTTCGGGGAGCTCGCCCGCGCGCGGGGGTTCCTGTTCGTCGCGTCGGGACCCTTCGTGCGGTCTTCGTACCGCGCGGCCGAGCTCTTCCTGAAAGGACGCCTGGAGGCCAAGGATGCCGCTTAAGACCGTCGCGAGGATGGAGATCCAGAGGCTGGAGATCCTGGCCCCGGACGGGACCGTGGACAAGGCCTTGATGCCTAAGGTCTCCGACGAGCTGCTGCTCAAGATGTACCGGCTGATGTTCCAGATCCGGCGCTTCGACGAGCGCGCGGTCAAGCTCCAGCGCTCCGGCCGCCTGGGGACCTATCCGATGATCACCGGGCAGGAGGCCTCGCAGTGCGTGCCGCCGCTGGCCTTGAAGCCGACGGACTGGGTGGTCCCGACCTACCGCGGCGGCGGCGTGTACTTCGCGCGCGGGATGCAGATGCGCTACGCGCTCCTGTACTGGGCCGGCGACGACCGCGGCACGCATTTCCCCGACGGCAGCAACGACATGATCTTCTCCATCCCGGTCGGCACGCACCTGACCCAGGCCGCCGGCCTGGCCTGGGGGGAAAAGCTCAAAAAAACCAAGGGCGTGGCCCTGACCTACTGCGGCGACGGCACCTCGTCGAAAGGCGACCTGCACGAGGCCCTGACCTTCGCCGGCCAGTTCAAGCTCCCCGCGATCTACCTCATCGAGAACAACCACTGGGCCATCTCGGTCCCGCGCGAGCGCCAGTCCGCGTCCGAGACCCTGGCGCAGAAGGCCTGGGGCTACGGCGTCGCCGGGCTGCAGGTGGACGGCAACGACGCGCTGGCCGTGTACAAGGCCGTGACCGACGCCGTCGCGCGGGCGCGGGCCGGGGAGGGGCCGACGCTCCTGGAGTGCGAGACCTACCGCGTCAGCCACCACACCACCGCCGACGACGCGACGCGCTACCGCTCGGACAAGGAGGTCGAGTCCTGGAAGAAGAGGGACCCGATCGCGCGGATGAAGAAGTTCCTGACGGCGCGCAAGCTCTGGGACGAGAAGAAGGAGAAGGCGCTCGCGGAGGCGACGGAGGCCTGGATCGACGGCGAGGTCGAGGCGTACGAGTCCTTCCCGCCGCCCAACCCGCTGGACATGCTCGCCAACAACTACGAGCACGCGCCGCGGGCGCTGATCGAGCAGAGGGCGGAGCTGGAGGAGCTGCTCAAGTTCAAGGGCGGCGCCACGATCCTGACCGAGCTCCCGCCGGCCGAAGGGAGGTTCCCGTGACCCCCGCGGCCGCCGCGCCGGCCAAGACGCGCACGCGCAACTTGGTCCAGGCCGTCAACGAGGCCCTGGACCTGGCGCTGGGCGCCGACCCGCGCGTGATGATCCTGGGCGAGGACGTGGGCCGAAACGGCGGCGTCTTCCGCGCCACCGACGGCCTGTGGAAGAAGTACGGCGACGCGCGCGTGGTGGACACGCCGCTGGCCGAGATCGGCATCATGGGCTGCGCGATCGGCCTGGCCGTGGACGGCCTGCGCCCGGTGGCGGAGATCCAGTTCGACGGCTTCCTGCCCTCGGTGCTGGACCAGGTGGTCTGCCACCTGGGGCGCCTGCGCTCGCGCACGCGCGGCCGGATGTCGGTGCCGCTGGTCCTGCGCGCCCCGCACGGCGGCCTGATCCACGCCCCCGAGCATCACTCCGAGAGCCCCGAGGCCTACTTCTGCCACACGCCGGGCATCAAGGTCGTGATCCCGTCCACGCCCTACGACGCGAAGGGCCTCCTGCTGGCCGCCATCGCGGACCCGGACCCCGTGGTCTTCTTCGAGCCCAAGCGCCTCTACCGCGCCGCCGTCGGCGAGGTGCCGGAAGCGAGCTACACGGTCCCCATCGGCAAGGCCCGCGTGGTCAAGGAGGGGACGGACCTGACCATCCTGACCTGGGGCGCGATGACCGAGACCTGCGCGAAGGCCGTCGAGCGGCTCGAGGCCGAGGACAAGGCCTCGGTGGAGCTCCTGGACCTGCGCACGCTGACGCCGCTGGACCTCGACGCGGTCCTGGCCTCGGTCGCCAAGACCGGGCGCTGCGTGATCGCCCACGAGGCCCCGAACACGGGCTCCTGGGCGGCCGAGCTCTCGGCCCTGATCGCCGAGCGCGGCCTGCTGCGCCTGCTGGCGCCGGTCCAGCGCGTCGGCGGCTGGGACGCGCGCATGCCGCTCTTCCGCCTTGAGCAGTACTACATCCCGGACGCCGACCGCGTGACGCTGGCCGCGCGGCGCGCCCTGAGCTTCTAAAACCCTGAGAGAGGACTCCATGGACTTCGAATTCAAGCTGCCGGACCTCGGCGAAGGACTCACCGAAGGCGAGATCGTGAAGTGGTTCGTGAAGGTCGGCGACGCGGTCAAGGAGAACCAGCCGCTGGCCGCCGTCCTCACCGACAAGGCCGAGGTGGAGATCCCCAGCCCCCAGACCGGGACCGTGGCCAAGCTCTTCGGCAAGCCCGGCGAGAAGGTCCGGGTCCACGCCCCGCTGGCCGTCTTCACCGTCGCGGGCGACGGCAAGCCCGCGGCGAAGGCCGCCGCGCCCGCCGAAGCCGAGAAGTCCGCGACGGTCAAGGCGACCAAGGCCGCGGCGAAGAACGACGCGCCGGCCGCCGCGCCGGCCGGCGGATTCGTCTTCAACCTCCCCGACCTGGGCGAGGGCCTAACCGAGGGCGAGTTGGTCAAGTGGCTGGCCAAGGCCGGCGACAAGGTGTCCGAGAACCAGCCGCTCGCCGCGGTGCTCACCGACAAGGCCGAGGTCGAGATTCCCAGCCCGAAGACCGGCACGATCGCCGTCCTGCACGCCAAGCCCGGCGAGAAGGTCCGCGTCCACGCCCCGCTGGTGACCTTCTCCGGCGTGAAGGGGGGGACCACCGCGGCCGCCCCGGCCTCCGCCCCGTC
>JAJXTZ010000146.1 GCA_021783355.1 bacterium | reverse complement strand
CCCCGCCGCCCCGCCCGGCCCCGCTCCGCGCGGCCGACCTGGGGCTTTCCGACCTGCAGCTGCTCGGGGTGCTCGTCAAGACCCCCGGCTCGGCGGAGCGCGTCCCCGACGAGGCGCTGGAGACCGACGCGGCTCGCGCGATCCTGGCCGCCCTGCGCGGCGCCGCCCCGTACGACAAGGGCTGGGGCCCGCGCCTGCTGGAGTCCCTGGCGCCGGCCGAGCGCGGCGCCGCGTCGCGCCTGCTGGCCGACGAGCTGGGCTACGACGATCCCGCCGAGGTCCTGGGCGCGATGCTGGACAAGCGGCGGCGGCAGAAGCGGCTCAAGGAGATCGAGCCGATCGTCCTGTCCATGGGGGCGGGCGGGCCGGTGGACGGGGCCTTGCGCGACGAGTACCGGCGTCTCGTCGTGGAACTCAAGGGCACGAAGCGCTGACGGACCCAAGGACCATAGGAGACAACGGATGGCGATCCAGACGAGCCAGGCGATGAAGAACCTGATCGACCTCGGCAAAGAGCACGGCTACCTGACCCTCGAGGAGATCAGCCGCACGGTCTCGGTGTCGAACATGAAGACCGAGGAGGTCGACGAGCTGATGACGGCGCTCGAGGACCTCGGCATCGAGGTCGTCGACCGCAAGAAGCCGGCGTCCCACCCGGTCGCCGAGCGCGAGCGCTTCTCCGAGGACTGGGGCGGCTCCTCCGACATCTCCAACTCCATCCGGATGTACCTGTCCGAGATGGGCCGCGTGCCGCTCCTCAACCGAGAGGAGGAGGTCACGCTGGCCCGCAACGTGCGCGAGCGCGAGAAGGAGCTGCGCATGCTCGTCCTCGAGAGCCCGGTCACGATGCGCGAGATCCGTTCCTGGGAGACGCTGATCGAGCAGCAGGAGATGACGCCGAAGGAGCTGATGCCGCGCGGGCGCAAGACCACCGCGGAGCTCTCCGGGATGCGCCGCAAGATGAAGTCCGTCGCGTCGTTCATCAGCAAGGCCGAGAAGCAGATGGCGGTCCTGCGCGTCAAGCTGGAGAATCCCAAGCTCAACCCCCAGCGCCGCATCAAGCTCCAGAAGAAGATCGAGGCGATCAAGAAGCAGGTGATCGCGCGCATCGTGAGCCTCAACCTCAACCAGGACAAGATCAAGCGCCTGACCAACAAGATCAAGAACCTGGCCTCGAAGATCTACGAGTGCCGCGACGAGATGGAGCGCTACCAGCGCCGCTACGGCTGCACGCCGGAGGAGCTCAAGACCTACTACGCGCAGGTCAAGAAGGGCAAGATGCGCCCGGAGGCCTTCCGGGCCAAGACCGGCTACGCCCCGACGGCCGTGGAGGCGGCGCTGGAGAACATGGAGGCGGTCGTCGACCGCCTGCAGCGCCTCCAGAACACCCTGCCGATCCCGCTGGACCGGTTCCTGGAGCTCAACGACAAGATCGTGCGCCTCGAGGACACGATCCTGGAGGACAAGCTCAAGCTGATCAAGGCCAACCTGCGCCTGGTCGTCTCCATCGCCAAGAAGCACGTGAACTCGAACCTCGAGCTCTCCGACCTGATCCAGGAGGGCGGCCTGGGCCTGATGAAGGCCGTCGAGAAGTTCGAGTACAAGCGCGGCTTCAAGTTCTCCACCTACGCGACCTGGTGGATCCGCCAGTCCATCAACCGCGCGATCGCCGACCAGGCCCGCACGATCCGCATCCCGGTCCACATGAAGGAGCTGATCAGCAAGCTCACGAAGGTGACCCGGCGCTACCGCCAGGAGTACGGGCGGGAGCCCTCCCTGGAAGAGTACACGCGCTCGCTGCACATCAGCATGGACAAGGTGAAGAACGTCCTGAAAATCATGCAGGAGCCGGTCTCGCTGGCCACGCCGATCGGCGAGGACGAGGACTCCTACCTCGAGGACTTCATCGAGGACAAGACCACCTCGGCTCCGTCCAACTCGGCCGGCACCTTCCTGCGCCGCACCGAGATCGAGAAGGTCCTCTCCACGCTGACCGACCGCGAGGCGAAGATCATCAAGCTGCGCTTCGGCATCGACTCCGGCTACCCGCGCACGCTCGAGGAGGTCGGCCGTCTGTTCCGGGTGACCCGCGAGCGCGTGCGCCAGATCGAGGCCAAGGCGATTCGCAAGCTCCGCCACCCGTCGCGCAGCAAGTCGCTGAGAGACTATCTCGACTAGGCCGAATGAAACGCGCCCTTGAAGCCGTCGTGATCGCCGCGGCGCTGGGCCTTGCCGCGTTCATCGGGCGCGCGTGGCTGGCTCGCCGCGCCGCGCGTCCCGGCGCGCCGGTCGCGTCCTACCCGGGCGCCGACGTGGAGGATCCCCGGGCCCCGGCCGCGCCGGTGGGCCCGTTGCGCCGGGGCGTGACCCGCCTGCCGATGGTGCACATGACCGTCCCCCCGAACCGCCTGCGGACCGAGTCCGCGCCGCCCCCGCCCCCGCCGGCGACGCGATGAGCTCCCGCGGGTTGGCCCGGGAGCCGTAGCCGGCACACCCGATCCGCCGCCTGCGGTCCTCTCGCCGCCTAGGCGCCGGGGGCGAAACGCGCGACCGTCTCGCGCAGGAGCTTGGGGTCGAAGGGCTTCTGGAAGAAGCCGGCGACCTGGGGCATGCTCTCGAAGAGCTGGCGCATGTCGCCCTTGGCGGTCACCACCAGGATGGGGACCTTCGAGGCGCGGTGATGGCCGCGCAGGACCTCGGCCGTGGCGAGGCCGTCCATGATCGGCATCATCACGTCGAGCAGGATCACGTCCGGCAGGTCGCGGGCGGGGTCCTCGGGGTCCACGCCGAGCAGGGCCAGCGCCTCGCCCCCGTGATGGGCCTCGGAGATCGTGTGGCCGGCCTTCTCCAGCACGAAGCGCATCAGCATCACCACCGACGGCTCGTCGTCGACGACCAGGACCTTCGCCATCTCAGGGCTTGCGGCGGGGCAGGCCGCGCAGGAAGTCGGCGGCCAGGTCCTTGGCGCCCAGGCCGAAGGCGATCGCCAGCGCCAGGCCCAGCGACCCCATCAGGATCTGCGCGGCGGACAGGACCAGCGCCGGCCGCGCGCCCAGCTGCTCCAGGGCCGCCGTCGCGGAGTAGCCGACGACGACGGCGTACGCGCCGCCGGCGACCGCGCGGCCGCCGCGGATCGCGTTGGCCTCGGCCGCGTTGGAGAGGATCTGCGAGACCAGGCGGCCGAAGAGCAGGCCGCCGAAGAGGATCAGCACCGCGGCGAGCAGCGCGGGCAGGAACTGCGCGAAGCGCTCCAGAAGCTCCGAGACCATGGGCATGTTCAGCGCGTTGGCGGCCGCCACCAGGCAGACCACCAGGATGAACCAGTGCACGACGAAGGCGGCGACGGCGACGGGGGACTTGCCCAGCCCCAGGCGCGCGAAGAGCTCGTTCAAGCCCGCGCGGCTGGTGTGCTCGTCGAGGCGGATGCGGCCCAGCGCGGCCTCGACGAGGGCGCGCGCGGCGCGCGCGGCGAACATCCCGACGAGGAGGATCAAAAACGCCGCCGCCAGGGAGGCCAGCGCCCCGCGGACGCGGAGGTAGGCGCCGACGAAGGGGGCGGCCGAGGCGCGGAGAAGGTCCGAGGTCATTGGGGACATTCTAGCATTCCGGCCGCGTCCGGGTTCTGTAACAAAAGCGTCGTTGACCGGAGCGCGAGGCCTGCTACACTCCGAGGGATGCGTCTTATCCTTATAGTCGCGGGTCTCGCGGCGGCCGCGCCGGCGCGCGCGGCAATCCTGCGCGAGACCGCGGGGCTGGTCATGGTGCGGCGCGCCGGCGTCGACGCCTGGCGGCCGGCGCGGCGCGCGCCCCTGCGCCTGGCCTCCGGCGACTCGGTGCGCACCGGCTTCAACGCCCGCGTCGTGGTCTCCCTCGACGGCGGCGCCGTGCTGGAGGCGGCGGGCAACACCCAGTTCGCGTTGGAGGAGTCCCGGACCGGGACAGCGGCCGACCTGGTGTTCGGCTCGCTGCGCCTGCGCGCGCGCGACCTCGGCGCGCGCATGCTGACGGTGCGCGCCCCGACCGCGACGGCCCGCGTGCGCAGCCTGGCCGCGGACTGGAGCGCGGCCGTCTCCGGCGGGGGCAACGCCCTCTTCGAGGTGCGCGCGGGGCTCCTGGGCGTCGAGGGCGCGGCCGGCGGCGCCATGCTCCTGCGCGCCGGCGAACGCGTGGAGGCCGACCTGGCCGGCCTGCACGAGCCGTCCTTGGTGCCGACCCCGGAGCGCGCCCTCCGGGAGGACTTCGCGGCGCGCATGCGCGCCGAGCTCTCCGAAGACCTGGAGCGCGGCGCGGTCCAGGAACTGGCCGGCGCGGAGCTGCGGCGCCAGGAGCACGAGCTCGGGCGCGTGCTGACCGACGCCTCCGGCGACCGGGTGCGCGCCGAGGAGTTCGTCGTGCGCGCGGCGCCGGACCGCTTCGAGTTCGTCGCCTTGAACCAGCGCCGCGGCGCGGGCCTGTCGTGGTACTCGTGGACCGGGACCTTCGACGCGGCTCTCCCGGCGGACCTCGCGCCGGTGTTCCAGGCCCTGCCCGGCAGCGTCGGCGCGCCCGCGCCGTGGACGCTGACCTCGTTCACCGCCACGCGCTCCAACGGCGTGGACGTGCTGACCCAGAGCGCGGCCGGCGGCCACCAGGTGGACCTCAACGCCAACGCCGACCCCGCCGACGACGTCGCCGCCCTGTTCGACCCCGCGGCCGGGGCCTTCGTCTCCACCGTGGGCCGGCCGGTCTACCGCTCCCTCTTCGACCGCGGAGGCCTCTACGCGGACGGCGTCCTCAAGCGCGGCTGGACCGGGACGAACCTGCAGGCGATGTCCGACGCGATCCCGGCCTCGGCGAGCGACCCGCTCACCGGGGCCGCCCTGGCGGCGGCCCTGCCGTCCTACACCTCCAACGCCACGGCCCCGGACGGCTCCGCGGCGCGCGTCACCGCGCTGGAGTCCTACTCCGACGGGACCGCGCTGACCTCCGACGAGCGCGCGGTCGCGCCCGGCGGCGGGGTCACGACGCGCGACGCCTTCGGACCGGCGACCTCGGGCACGGCCTACCAGGCCGCCCTCCTGCGCCAGGGCTTCGAGCTGACGACCGCCGCGACCGAGTTCGGCGGGCGGACGGTGGACGTGCTGGTCTCGCCGCGCGTCCTGATCGAGACGGGGACCCTGCCGTGAGGCGGCTGGCGGCGGCGGTCCTGCTCGCGGCGGCGGCCGTCCCGGCCCGCGCGCTGGACTGGACGCCGCTGGGCGGGATCACGGCCTTGGGCGGCCTGCACGCCTTCGACGGGGACCGCGGGGCGTTCACCGGCAACGCCGACGCCGTGTTCGCCCCGGCCGCGCCCCTGACCGGGAACTGGTCGCTGCTGCCCTCCGTGCGCGGGACCTACGAGGGCACGCGCCGCCTGACCGACGTGCTGGGCACGGCGACCCCGGCGCAGGAGCGCGCCGCGGGGCGGCTGGGCCTGCGCTCGGTGTGGGCGAGCCCGCGGTCGCGCTGGCGCTTCAAGCCCTTCGCCGACTACGAGATCGAGCTGCTCAAGGAGACGCGCGACGAGGCCTGGGGCCGCGGGCTCTTCGACCAGCGGCGCTGGAGCGTGGGCGGGGAGGTCGAGTACCTGACGCGCGCGCCGTACTCGGTGCGCGGCGGCGCGGCCTGGTTCGAGGCCGCGTTCCCCAACTACCTGTCGCTGGAGAGCCAGGCGGCGCTGCAGTTCCAGGGGCGCTCGCTGGCGCGCGAGCTGGTCGGCGACCGCGTGCTCGACCGCCAGGGCTGGCAGTTCTTCCTGTCCGGCGACGCGCCGCTGGGCTCGCGCGTGATCGGGACGGGCGAGGTCTCCACCGTCTGGTCGAAGTTCCCGCGCCAGACCATCGTCGGCCAGGACGGCCAGCTCTCGGCGCGCACCCGCGAGGACGTGCTGGCCGACGCGTCGTTCTCGGCGCGCATGCCGCACGAGTGGAACGCCGACCTGCGCGCGCTGGGCGCGCTGACGCTGGGGGTCACGGCCAACTCGTCGAACCAGAACGGCTACGACGCCTCGCTGGGCCGCTTCCAGCCCGGCTTCTACGACTTCTACGAGCTGCGCGCCGCGCCCTCGGCCACGCTGTTCGTGGGGCCGCGCAAGCGCCCGGTCAAGGCCACGCTGACCGTGGGCTGGCGCCGGCGCGAGTACCCGCACCGCGCCCCGCAGGACGGGAACGGGGCGTACGGCTCCGGGACGCTGGGCACCACCGAGTGGACCCTGGGCGCGGCGCTGTCCTACCCGATGTCGCCGCGCCTGAGCCTGCTCTTCGACCTGCAGCGCGCGAGCGCCTCGTCGAACCAGCGCTTCCAGCAGTTCTACCGCTACGCGTACCAGGCGACGACCGCGCTGGCGGGCGTGAGGTGGGACTGGTGAGGCGCCTGCTCGCGGCCGTCCTGCTCGCCCTCGCGCCCGCCGCGGCGAGCGCCGCCGCGGTCTCGTGGACCGGCGGCGCGCTCGGCGACTGGGGCGCCGGGCTCAACTGGTCGGGCGGCGCGGTCCCCGGCGCGGGCGACGCCGCGACGATCGGCGCCGCCTTCGTGGTCACCTACGCGACCGACGCCCCGCTGGCGGTGAACTCCCTGACCCTCGGCTCCGGCGCGACGCTGCTGCTGTCCACCGGGATCGCCGCCGGGACCCTGGACGCGCAGGCCGGCTCCGCCGTCCAGGTCTCCACGCCGGTCGGGATCGCGGCCGGGACCTTCCTGCTGGAGTCGGGCTCGAGCCTGACCTTCGTCGGCGCGCCGGCCGCCGCCGCGCCCGGGCCGCTGCTCAGAGTCGACGCGTCGACCCTCTTCGACCTGCAGGCGGGCGCGACGGTCACGGTCCGGGGCCGCGGCTACGCGGGAGGCGGGCTCTCGGCGGCGGGCGCGGGCCCGGGCGCGGGCGGGGCGGGCTCGGCCG
>JAJXTZ010000145.1 GCA_021783355.1 bacterium | reverse complement strand
TTCCGATCTGTGGCCGCGGCGGCGCAGGGTCTCGGCGGCGAGCAGGACCGCCGGGGTCTTGCCGGTGCCGCCGGCCGTCAGGTTGCCGATGCAGATCACCGCCGCGTCCACGCGCCGGCGGCGCAGGATCTTCAGGTCGTAGAGGAGCTTGCGTCCCAGGACGCCGGCCCCGTAGGCGGCCGAGGCCGCGCCGAGCAGGGCCCTGCCGGGCAGGCTGCGGCGCAGGCGCTGGCGGCGCTTGTTCCAGCCGCTCACGCCTTCGCCTCCGCGCGGGCCAGCAGTTCCTCGACGGCGGGCAGGACGCGCTCGGCCGGGAGCTGGCGCAGGCACTCGAGATGGTACGGGCACTCGTTCGATCGGCAGCCGATGCACTCCAGCTCCTCGAGACGCACGAAGCGGTGGTCCGGGTGGACCGGCGTCCAGGAGGCCGGATCCGAGGAGCCGTGCACCGTCACCGTGGGCACGCCGAGCCCCACGGCCACGTGCTTGGGGCCGGCGCAGTTGGAGACCACCACGCGGCAGGCGGCGAGCTCGGCCGCCAGGTCCTTGATGCCTCGCGTCTCCGGGATGATTGCCGCCCCCGCGCCGATGCCGCGCGCGACCTCCTCGGCCAGGGCCTTCTCGCCGGGGCCCCAGAAGACCTTCAAGCCGCAGCCGTGCTTCTCGCGCAGCAGGCGGCCCAAGCGGATCCACTTGTCCGCGGGCCACCGCCGCGTCTCCTTGCGGGACGGCGGGACCAGCCCGACCACGTTGGCGGGGGAGGCCGGACGCTCCGCCAGGAAGAGGCGCGGCAGCTCCGGCGCGTCGGCCGGGGTCACGCCCAGGTCCCTGAGCCAGCGGACCTTCTCGAGCGCGCCGTAGCAGGCCTGGGGGGACTGGAGCATGAGCAGGTTGTAGGCCCAGCGCCGGCGCACGTGCGCGGGCCCGGCCTTGACCCGGGCGCCGGACAGCGCCGTCAGGAGCGCCGTGCGGGGGTTGGCGAGGAAGTCGATCACCCAGTCGTAGCGCCGCGCGCGCACGCGCCGCGCCCAGGAGAGGGCCTGGAGCGGGGTGCGCGCGTCGTAGACCAGGACCTCCTCGAGGGCGGGGTTGCCCGCCAGGGCCTCGGCCCCGGGCGCCTCGACCAGGAGGTCGAGCCGGGCCTGCGGCCAGCGCTTCTTGAGCGCCTCCAGCGCGGGCTCGGCCAGGATCACGTCGCCGAGGCGCCGCAGCTGGACGACCAGGATGCGCGACGGCGGGGTCGAGGTGTCGGCCACGGTCAGAAGCGGGCGCGCCCGCGCGTCAGGTTCAGGCGGAAGTCCAGCATGGTGTCGTCGCCGCGGATGAGAAGCCGCCGCACCGCCTCCTTCTCGCGGTCCCAGGGGAGCGGGGAGATCCCCTGCTTGATGGAGAAGTCGAAGCGGTAGCCGGCCGCGCGCGCGGCGGCGCGGACCTCGGGCTTGTAGGCGCCGGAGCCGTACGGGTAGGCGAAGCCCACCGTCTCGCGCCCGAGCGTGTCCTCCAGGCGCTTCTTGCTCTCGACGAGCTCCCAGCGCACCTGGTCGGGCGGCAGGGCCGCCAAGTCGCGGTGCCTCATCGTGTGCGAGCCGAACTCCATGACGCCGGAGTCAGCCATCTCCCGGATCTGGGACCAGGTCAGCATCTTGAGCCACGGCTCGTCGGCCGGGTCGTGCCAGGCGTTGTGGCCGTCCATGGTCTCGTAGACCAGGAATACGCAGCCCTTCATGCCGGCCTCGCGCAGGAGCGGGTAGGCGCGTTCGTAGTTGTTCATGTACCCGTCGTCGAAGGTGATCAGCACCGGCTTGCCGGGCAGGGGCTTGATCCCCTTCTCCGCGTCGCGCCAGTCCGCGAAGGTGATGGACTCGTAGCCGTTCCCCTTGAGCCAGGCCAGCTGGCGGCGGAAATCCGCCTCCGTGACCCAGAGCTTGGCCAGGCGGGAGCCGGGGGGGGCGTCCCCGATCTTGTGGTACATCAGGGTCGGCATCCCGCCGGACGCCGCGGGCCGCCACCAGTTCCAGCGCGCGCTCGCGCCGGCGGCGGCCGCCGCGCCCAGGGCGGCCAGGGCCCCGATCATCGCCGTCCCTCCCCGCGCATGGCGCCGAGTTTGACATATTTGAGCCAGGTGTGGAAGGCGGACAGCCCGGCCCAGACGAGCCCGGGAAATCCGTCCAGGATCCCGAGCTTCAGGACCGCCCGCGCGAAGAATTCCCAGGGCAGCAGCAGGTGGTGCAGCGGCGTGAACCTCTTGCCCGCGGCGAAGCGCTTCTGCGCCGCCAGCGTCGTGTAGCGGTCCAGCTTGGAGAGGTAGTCCGCGATGTCGCGGTACGGCTCGTGGATCATCTTGCCGCGAAGGCGCGAGACCTCGCCGGGAACCTCCAACCCCTCGTGCAGGGCCCCGCCCACGAAGCGGGCCCCCGCGCGCCGGAAGAGGCGCAGGTGGGACTCCGAGCCCAGGCCGCCCCAGCGCAGGGTCCGGCCCAGGAAGCGCACCTCGAACGGGAGCTCGTAAGCGGCCGCCCGCGGCGCGCCCGCGAGAAGCGCCCGGATCTCCGCGGCCAAGGCCGGCGTCGGGCGCTCGTCGGGGTCCACCCACAGGCACCACTCCCCCGTCGCGGCGTCCAGGCCCGCCTGGCGCTGGCGCGCGTAGTCGTCGAAGGCGCGGCGCAGGACCCTGGCCCCGGCAGCCCGCGCCAGCGCCTCGGTGCGGTCGGTCGTGTCCGCGGAGACGACGACCACCGTCTCGGCGGCCAGGCCCTTCAGGCTCTCCAGGCAGCCCGGCAGGTCCGCCTCCTCGTCCTTGGCGATGAGCAGGGCGCTAAGCGAGGGCGTCATAGATCCTCTCCATGTCGGCCGCCATCCGGGTCAGGCCGAAGCGCGGCAGGCGCCGCCGGCCCTCGGCGGCCAAGCGCGCGGCGAGCGCGGGCTCTCCAAGCAGGCGCAGGAGCGCGCCGGCCAGCGCCTCGGGATCGCGCGGCGCGACGAGCAGGCCGGTCTCCCCGTCCGCGACGACCTCCGGGATGCCGCCCGCGCGCGTGGCGGCGATGGGCACCGCGCAAGCGGCCGCCTCGAGGAGCACCGAGCCCATCCCCTCGCCCCACGAGGACTGCGCGTACGCGTCCAGCGACTTAAGGAGGGGCAGCGGGTCCCGATGGCCGACGAGGAGGACCTTCTCCGCCAGGCCCATGCGCGCGACGCTCGCCGCCAGCCGCGCCTCCTCCGGCCCGCGCCCGGCGATGAGGAAGCGCGCGTCTGGGCGCTTGAGCAGGACGATCACCGCCGCCGCGATCAGCGTGTCGTGGTCCTTGTGAGGCACGAGCGCCGCGAGGTTGCCGATCCAAGTCGTCGCCGGATCGATCCGCAGTTCGTCCGCGAGTATCCGGCGATATCGGGTTCGTTCCACGTCCGAAGGCGGGGAATAGGGGTTCCTGTCCCACTGCAGCCACGCCGCCTCCTCGTCGCTCGCCGGCAGGCCGTCCGGCACGACGGCGACCTTCCCCGCGGGCGCGCCCGCCCCGCGCAGGAGCGCCGCGATGGCCCCGGAGACCGCGACGACCTTGCCCGCGCGCCCGTACTTCCAGGAGGCCGAGCCCCGGCCCACGGTGAAATCAACCCGCCGGTGCATCACGCAGGGGACTCCGCGCAGGGACGCGAGCGCGGCGAGGCCGGACGCGTGCGCGGAGTGCGCGTGGATCACCGCGCTCTCGCGGCGCGCGTCCCGCGCCAGCCGCCACGCGGAGACCGGATCCCACTCGCCCAGGAACGGGAGCGTGCGCACCTCGAAGCCCAGCCGCCGCGCCTGCTCCTCGAGCTCGCCGCCCGCGCGGGCGTACACCGCGTTGCGCCGCCCGCGCGCGCGCAGGGCCGCCGCCAGGTAAAGGAGCTGGCGCTCGCCGCCGCGCAAGCCGCGCTCGCCGTCAACGTGGAAGAGAGTGGATCGCCTCATCGTAGACCGCCCGCGTCTCGCGCAGGAAAGGCGCGGGGGAGAACCTCTCCTCCCAGCGCGCCCGCCCCGCCGCGCCCATCGCCTCCGCCCGCCCCGGGTCCTTCAGCACGGACTCCAGCGCCGCCGCCAGGGCCGCCGCGTCCCCGGGCGGGACGAGCAGGCCCGTGACCCCGTCCTCGACCAGGTCCGGGATGCCGCCCACGCGGGAGGCCACGACCGCGCGGCCCGCCGCCATCCACTCCAGCACCGCGCGGCTGACCGCCTCGGAGCCCAGGGAGGGCGCGACCCCGACGCGGCAGCCGGCCGCGAAGGCCCATGCGTCCGGGACGCGCCCCAGGAAGCGCACCGTCTGCGCGAGCTTGAGCGGCTCCAGCTGCCAACGCAGGCGCCCGAGCAGGCTCCCCTCGCCCGCGCAGAGGATGCGCAGTCCCGGCACGCGCGGCTGCAGCAGGCGGGCCGCCTCGAGCAGGACCTCGTGCCCCTTGACCGCGTCCAGGCGCGCCAGGACGCCGGCCACCGGGGCTCCCGGCGGCGAGCTCCACTCCTCCGGCCCCGCGATCCCCTGAGGGACCAGGCGCACGAGCGCCTTCGGGAAGGCGGCCTCCAGGCTGGCCTTCAGCGCCGAGTTCGCCGCGACGAAGGCGGCGGTGCGCCCCGCCGCCCAGCGCGTCAGCGAGGTGGCGTGCGCGGGGCGCGCGTCCGCGCGCGTGCGCACCACCGCCGCCCCGCGCGGCGCGATCATCAGCGCCAGCGCGTGCGCCGAGCCCGTGTGCGCGTCGATCACCTCCGGGGCGAAGGCCTTGGCCGCGCGCTTGAGCGCCGGGATCTCGGCCCAGCCCATCGGGCCGGCGGTCCAGGCCCGGGTCTCCAGGCCCGCCTCGGCCGCGGCCTTGAGCACCGGGGAGTCCTTGAGTCCCCAGACCGCGACGCGGTCCCCGCGGCGCGCCTGCTCGGCGGCCAGCGTCAGCGCGTAGTGGGCGAGGCCCGAGTCCCAGGGCTCGTCCTCCAGGTGCAGGACGAGCATCAGGCCGCCGCCCCGCGCCCCGCCAAGGCCGCGCGGCAGGCCGCCTCCACGCGGTCCGTGGTCAAGAGGCGCATGCACAGGAAGTGCCCCTCGGGGCAGGCGCGCGCGCCGTGCAGGCCGCAGGGGCGGCAGGCCAGCTCCGCCTCGACGACCTGGTGGCCCGCGCCGTAAGGAAAGAAGCCCAGCTCGCGCGTGGTCGCGCCGAAGATGGCCACCACCGGCACGCCCGCGGCCGCGGCCAGGTGCATCGGCCCCGAGTCGTTGGTCACGAAGAGCGACAGCCGGCCCATCAGTTCCTTGAGCTCGAGGAGGTCGGTCTTGCCCACCAGGTCCGCGGCGCCCGAGGCGCGCGCGATCTCCGCGCCCAGGGCGGCGTCGCCGGGGCCGCCGACCAGGACCGGGACCAGGCCGGACGCCTTCAGCCGGCGGCAGAGCTCCGCGTAGCGCTCCGGGAGCCAGCGCTTCGTCGCCCAGGCCGCGCCCGGGTGCACGCCGGCCAGGCGGTCGGCGGGGCCCGCGCCCGCGGCCGCGAGCTTGGCGGCCAGGCCCGCGGAGACCGGCGGGGGGACCACGTAGCGGGCCTCGCCGGAGGCCGGCGCGGCCGCGCCCCCCAGGGGACGCGCGAGGGCCAGGTTGCGCTCCAGGTCGTGGGTGAGCCAGGCGAACGGGACCGCGTCGGTGAGCAGGAAGCGCCCGGCGCTGGAGGCGAAGCCGACGCGGCGCGGGATGCCCGCCAGCCGGGCGACCAGCGCCGAGCGCAGCGAGCGGTGCGGGATCACGGCCAGGTCGAAGCCGCGCTCGCGCAGCTCCGCGGCGATGCGCCGCAGGCCGCCCAAGCCCGCGTGGCGCCCGCGCTTGTCGTCCAGGATCACCTCGTCGGCCCAGCGCGAGCCGCGGAACACCTCCGCGTTCTTGGGCAGGGTCAGGACGCTGACGCGCGCGCCGGGAAGGCTCTCCTTGAGGCGCCGCAAGAGCGGCAGGGTCAGCAGGCTGTCCCCCAGGAACGAGGTCTGCAGGACCAGCACACGCCGCGCGCCGCCCGGGCCGGCCGGCACGGCGCCGCCGGGCAGGCGGCCCCAGTCGGCGGGGGAGAGCGCGGCCTCCGCAGGAGGCACGCCCCAGGCGGCGAGGGCCTCCAGGTAGCGGTCCACGGTGTGGCGCTGGAGCGACGGCGAGGGCCGGCCGAAGGCCACGAAGAGGCGCCGCGCGAGCGCGTCCTTGCGGTAGGACGCGCGCTCGGGCACCCCGGACAGGGCGGCGAGCAGGCGCGAGCGCAGGTTGCCGTGCAGGTCGAGCAGGTGGGTGAAGCCGCCGGCGCGGACCCGCGCCAGCGCGTCGCGCAGGCCGCGGTAGGCGATCACCTCGTCCACGCCGGGATGTCCCGCCAGCACCGGGGCGAAGGCCGGCTTGACCAGGACGCTGACGCGCGCGTCCGGCCAATGCGCCTTCAAGCTCTTGTAGACCGGGCCGGTGAGGACGACGTCGCCCAGGGAGGAGAGGCGGACGACGAGGATTTTAGAGGACAACGGCTATTTTATCATTTCCCCCGGCGGAGGAGAGCCTCCAGCTGGGTCCGGGCGCGGCGGGAGTCCCGACGCGAGGGATCCAGGCTCAGGGCCCGGACCAGGCAGCGGTCGGCCTCCCGGTAGCGCCCCAGGCGGGCCAGGGAGATGCCCAGGTCGTGCCAGGCGTCGGAGAGGTCGGGGCGGTCGCGGGCGGCGCGGGCGAACTGCGCGGCGGCGTCGGGCACCCGCCCCAGCCGGTACAGCGAGAGGCCGTAGTTCACGCGGACCGTCGGCAGGTCGGGGTTCAGGGCCAGCGCGCGGCCGTAGAAGTCGGCCGCGCCCGTCCAATCTTCCGCCTGGTAGCGCCCGTCCCCGGCCACGGCCAGCGCGGCGGGGCTGCCGGGGTCGTCGGCGGCGAGGCGGGAGTAGACGGCCTCGGCCGCCGCCTCGCGCCCGGACCCG
>JAJXTZ010000144.1 GCA_021783355.1 bacterium | reverse complement strand
CACGGCCGCCGCGCCGGCCCCCGCCCACGCGGCCGGAGGCACGGCGCCGAGGACGACCGCGGCGGCGGCGGAGGAGGCGACGAATTTCCGGAAGAGGGGTCTCATGCACGGGCCCGAAAGGCCTACCGTAGTTTAACAGAGGAAGGTCCCCCTGTCAGGGCCCAGAGGCCCACCGGAAAATGAGCCTCGGACCCAGGGGCTTCTAGGCCCTAGGTCCCAGGAACTTGGGAGGCCGTCTCAGAGCGAGGACTTGGGACAGTCGGCCTTGGCTTGATCCGCCGTCATGCCCCACCACAGGACGGGAGCGACGCAGCGCCCCTTCGGGTCCTTGGCGTTGGCCGGGTCGTTGGCGGGGTACTTGTACACGGCCACCGCGCCCTTCGCGGAGGTGGAGCCCTTGTACATCTCGATCAGGGCGTTGGACCCGAGGGCCACGGCGGGCGGCACGCTGCCCAGGGTGTAGGAGGAGGGCGGCTTCATGCGCAGGGAGCCTTTGTCGCCGAACACCGGGATCGGCGCCGGGGTGCGCGACATGCCCCCGGGCGTGTTGAAGGTGAACATCAGGCCCCAGGCCTCCACCGTCTTGGCGGCGCCGCCCACGGTCTGCTTCTCGGTTCCCTTGTAGACGGCGGCCTTCTTGTCGGCGCTCTGCGCGCCCAGGACCCAATCGCTGCCGCCGTCGCCCGCGAGCTTGGCCGGGAAGTCCAGGCCGGGACCTCCGACCAGGCTGAAGACGCTGCCCGGTCCCTTCAGGCCGGACAGACCGTCGTTGCTGCCCACTTGCCCGGGGGCGGTCAGGTCCGGGAGGACCTGATAGGTGTTCTTCTCGTTGGCGAGGACCAGGGTGGCGGCGCTGCCGTTGATCACGTACTCGGCGCCGATCTTCTTCTCGGCGGCCGCGGCGTTGGTCAGGAACTTGCGGACCGTGCCGTCGGAAGCCTTCATCATGTCCGAGAGGATGTACGCCGCCAGCTCCTTGCCGATGATGCCCTGCATGCTCATCCCCGCGTCGGAGGTGACCATGGCGCCCAGGTTGTCGGCGGTGGAACCCTGCTTGAACAGGTCCACGAACTGACGCACGGAGAAGAAACGGTCCGTGGTCTGACCGCCCTGGACGATGCGCTCCACCACGAAGCTATGAAAGCCGTACAGCTTGGTCACGCTGCCCGCGGCCAGGCCGACCACGGGTCCGACGCCCTCGGACGCCGCCCAATCCTTGGCCGGGCCGAAGAAGGCGGCGTGGAATTCCAGCGCGCCGCTGGCCTTGGCGGCGGCGATGCGGATCAGCTGCTTGGTCTGGTCGTCGAAGCCGTCGTTGTAATCCCCCGGGTCCCAGCCCGCCATCTGGGTGGCCGCGTCCACGCGGTCGGCCGTCGGCGCGGGACCAGCGCCCGGCGCGGCCCCCGGCGCGGCCGCGGCGGTCTTGGGCGGCGCCGGCTGGTCGCCCTTGCCGGGGACCGTCTTCCAGATCTTCAGGTCGTTGTCGAACTCCAGATGATAGGGCTTGCCGTCGAGCGTCCCCAGGTCCGGATGGCCCGGGATGGGCACGGTGACGCCGTCCTGGTCCACCTGGGACACGTCCGCCATGGCGTCCGGGCGCAGGATGGCCGGATTGGCCGCGCCGCTCTGCACGGCGGCGCGCGCGGCGTCGAGCCCGGACTTGGAGAAGAGCAGGACCGAGCCGTGCGCCCCGCCCTGGCCTAGCACATAGTAGGACTTGCCGCCGATCGACACGGTCCCGCCGGAGGCGGCCTGGTCGGCGCGGGCCAGCTCCAGGCCGCGCAGGCTGGTGGCGATGGCGGTCCCCTTGCCGCCCTCGCGGGCGAAGGAGATCTGGGTGTCGCCGTCTTTCTGGGTCACGCTCAGGTCGTACTTGCGCCCGCCGTCCTTCAAGGCGAAGGTCGAGGCGCCGGACTGCGTGAGCGGGATCAGCTTGGGAAGATAGGGCGTGTTGGGGTCGTTGGGGGTGATGTCCACGATGGAGATCATGTTCTGGGTGGACCCGTCCGGGTTCTTCTGCGTGAAGATCTTCATCGACACGCGGCGGTAGCCCTTGTCGCCGGGGCTCTGGATGTCGCGCACCACGGCGCCGGCCTCGTACAGGGCGTGGAAATCGAAGCCCGCGCCCGAGCCGTCCAGCGGGTTGCGGGTGCTGGCGTGCTCGGTGGGAGGCGTGAGGCCGGTGGTCTCGTTCTGCTTGATGCGCGCCGCCAGCTGGTCCAAAGTCAGGTCCTTGTTCTGGAAGAGGACGGTGCTGGCCTCGTGCGCCGTCGCGTCGAGGAAGCGGCCCACGTCGTCGGCCGAGGCGGTCCGGGCGATCTTGCTCGCGGTCCACGGCTCCAGGTAGGCCTCCAGGTCCTTCACCCAGGGCCCGCGCGGCTTCAGGAACTTGGCCAGGCCGTACTTGTCGCTTCCCTCGGAGGCCCAGGGCGGGTTCTGGTCACCGGGGCCCATCACGAAATAAAGGTACGCGACCTTGTTCGCGTCCGCCTGCTTGACCCAGGCGTGCACCTCCGCCTCCAAGCCGCGGCGCACCGGGTCCTTGGCCGGGTCGGCCGTGCGCAGGTCGTCGGTCACATAGGTCTTGCCGTCGGAGTTGGGAGAGAAGAGGAAAGAGACCAAGCGGTCGCCGATGTCCTTCTCGACGACGGGATCGGCGTGGTCCACGCAGGTCAGGATGTTGACGGCGCCCGCGGCCTTGTCGGAATTCTGGAGGGACTTAAGGCAGGAGGGGATGTCGGCGGCCGTCGCCGCAAACGACGGCCTCGGCGACGCGAGCATCGCCGAGGACGCGGCCAAAATGGCCGCCATGACGGGTTTGGGGGGTTTCATGGCGTTCTCCGGGCGTCTAAAGTCGACTGGCTTTGAAGTGTAGCTCCTCCGTCCCGAGATTACCTGGGTCTAAAGACCTATTTCGAGGCGGTCGTAGCGCCCGTTTGCGTGAGCTTGCTCGTCAACCCCTGGACCGTCCCGAGTTGCGCGCCCCTCACCTCGGTCGCGGTGCTGACGGCATTCGCGAGATCGGTTTTCGCGGAGGTCGCTGCGGCCTGAGCCGCATTCGGGTCCGTCGCGTTGACGACCGCTTTAAGGTCGTTCTTGGCCGTTCCGATCGCGCCGCTCCCGTCGACGGCGCTCTGAGCCTCGCTCAGGACCCCGGACGGCTGAGTGCCGAGGGTCCCGCTCTTGGTCGGGGGCAGGGCGGGCACCGGGATCTGCTGATCTTTCGGCAGCTTCGCATTGGCGTCCTTGACGGCCTGGATCAACTCACCCGCCTTCGCGCCGGACTGGCCGCCGGCCTTCTCCGGATCGAAGAACTGGTCGTTGATCAGGTTCACGGCGACGATCGAGGCGTTCTGATCCCCGTTCGGCTGCCCAACCGTGGCCTGGGCGTCCGCCAAGACGCCCTTCAGATCCGTCTGCTTCTTCGACAACGAAGCATAGATTCCGGCGACCTCGGACTGGGAGGAATTCGCGGTGTTGATCACGGTCGCGTATTTCGTCGCGTCCAACCCGGCGGTCGAGGGTTCCTTTGCCGCGTCACCGTTGATGCCGCTCGAGTCCCCGATGAGTTTCTCGGACTTCTTCAATTTTTCCGCCGCGTCATCGACATTCTTGCGGATTTCCGCGAGGGGCGTTCGCGCGTCCGCCGTGGTCATGTCGGAGACCGGCGGGGCGTTGTTCTCTCCCTGGAGAGCGTTCAGCGCCTTCACCAAGGCGTCGCTCGCCGCGCCCTGCCAATACGCCGCGTTGTCCGTCGGCCGACCGGCGACCACTTCGCCGCAACCCGCGGTGCCCTGACCGCTCAGATTGGCCAGATCCTGGGAGATCTCGTGCATGCGCGTCTTCTGAGCCGACAGGAACGCCGTCTGCGCGCCGGTGTTGACGACCTTGACGTTGTCCTGGACCTTCGTGCTGGTCATGTCGGACAAGGCCGAGCATTCATCGCCCGTGAATCCTGCCGCGAGGCTGCCCACCCCCCTACTGGGCCCAGCGGGAGGGGCCTTGGACGCGGGCGCATCCGCGCTCGCGACACAGTACGGGTACGCCTGCTCGTTGCCCCCCTCGTAACAGAGGGTGTTCCCGCAGGCGTGGAAGGACTTAGAGCTCTTGCTCCCGGAGATGTCGCCGACTCCGATGATTTGACTCGCGTTAATCGTGTCCGGCGTCGCGCCCGGCGCAGCCGTCACCCGACCATCCGCCGTTTGGACGGTGTTCTGATAGCAATAATAGGCGACGGGATCCCCCCCGCTCCACATGTGCTTGAGCGCGCCGCCGGCGATGTCGGTCAGCGGGCCGCTGATCATGCTCTTGATGAAGTCGTTGCGCCACTGGGCGGTCTGAAGGCCCCAGTCGTTGGCCTCCTTTTTCTTGAAGTCCAGCTCCATCTGCTTCTCCATCATCATCTTCTGCTTGAGGAAAGCCAGGGACTCGCCGGTGTTCTTGGAGTCCTTGTTGTTGTCGCCGCCGGGGCCCTTGTCGTTCTTGGCGATGCCGCCCTGGCCCACGCCGCCGAAGCCGCCGCCCTTGCCCGAGGGGATGTCGGTGGCGGCGGCGGTGTTCAGGTCGGTGGCCGCGGAGCCGGTGCGGTTGAACGCCGAGGCCGCCTTGTTGGCCGCGGCGGCCAGGCCCTCCGCGTTGCCGCTGGAACCGCTGCCCGGACCGCGCGCCACGCCCCGGTAGTTGGCCGTGGGACGCACGTTGGTCAGGCCGCCCACCTGGGCCGCCTTGTCGCCCACCAGTCCCTGTGAGGAGATCGGGGCCAGGGACGCGGCCGCGCTGGAGCCGCCGCTGACGGCGGAAAGGCCGTGCAGCCCCGAGCCGCCCAGGGCGATCTTGGGCACGGGCAGCAGGGCCTTCTGGGCCGCCGCGCCGACGCCGCGGGCCGAGGCCGCCAGCGCGTCCTTCAGATCGGAGTCCGTGTGCGTGACGGGCGCGGTGGGAGGGGTGGTCTGCGGCGCCACCGAGTTGGTCGGCGGCTGCTGGGTGGCGCCCGGCCCCATGACCAGGGCGGAAGGGTCGCGCACGTTCAGCGGAGTGATCACGTCCGAGCCGCCGCCGGTGGGGCCGCCCGGAGCCAGGCCGCTGGTGCCCGGCTCGTACGGGCCGTTGCCGCCGCCGAAGATGCCGCCGGTGTTGGCGCCGCCCGCCCCCGCGCCGTGGCCGCCCCAGCCCTGCTGGAGGGTGCCGTCCGCGGACTCCGGGCTCATCATGAAGTGCTCGGCCATCGGGGCCATGAACAGGGTGCCCAGGCCGGCCAGGATGAAGGCCAGGTCTTTCTTCTTGAACTGCTTGAAGCGGTCGAACAGGGTCAAGCCGGAACCCAAGCCGCGCAGCTTGACCTGGGGCTTCTTCGAGTCCTTCAGAGTCGGGATCTTCGCCTGATCCATTGGGGTTTCTCCTCGTCTAATCCCCAGGCTCGCGCCCGGGCTCGAAATCCTGGAATCTCACCGGCTTCCCGCTAAGTGTAACGGCCGCACCCATCCTTGTCAATCGCGACCGCCGCGCTTTACCGTCTTTTATCCGTGGCCGCGCCTCACGGGGTCGTCCCGGTGGTGCCGGCGCCGGACCCGCCGCCCGAACCCTTCCCGTTGTCGATCACCGGGGTGGAGTTCTGGGTGGCGTTATTCTGATACTGGAGGTCCTGCTGCTGGTTCTGGAGATAGTCCGTATGGTGCGTCATGCTGTCCGGGGGCTGGCAATTGCTGACGGAGGTCCCCTGAAGGGCCTGGTCCGTGCAGTAGTTGACCACGTCTCCTTGGTATGTTCCCACGCGGGAGGCCACCTGCTGGCCCATCTGCTTGGCCATCGCCGCCATCTGGGAGGCCATCTGTTCCATCATGTAACCCATGCCGGCGACCATGGCCCCGATGAGCATGATAGCAACGCCGATCGTCGCTCCGATCCAGGTACCACACAAGTACTTGCCCAGCGCGATGAGGGCCATGCCGATCACCAGCATCATCTCGCCCTTCTTCTGCATCTGACCGGCCTGATCGGCCATGGCGCCGATCTGGTTCAGCATGTTCTGCGTGCTGGGGTCGCCCACCGTGTTCGGCGCGGTGGCCGGCGCGCCCGGCATGGAGGTGTCGGGCGCCCCGGTCCCGCCCGAGGGCGAGTCCACCACGCCCTGCGGCGCGCTGGGGGTGCTCAGGTTCCCGTTGGTGGGCTGCTGCTGGTCGAAGGCGCCCGCGGCGTCGGCCGCGGCGGTCTCGCCGTGGGACCCGGCGCCCAGCATGGACATGCCCTTGGCCAGACGCAGCTGGCCCAGCGCGCGGCTGGAGCGGCCGCGCCCCATTTCCAGCGAGCTCGCGTGCGCGCTCACGCGGCTGGCCTGCTTATTGCCCAGGACTCCTTTCTGCGCCGCGATGTGCGGGAGGTTCACCTGGGACATGCCCGCGTTGAACTTGGGCGCGACGCTGCTGCCCGAGAAGATGTTCTTGTTGCCGAAATCCCCGCCCAGGCTGGACGAGAGCTTCGCCCCGCTCAGGTTGTGCGCCAGGCGGTTGAGCGGCGCGCCCGCGTTCTCCGCGTCCTTCTTCTTGGAGGCGTCGGGCTGGGGCTCCACTTTGGGCTTGGGCGCGGCCTGCGCGACCTTGGGGGCCGCGGCCGGCTTGGCTTTGTTCTCTCCGCCGAACCGCAGGCTGCCGTCGTTGACGAAGCCCAGCCGGTCCCGGCCGCCCGAATGGATCCGCATGCTGTCCGTGATTCCGCCCAGATTCATGTTCGACGAGCGCGCGCGCCCCGAGCCGCGCATGAGCGCCAAGCCCGCCAGTCCCGCCCCGCCCATGACGAGCATCGCCGCCGCCGTGAGCGCGAGCTTGCCCGCCAGCGTGGCCGTCAGGCCGGAGATGAACTCGGAAATGGAGCCCCAAACGCCTCCGGCGCCGGTCTCCGCCGCGCCCAGCATCCCGGCGCCGCCGGACTCCGCCGCGCCCAAAAGCCCCGCCTCGCCGG
>JAJXTZ010000012.1 GCA_021783355.1 bacterium | reverse complement strand
CCAGGCGCGTGCCGCCCACGGTCAGGGTCCCGACCCGGGCGACGCCGCGCGCGCGCAGGAGCTTGCGCAGGGCGCGCGGGAGCTCGCGCCAGGGCACCGCGGGGACGCGCTCCAGCCAGACCTCGCGTCCGCCCTTCGCCAGGCAGGCGCGCAGCCAGGTGGCGCCCAAGTCCACGCCCAGGTCCGCGCTCACGGCGCGGGGGTGTAGAGCGGGTGCTCGTCCTGCTCGGAGAGGATCTTCATCAGCTCGTTCTGCAGGGAGCGCGACCAGGCGATCGCGCTGTCGCGCACCGCCTTGGGGCGGTTGGGGTCCATCATGTCGTGGATCATCCCCTGCACCAGCTCGCGGCGCGCGGCCACGCCGTCGTCCAGGGTCACGCGGACCTCCGGGCGGCGGCCGGGCAAGGCGGGCATCACGGTCACGACCAGTTCCCCCAGCGCCAGGACCTTGGACGGGATCACCTGGTAGGGGCCCAGACTCATCAGCTCGCGCGGGAAAGGCGGGTGGTAGGTCCGCCCGTCCACGACCACGGTCAGCGTCGGCTTGTAGGAACCGAACAGGGTCCGCGTCGGTGCCAGGCGGTAGGAGCCCGGCTCCACCAGGTACAGGTCGTTCTCGTCGGCCGAGACGGGCACGCGGTAGACCTCGCCCTTGCCCCCGTCGGTCTCGAAGCCGATCTCCAGGCGGCCGTCGCGCGTCTCGCCGCTGTGCAGGATCATGCGCCCGCCGATTAGGATGGCGGAAATCGCCTGCTCGGGCGGGGCGTTGCGCAGAGGGACCTCGCCACGGCAGCCCGCCAGCGACAGCGCGGCCGCGGCCAGCAGAGCCTTCCTCATGGAGCGTAGGATAGCCGTTCTCCGTTAAGGAAACAAGACGGCTCGGCGGCGGGGGGTCTCACGGGGCGGGAAATTGGAGCGGGCGATGGGAATCGAACCCACGTCTAAAGCTTGGGAAGCTCTCGTTCTACCATTGAACTACGCCCGCGAAAGTCTTTTATTTTTCTACGGAATCCGATGGTTAACGGCCGCCACCGGACCTCGTCATTCTAACTTTTTTGTCGACTTTTCTGTCGAGTCTTCGAAAAATCCGGATCGTTCTTGCGTCGTTTTAGAGGCGTTCGAGCTCTCGCGTCAGGATGTCCCGCAGCTGCTTGACGACGGCCCGCTGATTGCGGGGCAGGAACTGCTTGAGCTCCCGTTCGACTTCCTTGACGTCCAGCTCGCCCGTCTCGTCCAGGAGCCGCCGTTTGGCGGCGACGATCGACTTGATCCCCAGCCGCGCGCGCAGCAGATAGTAGATGTCATAGAAATCGCGGGGCTCCTTGCGGCGCAGGAGCGCCTCGACCTTCTCGCCGACCATCTCGTCTACTTCCAGGGCCGTCACGGAGTACGGCGTCCAGAGCGGCGTCGAGACCAGCACCGTCTCGTGCGGCGCGGGCTTGCCCTGGGCGCGCAGGGAGACGTTCCACTCGATGCGGACCGGCCAGTCGTAGACCGGGGCCTCCATCAGGGCGAACCAGCCTCCAGAGGTCTCGTTCGACTCCAGCATCTTGAAGTCCAGACCGGCGCGGCCCGCCTCGCGGGCGGCCTGCTCGATCCACTTGCCGACGTGGAAAGGCTTGACCCAGCCGGTGAAGTCGAGGTCTTCCGAGAAGCGCGGACTGCCGCGCAGAAGCCTGAGGGCCGTTCCGCCCTTGAAGGCCAGTTTGCTTTCGACGCCTTTGATCTGGAACAGAGCGTCCAAAAGGACGTGCTGGACGTATTCCCTGGCGACGCTCAACTCCTGCGTCTGCCACTCAGCGCTGAATTCGGCGATCTGTGATTTTGAGATCATGTTTGAACCATTCCACCAGCCCCGGATGCTCGAAGGCGGCCAGACAATCCAAAAGCTCCCGCCGCGGCACTTCCTTCCAGCGCAGGCGGGAGTTGACCGGCGCTCCCCGCAGATAGGCGAGATAGAGGTAGTCGGCCAAGGCCTTGGCCTTTTCGGCGATGAGGATCGTCTCTCCGTCTTGTCGGAGCGCGCGGTAGCCGAAGTAGGCCTTGCGCTTGAGGGTGCGGTAGCTGTAGCTGACGCCCGAGACCTCGAACTCGCGCGTGCTGCGCGTCGTCACGGACGTGACCGAGTAGACCGTCTCCGGGATCAGGTGGTGGTAGGAGAGGGCCGTTTCGAGAGATATATACGAGGGGCGATAGAGGCGGTTGGCGAGGGCCCACTGCGAGGGCAGTTCCCCCTCCACGGCGTAAAGCCCTCGCTTGAGCCGCCGCAGCAGCCCGCTCCGGGTGTAGCGGATCAGGAGGAACTTGGCCGACGCGGGCGTCGCCCCGGTGACGGCGCGGAACTCCCGGTCGGTGAAGGCGCGGAGTCCGGAGGCGGCCAGCTTCTTGTGCGTCTCAAGCCATTTCATATAAGTAGCATAACTGCTACTTAACTAGAATACATCGAAGACGGCCTTTCGTCAAGGGGCGAATGGCTTCGCCTCTCATAACCTTGTCTGAATGTTCCGAAAGACAAAGTTATCGGGATAACTTTGTCTTTATCGCGCTGTAGTCAAAGTCGGTGGACTCGGCGGCGCGCGGAACAAGGAGTCCTCGCTCCGCATCCGGGCCGTGTTGTCCAGGTAGGACTGCACCGACGCCGGGTCCTCCTGCCCAAGCTCCATCTGCAGCTGGCGGAAATCGCGGATCGCCATGGCCCGGTGCATCGCGAATGTGTGGCGCAGATCGTGGGGCCTGAGCCAGTCGAAGCCGGCCGTCCTCCCTCCCTGCGCCAGGTGTTTGTAGACCCAGGGGTAGGGCAAGGGCTCTCCGCGGCGCCCGGCGAAGTAGTTCCCGGTCCGAGGGTGCGGGGTCATGCGCCGCAATAGGCTGATGAAGCGCGGCCCGAGAGAGTCGATGGACAGGTAGCGATAGACCGCGTCCCGTTCCTTCCCCCGCTTCTTGAAGGTCACGAGTTCGACCTCCCGGCGCTGCCAGTCCACCTGGCGGGCGTTGAAAAGGAGCGCCTCGCCGATGCGCGCGCCGGTCAGGATCAGGAATTCGGCCAGGTGCCGGAAGAGCGGCGACCCCTTGGGCGCCGGGACCGAACGCAGGAACAGCTCGATGTCGCCCTTGCGGAGCCAGAACTCTTTGCGGGCCTTGGCGGGCAGGCGGGCGCATTTCTGGATGGGATTCTCTTTGATCAGGCGCAGGCTCAGGGCGTACTCCATGACCTGGTTGAGGCCTGACAGCTCGCGATTGACGGTCCATGGCGAGGCCTTCTGCCCCGGCCCAAGGCGTCTGGCGCGGGGGTCTTCCGGCTGTTCCGCCAGGCGCCTGCACCGCGTCGGGACGACGCCCTGGGTCAGCCGGAGCTTCTTGTATTCCTCCCAGTCGGAGGCCTGGATGCGGTGGAGGGCCTCGTCACCGAAGTAGCGGGCCAGGGATTTCATCGTGATGCGGTCTGTCTTGTAGACCCCGGGCTTCTTGCGCGCCTCGGAGTGCAGGGGTAGGTAGTAGTCGTAGACGAAATCGTAGAACGAGGTCGGTTCCTTGCCGGGGCCCAGGTTGGCGTCCAGTTGCGCGTACTCTCCCCCTTCCAGAAAGCGGACGAGTTCGGCGCACTCGATGGCGCGCCGGACCCGCCGACTCTCGAAGGTGAAGTCGAATTCGAACCGGCCGTTTACCTTTCGAACCTGCATGAGCCCCTATTAATAAACGGAGATATGCCGCTTTAGTTCCCGGATTTTCGCCCGTGCCTGGGCCGTCCGCGCGGAGGTCTCTGTCTGTTCCGGAGCACGCTCTCAATATCCTGGCGGTGGAAGCGCAGCTTGCGTTTAGACGCCCGGCTTGGCGTGAGCCCCAGGGACCGATAAACGTGATAGAAGCGCGACACGGAGTACCCGAAGGCGCCGGCCGCCTCGGCCAGAGAGATCCATTGGGAGTGGCGCGCCTGTGCCGCCAGCTCCCGCGCTTCCAGCAGGCGCGTTATCTCCAGGACGATGCGCGCGGTGTCGATTTCGCCTGGCCGAGCCGTACTGGACGGCTGGGCCGTGATGCTTTCCGGCATGGTCACCTCCCCAATTTGTCTTCAGGAACCCCTCACTTACTATTCGCGTCAAGACGCCGATTCCGCACATTCTGCTCAGCTGTTTATCCGTTTCGTTGTCCCTGTTTTCCTTCCTTCCACTCTCGAAATAGACCATGATGCTCTCAGCCCGCCGCCCTCCCGACCACTCAACCTCAACCTATGGTTGGGGGTGAGTGGTCGGGAGGCGAGATCGGCGCCAGCTGATCGAGAGGCGGGCGATTTCGGCAGAAAAATCCTGAACTTTATCTTCCTTCGCCCTGTCCGCTCCCCTGTCCATATTGTCGGCCACCCAAGCGGACACCCCAATGGACGTCTTCCGGTCCGGTTTTGCCGCGATGATCACCGCCATTTGAAAGCGGTGGCCCTGCACTTACCTATCCGGCGAGGAGGCCGAATCGGTGACACTTCCCACGCCGTGGGCGCCGGAAGTCGCGGGACATCGCTTGGCCTAGGACGGGCCGCGCGCTCGGTCTCGGCGCTAGGTTACCAGCGCCAGGAGAGGGTGAAGCGGTGGGTGGAGCCCAACTCCCCCATCGGCACGGCCGCGTAGTCCAGCGCCCACTCGGCGCGCGAGAGGCCCACGCCCAAGGTGAGCCCGCGCGCCGCGTCGAAGCCCGTGCCGCCGGCGACGGAGGACTGGGTGGTGTAGCCGGCGCGCAGGCTCACGCCCGCGACGGCCCGGTATTCGCCGCCGAAGCCGAAGTCGTTTCCCGCGCCGCGCGGACCGTTCGTCCATTGCGCGGTCACGAAGTGGCGGCCGGCGAGCCTGTAGGCGGCGCCCAACTCCAGCCTCAGCGGCAGGTCGTTGCGCTCCGTGTCGTACTTGAGGCCGGGGCCGGCGTTGCGCAGGGCCGCGCCGACGGTCCAGGCGTCCAGGCGCTTGCGGACGCCGAAGTCGAAGGCGACGGTCTCGGCCTGGGCCGAGCCGATGTGGGACTGCACGGCCTTGAGCGTCCCGCCGAAGTCGGCCCAGTCGGTCTTGCGCGCGAAGGCCAGGCTCATCGCCGCGTCGGCCGCGTGGAAGTCCGCGGCCGGGTGGCCCAGCGCGTCGCGGCCTTCGATGGCGGACTGGCTGAGGTAAGTGAAGCCGCCGGCGAAAGTCCCCCACGCGGTCGGCTGGGCGTAGGCCAGGAAGTCGTGGCGGACGGTCTGGGAGAGCTCGGCGTGGCTGGCGGTCGCTTGGTGCTTGTCCACGGTGGCCAGCCCCGCGGGATTCCAGTACAAGGCGCTGGCGTCGTCGGCGAGGGCGGCGCCGGAGTCGCCCAGCGCCAGGTAGCGGGCGCCTGCGCCGATGTTCAGGAAGGCGGCGGTCTCGGCCGCGCGCGCGGGGGCGGCGGCCCAAGCCAGCAGGGCGGCGAGGAGCAGCTTCCTCATTTCACCACCCCGACGCGCCCGGACTTGTGGAGATCCGCGTGCCCCGCCTTCTTGGCGGTGATCACGTAGTAGTAGACGCCCGAGCCCACGCCGGAGATGTCCCAGACGTGGTCGTAGGTGATCTGCGCGCCCAGGCCGTTGCCGTCGTCGTAGCTCGAATTGACGGTGAAGTCCGACGACTCGTGGATCTTCCGGCCCGCCAGGTCGTAGACGCGAACCGACACGGAGTCCGCCTGTCCCGGCTGGACGCGGAAGGTGACGGAGCGCACGCCGCGCGCAGGGTTCGGGAAGACGTAGACCGCCTTCAGCCCGAAGGTCTGGTCGGCCGTGGCCGCGGGGCCGACGCCGACGCCCAGCGGCTGGTAGAGGGAGAAGTGGCTGGTGAGGGCGACGACCACGTGGCGGACCGGGTCCACGGTGCTGGGCATCGGCGTCCAGGTGCCGGTGACGGGGTCGAAGTAATGGACGGCCAGGGTGGAGAGCGCGCCGACGGGGACCAGCGCGGGGTCATAGGGCAGTTCGATGGTGACGGGGCGGCTGAACTGAGTGCCCTCGGGCCCAAAGGAGATCGGCTCTCCCGCGGAGCCTAAGCCCTCGGCGTCTTCCGCGTGCTGACGCTGGTCCTTGTAGAGGTCGCGCGTGCGGTCGATGGTGACCTCGGTGTCCTGGGCCAGGGCGTCGGGCGGGACCGCGACGGCGGCCTTGGAGGGAGTCTGGATGGTGCCGCCTTCGGTCGCGGGCAGGCTCATGTCGCCCTGGAAATTGGTCGACGGCTGGGCTGAGAGCGGAGCGGCTAGAAGCAGAGCGGCCTGAGCGCCGCCCGACCCGGCGCCCACGGTGAAGCTCAACTGGTTGCTCTGTACGCTGCCGCCCGCGGGATCGCGCTCGACGACGACGGGATAGGTCCCGTCGGGCAGGCCCGCGGGGGCGGTCCAGCGGATGGTGGAGTCGTTCCAGACCGAGAGCGGCACGGTGGAGCCGGCGACCAGCAGCTTGGTGGCCGAGCCCGCGTAGGGTCCGAAGCCCGAGCCCGAGA
Organism: bacterium; assembly: GCA_021783355.1. Lineage (GTDB taxonomy): Bacteria > Elusimicrobiota > Elusimicrobia > UBA1565 > UBA9628 > GWA2-66-18. The sequence goes on along the minus strand of JAJXTZ010000012.1, from coordinate 22,161 downwards.
GGGTGACCGGCGTGCCGCCCACGCCGGACGCGGGCGTCATCGTGGAGATGAACGGCACCACCACGGTGAAGGCCTGATTCGCGGAGTCCGAGAGCGTCGCGCCCACGGCGCGCTCGACCACGACGACGGCCGTTCCGCTGGAGGCGGCGCCCGGGACCGAGCCCTTGATGACGGTGTCGTTCCAGACAGAGACGGGCGCCGCCAACCCGTTGAAGGTGACGCGGGTGTTGGCGCCCGCGTAGGGCCCGAAGCCGGCTCCGGTGATGGTGAAGGGCGCGCCGATTGGGGCCGAGGAGGGCGTCAGCGAGGCCAGCTCGGGCACCAGCACCTGGAAGTAGCCGGTGGAGCTGGACTGGACGCCGCCCGTGGTCTGGCGCTCGATCCAGAGGGCCTTGGTCCCCGACGAGACCGCGGGGACGGAGCCCTTGATGGTGGTGTCGTTCCAGACCGAGACGGGGACGAGCGTTCCGTCCATCAAGAGCCGCGTGTTCGCGCCCGCGTAAGGCCCGAAGCCCGCCCCGGTGATGGTGAAGGGCGCGCCGATGGGGCCGGAGGAGGGTGCCAGCGAGTCGAAGGTGAAGTCGGTGACCGAGAAGGCGACGGGCGCGGAGGCCGAGACGAAGCTTCCTTGGGCGCGCGCGACGGTCAGTTGGTAGGCGCCGGTGGACAGGAAGGGCACGGTGCCCTGGATCTGAGTGTCGTTCCAGACCGAGACGGCCGCGGGTGTCCCGCCGAAGAGGACCTGAGTGTTGGCCCCGGCGTAGGGACCGAAGCCGGAACCGTCCAGGGTGAAGGGCGCGCCGACGGGCCCGGAGGAGGGCGTCAGCGCCGCCACGGCGGGCACGCTGATGATGAAGGGCACGGCGGTCGAGAAGACGATCCCGCCGTCGGGGGCTTCCCGCGCCACCTGCAGGGTCGTCGTGCCGGTGGAGGCGCCGCCGGGTACCGTGGCCGTGATTTGCGCGTCGTTCCAGACCGAGACGGGCGCGGTGGTCCCGCCGAAGAGGACCTGCGTGTTCGCCCCGGCGTAGGGGCCGAAGCCGGTTCCGGTCAGCGTGACGGGCGCGCCGATGGGGGCCGTCCCCGGCGAGACGGCGGTCACGCTGGGCACGGCGACCGCCAGATAGACGGTGTTGCTGGTCTCAAGGCCGCCGGGCGCCAGCCGCTCGATCCAGAGTGGTTGGGGGCCTTCGGCCAGGGACGGCACCGTGCCCTTGATCTGCGAATCGTTCCACACCGAGACGGCCACCGTGGTCCCGCCCAACAGCAGGCGTGTGTTGGCGCCCGCGTAGGGCCCGAAGCCCGTCCCGTCCAGGGTGAAGGGCGCGCCGGCCGGGGAGGTGGACGGGCTGGGCGGGGACAGGACCAGCGCGGTGAGCGAGAAGGGTGCCGCGCTGCTGATGGCCATCCCCGTGCCCTGCAGGCGCTCGACGGCGACCTCGTAGGTCCCGGTCGCGAGCGCCGGGACCGTGCCGGTGATGGTGGTGTCGTTCCAGACGGAGACCGGCACGGTGGTCCCGCCGATCAAGAGCCGCGTGTTGCTTCCCTGATAAGCCCCGAAGTCGGCGCCCGCCACGGTGATCGAGACGCCGGCCGGACCGGACGACGGGCTCACCTGCGCGATGCCGGGGCCGGTCAGCTGGAAGTATGCTGTGTCCGAGGAGGAGAGCGTCCCGTCCGCGGCCTGGCGCTGGACCACGATGGGTTGCGGCCCCGCGGCCAGACCACCGGGGACCGTGCCCTTGATGGTCGCGTCGTTCCACACCGAGATGGGCGCGGTGGTCCCGCCGATGAGAAGCCGGGTGTTGGCGCCCGCATAAGGCCCGAAGCCGGACCCGGTCAGCGTCACGACCGTGCCGATGGGGCCGGAGGCGGGCGAATAGGCGGTGACGCTGGGGACCAAGACGGTGAAATAGCCGGTCGCGCTGGACGAGAGCCCGCCGTCGGAACTGGCGCGCTCGATCCAGAGCGGATGGACGCCCGCCGTCAGGCCGGGGACGGTGCCTTGGATGGTCGTGTCGTTCCACACGGAGACAGGCGCCGCCACGCCGTCGAAGAGGATGCGGGTGCTCGCCCCCGCGTAGGGCCCGAAGCCCGTGCCGGTCACCGTGAAGGGCGCGCCGATGGGAGCGCTGCTGGGTGCGACGCCCTGCGGGGTCGGCGCGACCACGGTCAGCTCATACGGCGACACCGAGGCGACGTAGCCGTCGGCCGTCTGGCGCTGGATGGAGACGGGATAAGTGCCGGTCGAGAGGCCGGGCACGCTGCCTTTGATGGTCGTGTCGTTCCAGACCGAGATGGGCGCGGTCGTCCCGCCGATCAAGACGCGCGTGTTGGCCCCGGCGTAGGGCCCGAAGGCCGTGCCGGTCAGCGTGAAGGGCGCGCCGATGGGCGAGGACGAGACGCTGACGGAGGTCGCCGAAGGCAGGAGGACCTGGAAGTCCGCGACGGGCGTCACCGTGTCGCTGGAGACGTTGTGCCTCGCGACCGCGACAAGATAGGTCCCGGTGGACAGCCCCGGGATCGTCCCCTTGATGCTCGCGTCGTTCCAGACCGAGATGGGCGCGGTGGCGCCGCCGATCAGGACGCGCGTGTTGACGCCCGCGTAGGCTCCGAATCCCGCGCCGGACAGTACGAACGGGATGCCGACGGGGCCGGTGGACGGATCGAACAAATAGGGAGACACGGGGAGCGTCGAGGCGACGACGACGAAGCTGGAGAAAGCCACATCCTGACCGTTGCCGACGTTATCGACGGCTTGATAGGCGATTGTGTGGGTGCCAACAGCGAGCGAGAACGGTCCGGCGTAATTCGGATTCGCGCAGGTGCCGACGGGCGCGGAAGTGCTGGGTTGAACGGAGCAGGAGTTAGGATCTTCATCCACCAAATAGTGGACATGGGCCACGCCGGACGCGACGCCGTTGACGACGGGGTCTTGAGCGTTAAGCGAGAAAATGCCTCCGGAAGAGACGAGGACGATCAAGGGTGGAGTCGCGTCAACGGCCAGACGTGTCGAGATGGGCGTCTCGACGTTGCCTTCCAGGTCGACGCTGTAGAACGCCAGCGTGTGCAGTCCTTCGGTCAGGGTGAGGGAGCCTGAAGAGACCGTGAAGGTGGTCGAATCCACGGCGGAGAAGGTCTGAGCAATGCCGACACCCAGATTGTCGCCGACGGCCAGCTTATCGTCGTTCACCGTCAATCCGTAGGGAGAGCGCGTCGAGATGTAGAGGCTCCCGTTGACGACGGCCGAGGACTGGCTCAAGAATGCCGTTCGCGGCGGCTCGATATCGGCCAGGCCGCCCGTGGCCGCCGTTCCACCTGAAGCGAGAGCGGGGCTCAGGGCTCTATCCGCGGCGAGCCACAGGTTCTGACCGGAATAAGCGGCCGCCTGGGCGCCGCCGGCCGCGGTCACGACCGCGGAGATCAATGTGCCGTTCGAACCGTAAGTCCAGAGCCCTCCCGTGGTCGTCCCGGCGGAAGAGAAGCCGCCCGCGACGACCAAGTTCCCGGAAGGGTCTTTCAGAATCGACGAGGGATAGACCGACGGTCCCCCCGAGGCGCGCCAGGCACTCTCGGCCTGAACGCCGCCCGTCGCAGCGTCGAACGCGACGAGCGCCAGGTCGGTGCCTCCATCGTTGCGTCCGCGCGAAGCCGCAACGTAGATGGTGCTACCGACGGCGAGGGCTTGGGCCCGGACGCTGGGGCTGAGATTGCTCAGATACCCGGATCTTAGATAGGGACCGGCTAGAAGGGTCCGTCCGTCGGACGCGTACTTCCAGAGCGCCAGATCGAAGGAACGGCTTGAGAGCGTGGTGGAGGACCGGCTGAAGCCTGCGACCCAGAGGTTTCCCCCCGCGTCCTTGGTGACGCTGGTCCCCCCGTCCGACCCGCTCCGCGTGTAGTCGGTCGTGAGCTGGACCAGTCCGCTCGTCGGATCGAAAGACCAGAGGGCCAGTGCGGTGCCTCCGCCGTTCGTCCCGGAGGTTTGGACGGCGCCCGTGATCCAGCCCGGCGTCGCGCCGAGGACGTAGTGGTTCGAGAAGCCGTCGTTCACGATTGTCGACGACAGGAGAGAATCACCGGTCGCGTCTGCCTTATAGACCGCCAAGCGTCGCGCGCCGGTCGCATCGCTGGAGGCGCCGACCGCGTAGGGGTGCCCGGACGCGTCGAAGAGGATCGGCCAGAGTGAACTGGGGTCGCCGCCGGGGAGCGTGGCGGAGGCGAGGAAGACTCCACTAGCGTCATTGCGCGAGAGCCAGACGTGTCCGGTGGAGGTATCGTCTTCGACGGTTTCCCAAACGCTTCCGTCTGAGGCAATCCCAATCCCACGGCCGCCGCGCGAGGGGCTGGGTGGCGTCACAACGGTCAAAGTGGCGACATTGATGCCCTCGGTGTTCCCCGCGTTGTCCACGCTATAGTAGGCCACGGAGTGGGTCCCGGTACTTAGCGTGAACGGCACGGAGAACACGTTCCCGGGTGTGGAGGACACGCTGACGAACGGGGTATCCAGGAGATAGCGTGTCTGCGTGACGCCGGAGACCGGGGCATTGGCGAAGGGAGGATCCACGGCCGAGAAAGAGACGGCGTCTGTCGTGAGGCCTACGGCGACGCCATTCGCCGTGACGGTTGTGCTCCCGAACCGAAGCTCGGTTTGCGGTGCTATCAAATCGGCTAGCGCCGTGGGCGTTCCTGTGGTGAAAGTGCCGAACAGAGAATGGAGCTGGCTGACGTAACCCGAATAAGTCCCGGCCAGAGAGTCTTGCGTCTGTGACGTGGGAATCGTTTGATCCGCATTTTCCAGTGAAACTTGTGCCAACTGCAATGACGTGTTTAAAACGGATGGGTCATAGGTGACGACCGCCGGAGGGTCGAAGATGCGGCCGGTCGGTCCCGCGACGACGGGAGTGCCGACCGGAAAAAGACCTTTGTTGCCGAGGATGTTCAGGACCTGCAAGTAATGCGGATCGCTGCTCCCATAACTCAGGGTGGCAGAGGGAGAGTTGGACTTGATTGTGAGACCTCCGAGCATCGCCGTCGCGGGGGAGGCATAAATAGAACTGACGATCTGCACGTATCCGGCCCCCGGCAAAGAGACGGTCAGAGATCCGGTCTGCAGGGAGGGTTGGAGGACTTGAGCGGAACCCGGCTCGGAGACCCCGTTCGGGTGATTGATGACCGGGTAGAATAGGACCTTGACGCTTCCCGCGGAAAGCGGTGCGGGGGTGCCGCTATAAGGCACGCTGGCGGTGAAACCCCCGGAGAGCATGTCCGGAGTGCTGAGGCTGATCGTATAGTTGACGTTGCCGTTGACGTCGTACCAACCAAGCGGCATGACGCCGTGTCCCGTTGAACCGGCTTGCGCGTGTATTACGCCGTTCTTCACCACGTTGAGTCCGCTCAGCGTGATGTTGCCGCCGAAATTCAGCGTCTGGCCGCTTCCCGCGAGAACCGTGTCGGGCGCGGCGGCGGTGATCGCTTCCGTCGAGATGGCGCCGGCGAAGAGCGTGAACCCGATGGAGGCCGACGATGTCGGCGCGGTCGCGCAGTCGGCGTCAGTCGAGCAGAGGGTGTCGCTGTTTATCACCGTGCGCACCTGCACGTACGAGCCGAGCACGGGGGTCAGTGCGAGCGGAAGATAGCTAGTGCCGGATCCGCCGCTGAAGGAATAGGAGCCGATCAGGCTTTCCGAACCTACGACGTTCTGTTGAGTCGAATCGAGCGAGTATCCGCTGCGCAGATAGACCGAAATGCTCCCGCTGCCCCCGCCGGAGTAAGAGACGTTGGGAGACGTCAGGGGCGCCCCGCTGCGGCTGTCGTTGAGCAGTCCGGCGACGGCCACCGCCTTGGATGATATGACCCCGTTAAAGGAGGAACCCTGAAGCGCCGTGCCGATGTATATGGGGGCGCCCGTGTTGGTGGTCGATCCGCCGCGCGGGTCGGTGCTGCCGCCGCCTCCAAGAGTCGTCAGCTTAGCGGCGCCCATGAGGACAGGCTCGATCGCGATGTTGCCCAGCGCGTCGTAGACGTAATAATCCCGTTCATAGGGCGATGTGGTGAAAGACACCATGTCCGGCAAGCCCGAGAAGCTCAGATTTGAACGATCGTCTATGTCGTTCGGCGTGGTCGTGTCGAAAGAGCGCACATGACCGACGCCGGCGCTCGCGTCCGCGGTGAGGGTCGTGTTGAAGTTAAGTTGATTGCCGGCGATCCCCACCGATGAGTTTTGGGGGTCGACGCCTACGGTGAGGGTCGCCGGGTTCCATTTAAGATCGGTGGAGCCGGAGGCGCCGCTGGCGACCAGCGAGCTCACTCCCGTGCCGTCCGCGAGGAAAGTGCAAGTGGCGTATTTCGTTTCACTTGGGAACGGCAGCGGCGGGAAACAATCCAGGTGTTTCGCGCCGGGGACGCTGACGCCTGTCAGAAATCCTGAGGGATCGTTTTGATCCACCAACGGATCGGAGACGCTCATCGTGAAGGTCGATGGACACAGGACCGCCGGCTGGGCAGCGGGCGTTCCGGAGACCCCCTCAAAGAGAAGTGAGTCAATCGCTCCGTTGGCCGCAATCGAGTAATAGCTGTCTGTGATGCTGTAGACGTGTCGCGCGCTAAGATTGACGTTCGGCAGGACGTCGATCTTAGTGAAGTTTATGGTCGCGGTATTCCCGGATCTGTCGGTCGCTACTATCGTGTTGGTTCCGCTGACGGTGGCAAACTGAAGCAATCCGGTGTCCGCGACTCCGTCCGGATAGTTGTAGGGAGACCCCGCGAGACTGAGGATTGATACGCCGGAACCCGAGTCTGTCGCCTCCGCTTTGATGATCGGCGACTGCGTTTTGTCCCCATCATGAATGGGGTTGCCATTCGCATCGAACGCGGTCAGTGTCGGTGGTGTTGTGTCGGCTGGGCCGGCCGTGAAACTTTGGATTGGGGCAAGATTGCCGGCTGCATCAAGAGCTTCGATGAAGACTTGGCTACCGTTCGGAACGGAGTTCAAATCGACGGAGTACGTATGGGTCCCCGGGCCGTAAGACGTGTGATCCATGAAGATCAGATCGGCTGTGCCGTGGAGAATTGGCGCGAGACTATCTAAAATCGGACCTCCGACGGTGACCTCCAGTGCTTCTACGCCGGATTGGGAGTCGGTGACCTTTACAGAAATCGTACCGGCGGTGGCCCCGCCGTCCGGAATCGTTTGCCCACTGGAATCTTGGACTATGTAGGTCGGCGGTGTTGTGTCAAGCGAAGCTTGAATATTCGTTCCAGTTATGTGGTAGGCGATACCTTGAATCGTGTAATTCGAGAAAGAGCAATCAGTTCCTGCCGGGCTGTGCTGTTGGCAGTAGCTCACGTGGGCCGCTTTGAACAAATCGTAAATTCCCGTCTGGCCGTTCACGAGTGGAACGTTGATATTGTCGTTCGAGTGGTAGCCGAGCAGGACGTTTGCGCCTGTTCCACTGACAACCATTGTCATGTGCGGTTCGCCCCACTCAACAATATCGCCGGGAACAAGGCCGGTCGGCGCTGGATTCGGCCCGCTCGCGCTCAAGGTGAAGACCTGTCTCTGCGCGATGCTTTTCAAGGCGGCGTCTAGATAGCGGACCCTTAATAAGGTATCTCCTTGGCCGAATCCACCGTTGGATACCCAGTCAGGGCGAATGCCTTTCAGGCTGTTGATTGGTATGCCACCTTTGATCAGTGCCTGTGATACGAAGTTCGTGCAGTCGTTCGGATGCGCCGTCTCGTCGCCAGTCGCGAGAGTGCGACCATTGTCGCCTAGATTCCCGCCGACGTTGTTGTACCAGAGATAGTTCTTGTCCGGCACGGGGCCGACGGGACCCAAAGGAGGCGGAAAATTTAGGGCAGCTTCCGATGAGTTGTTCACGTGATCGACGAAGCCATTACCGTCAACGTCGGAGTTCCACCAGGCGTTGATATACTGCGCGGCCGACGAGTTGTCGTAAATAGCCTGAGCGCCTGCCCGCGCGGGCGGTAGCGTCAAAAGGAGGAGTAAGAACCAGCGAAGCCTCATCCTATTTCCTCTCACTCTCCACCAAGGACCTCAGACGATTTGAAAGTTCGGCCAAGCTCGTGTCACCCGCATTCCTTTTCACATCTTCATTCACGGCTTCTACGGCGTGATTTCTCAATACCGCCTTGCGAATGGCGTCTTGATCAGACGGCCGAATGTCTCTCAGTACGTCAAGCAGGGTCGCCTCGTACTTCCGGCGAGCCCAAGCATCCGACAGGTCGCATGGGCTCACCAGAGCGGCGAACTTCGCCGCGTAGCTCGCTTCTTGGTAGTCGCCACCAAGATTGGCCAAGGCTTCGGCGGCATCGGTTCTGACTAGAATCCCCGCGTCTTTTCGACTTGAGACGCTTTGCAGAGCGGATGCGATTTGAGGAATCCGTGCGCCATGCGTCAACTCGGCCTTGTATTCCTTGATATAACCGTCGATGTTCTGGATAGCCGCCGATACCATCCTTTCATCGGGGTCTTTTTGCAGTATCGCCAGACTAAGGTCAAGTTCACTATCCGAATAGAACGGGAGGCGATAGGACATGACCTCCTGACCGATTGATTTTCCATCGTTATAGTCGCGTAGAACATCTCTAACAATCTCCTCAGCCTTTGGTTGGAAACTGTCGTCAAGTCGCGCCAGCGCACGCGCAGCATTTAGCTTGGTACGGGTGTCGTCGCGCTTGCTTGCGGCTTGCAGAACGTTAGCGATCCAAGTTCGCTTCTTCGCTGGAATGTTATCCTCCCGAGAGGCCGCCTCGATGCCTCGGACCGCGGCCCGCACGTTTTGAATCTTCGTGCTTTTCTTGATTATCTCTGCATATAGAGAGGAAACGCGAGGGTTCAGGAGTATCAAGCCCGTCATTTGCTCTGAGAGCAGGCACGCTGCGTCGGCGGAAGATTCGTTCATGTGATGCTCGACAAGCGCGATTTCTGCCAACGTAATTTCATCAGCCGTCTTCCCCGGGACCTGTACAGCGCACTTCGGGATCGTGGCCGCAGTGATTGATATCGAAATTCCGGAAGCGAGGATGAAGAAGACGACCGCGGTCCTCATGAAAGACCTCCATTCCGACTTGCGTGGCGGCAAGCCCATCATCATTAGCGTCCTGTACCCGAAAAAGGCCAGCTGGTTGCCCCAGCCGGAAATGCGAAGAGCACTACGAAGATTGAAAGGAGACTCACTGGGAGAATGTGAACGACGATATCAAAGGCGCGATGTAGTGGAATTCAAGCTTCCAGTTCGGGCCCCAATCGCCGTGTCTATTCGTCCATATCCGGACACTGCCGTCGTCGCCAATTTCAGGTTGACCCGGTCCTGAATAGGTCTTCCATTTCTTGTCCTTCAGGTCGAAAAAGATGAATCCCGGGGCCGTGGCGGTGGAAATTACTGCCCCATAATTTCCATTCGGGGAAGCCGCGTACAACTGCGCCGAACTGATTCCCGGAAGATCCATGGCGTTGACATGGCCGTCCGCATCGATTGCAGTAAGCGTGTCCCGATCCACGAACACGAACCGCGATTCATCTTCCGTCATCGAGTATGTCCGGGGATGCAGATAATCGTAGGAGAGAGTTTTCCTCCAAAGCATCTTCCCCGTCGCTGAGTAAAAATATGCTGTAACGGACGGATTTACTGAGCGTTCTTCCTCATCATATCCGACAATTTTCCCACTCATGTGCATTGCGACGCCATGAAGTCCCCGTTGGCACCCGATCAGGTCGACAACCTGATACGTATAGGTGTCACCCTTGCGGTTTTCCAACTTCTTCGGCACCAAGCGCTTCGTGACCCGGCCGTGACCATCAATAAATTCCATGGCGCCGCTCTTGGCGATCCGGCACTTCGGAGTTAAAGGGTCAGCCGCGTAAGAAGCCGTCGAAATTCCAAAGACAACGCTCGCAAGCAAGAGATTCTTAATATTCATTGGGATCCAGATTGTTGTGAAGTATGCCGCTGATGTGCGTCGACAAATATTGACGGGGCAAATAGCAGGTTACTCAATGCTAGCAAGGCTGTCATCGGGCGCATCAATCGGTCTCCTAGGCGCAACGATTGGCATGAGTTAGGACTATGTCTTCCAGAGAGTTTGAGCCGGCCTGAATTGCGATCGGAGTATCCATTTAGGATTCACTGAACGCTGTCGCGTAGTATAGCCCCAGTAGTATTTGTTGCAAGGCCTGATTCTTACAAAATCTCGGAAACGAAGCCTGATTGCCAAATTTTTACCGTTTGTCATGCTGATTCCAGGCGGCCAGGTCCTGGGCAAGTGATAGAATGCGCACCAACACACGGACGAAAGCATGTTCAATCTCCTTGTTGCCGGTAACGGATGGGCCGACTCGCGGGATTCGCTCCTGCTCGAGCGCGCGTTGGAACACACGGACGATGCCATCGTTGCGAGATTCAAAAGGAATGGGCAACTCGATCTCGCCGCACTCATCGCGCTTCCGACGCTGTTTATGGCCGAGACTTCCGGCGAGGGCGACTCCGTCGCGCGCGTGGGAATTCTCACGCGCACAAGGATCAGCGGAAAGGAGATCCAACTTGAGTACGTTTATGATCCGGCGATTCCGGCATTGACGAATAGCCGCATTAAGGAGTTCGCGGCCGAACTCGACATCAGGGACTGGGAGTTCCACCGGACCCATTGGGCGGTCAAAGATGTCGACTTGTTCAGGGTGTTATTGCGCCATATGCAGCCCCGCCGCCAGATGCCGAGGGTATTCCATATTTCTGATCCCGAGAGGATTGAGCCCAGCCTGGTCTCGGCGATGATGCCCTTCGATCCTCGTTTCGACGATGTCCACGCGGCCATAAAGAAGGCCGCCGAAGCGGCGCAACTGCGGTGCCGCAGGGCGGACGATATCTGGGAGAATCCGGCGGTGATCCAAGACGTCGTGACGCTGATCGATCGCTCGAAGATCGTTGTGTGCGATTGTTCCGGCCGCAACTCGAACGTCTTCTATGAGGCCGGTATCGCCCACACACTGGGACGAGAGGTCATCCTGATCACGCAGTCGGACGCCGATATCCCCTTCGACCTGAGGCACTTGAGGTTCGTCGAGTACCGCAACGATGGTGAAGGGCTCATGGAATTGAGCGAGCGCCTGCGGAAGCGTTTTGTAGATCTTGCCGGTTGAGCCGGGCTCATGACAGCCCCCTACTTCATGTTCGCGCCGCTGACCCGCCACTATGACGGCGGCTTCGGCTCGACGAGCTCTACATGAAATCGATCATCGTCGTCTTGTCGAAAAGAGCGGCCGACTTGAAACAGCAGGCATGGAGCGCTCCTCACATCGAGACCGCCAAAGGCCCGAGAGCGATCACGCGCGTGCATAACATCGGCGAGCTATACCGGCAGTTCGTGAAGGTTCTAAGGGAAGAATGGCCTCTGCTCAAGGACCAGTGCAAGACCGCTTGGCTGGCCGTTCCGGATAGGCTGGCGAAAGCGATTGAAGTGATCGAGGCGCACGATCCGGCGGGTACGCTGCTCCGCTACCCGTCCAATGCCGAAACTGAAGCGGAGAAAAATAAATCCTCGTTCACGGAGCTGACCATCGAGTAGCTTCCCCGGCACGTTACAGACGCTAAGCCTGGGGTGAGTCTTTTCATGCTCGACGACAACGATATCGTCGTCGAGGCGTTCACCTCGCGGGCACAACCCCTCGATGAATTGCTCAAAGCGCTCAAGACGGCCGCGAACGACCTGTCGGGGGCGCACTTCGGCATGCGAATCGAGTTCGGACGCGGCTGGTAAGACTAGCGCTAGCTGGAACGCCGTGTCGAGTTTTGTGTCGACTTTCCGCCAAAAACCGGCAAATGGAGACAGGTATCGACAGATCGCGTCTTGGGGAAAAGGGCTTATTCTTTCGGGCGAAAGATGGAGCGGGCGATGGGAATCGAACCCACGTCTAAAGCTTGGGAAGCTCTCGTTCTACCATTGAACTACGCCCGCGGAAACGAACGCGTCCGACGGATGGATTGTAGCGTTCCCGGCGCCGGGCGTCAAGGCGCGCGCCGCCGGTTTGACTCTCCACCGCAAATCCGATAGATTCAGTCAGGTTTCAACAAGGAGGCCGCGATGAGGGCCGAGTTCCTGTTCCGCTGGCTGCATGTGTTCTTCGGGATCGTCTGGCTGGGGCACCTGTACTTCTTCAATTTCGTCAACCTCCCCGTCCAGGCCGCCCTGGACGCCGACGCCAAGAAGGCGGTCAACCCCCAGTTGATGCCGCGCGCGCTGTGGTGGTTCCGCTGGGGCGCGATGGTCACCTTCCTGTCCGGCCTGGTCCTCTTCGGCCTGATCTACATGCGCACGCCCGGGGTCGGCTGGGGCCCGAACGCCATCTTCCAGGGCGGCGAGGGCCTGAGCGACCGCGCGCGCTGGATCCTGTGGGGGATGCTCTTCGGCACGATCATGTGGTTCAACGTCTGGGTCCTGATCTGGCCCGCGCAGAAGAAGCTCCTGTCGGGCGCCGTCACCGGGGAGCTGGCCGACGCGCTGCGCCGGCGCGCGGGCCTGGCCTCGCGCGTGAACACATACCTGTCGGGGCCGCTGCTGATCGGCATGCTGGGCGCCAACCACGCCGGCATGGGCTTCAGCTACCCGCGCCTGATCGGCCTGTCGCTCGCGGCGCTGGCCGTCGTCAAGGTCTCGTACGTCCATTCGCTCTTCGTCGGCAAGTCGGTCTGAACCCTCGGGAGGATCACCCCATGTCCGGAATCCAGAACCAGCCGTACGTGAAGCAGGAAGAGCCCGGCCGCAAGGCCTGGTGCGCGTGCGGCGAGTCCGAGAAGCAGCCGTACTGCGACGGCTCCCACGCCCGCAAGAACACCGGCAAGACGCCGATGATCGTGGAACTGACGGAGAAGAAGACCGTGGCCTGGTGCGGCTGCCGCCAGTCCAAGAACAAGCCGTTCTGCGACGGCACCCACAAGACCCTCCTCCCGAAGTAGGGCGAGGGCCGGCCGCCTAGACCGGCCGGCGGCCGATCAGCTCCAGGAACTCCTTGCGCGTGCGGGCGTCCTTTTGGAACGCGCCCAGCATGCACGAGGTCGTCGTCGGCGAGAGCTGGCTCTCGGCGCCGCGCATCTCCATGCACAGGTGGCGCGCCTCCAGCACCACCGCCACGCCCTTGGGGCGCAGCTTCTGCTGGAGCGTGTCGGCGACCTGGCGCGTCAGGCGCTCCTGGACCTGCAGGCGGCGCGCGAAGATGTCCACCAGCTTGGGGATCTTGGACAGCCCCACGATCTTGCGCTCCGGGATGTAGGCCACGTGCGCGCGGCCGAAGAACGGCAGCAGGTGGTGCTCGCAGAGCGAGTAGAAGGTGATGTCGCGTACCAGCACCATCTCGTCGTAGGACTCGGTGAACAGCGCGTCGTTGATCATCGCGTCCACGTCGGCGCGGTAGCCGCTGGTCAGCTCGGCCAGGGCCTTGGCCACGCGCCGCGGGGTCTTCTGCAGGCCCTCGCGGCGCGGGTCCTCCCCGAGGTCGGAGAGGAGCTCGCGCACGCGCGACTCCATGCGCCCCAGCGGCGGCTCGGCCGCCCCGCGCTTGAGGGGCGGCCGGGACTTGATCCGGCTCACAGCGCCGCCAGCCACTCGAGCAGCGTGCGCACCGGCTGCCCGGTGCCGCCCTTCGGGCCGTACGGGCCGTCGCCGCTCCAGAACGCGGTGCCCGCGATGTCGAGATGGACCCAGGGCCGTCCGTCCACGAACTCCTGAAGGAACAGGCCCGCGATGATGGAGCCGGCCTCCCCCTTCACCTTGGAGATGTTCAAGAGCTCGGCGATGTTGCCCTTGATGTTCTCCTTGTAGTCCGCGACCAGCGGCAGCTCGCACACCGGCTCGTCGGCGCGCTTGGCCGCGCCCGAGATCTGCGCGACGAGGCGCCGGTCGTTGCCCATCAGGCCCGTGACCTTGGAGCCCAGCGCCACCACCACCGCGCCGGTCAAGGTCGCCATGTCCACGATCGCCTGCGGCTCCTGCTTGACGGCCAGGCACAGCGCGTCGGCCAGGGCCAGGCGCCCTTCGGCGTCCGTGTTCCAGACCTCGATGGTCTTGCCGTTCATCGCCTTGAGCACGTCGCCGGGCTTGTAGGCGTCGGGCCCGGGCATGTTGTAGGTCGCGGCGAAGATGCCGTGCACCTCGGCCTTGGGCGCCAGGCGCGCGATCACCTTGAACACCGCGATCACCGCGGCGGCCCCGGCCATGTCGCACTTCATGTCCTCCATCGACGCGGCGGGCTTCAGCGACAGGCCGCCCGAATCGAAGGTGATGCCCTTGCCGACGATCGCGACGCGCTTCTTCGTCGCCGCCTTCGGCGTGTAGACCATGTGGACCATCGCCGGCGGCTGGGCCGAGCCGCGCGCGACGCCCAGGAAGGAGCCCATGCCCAGCTCCTCGGCCTTCTTCTTGTCGATGACGGTCACGCTCACGCCCGCGCCCTTGAAGGTCTCGGCGAGATCGGCCAGGCTCTTCGGCGTCTTGTCGGACGGTCCGCGGTTGACCAGGTCCCGCGCCAGGGCCACGGCTTCGGCGGCCAGGGCCGCCTTCGCGCAGGCCTTCTCAAGGGCGCCGCGCGAGGCCGCGTCCTGGATCAGCAGGTGCGCGGCGGTCAGCGCGTCGGCGTCTTCCTTCTTGTACTCCTCGTACTTGTACGAGGCCAACGCGAGCCCCTCGGCCACGGCCTGCGGATGCTCGGCGCAGAGCACCGCCAGCGCCGAGCGCTTGGCGCGCACCGCTCCGAGCAGGGCCCCGGCGGCGCGGCGGAAGGTTTCCGAGGTCGCGGACCGGCGCTTGCCCAGGCCGACGGCCCAGACGCGGCGGCGGCGGCCGAACGCCTCGAACTCCACGCGCGCAACTTCCTTGGCGCCGCCCTTGAACCCCTCGGCCTTGAGCGCGGCCGCGAGGGCGGCCTTCTCCTTGGCGGGCAGGGCCTTCACGCCGGCCGGGCCGGCGTCCTCGAAGCAGAGGACGGCGAGGTCGGCGGCGGACTCGTGAAGGGACTTCAGGGGCAGCGGGGTGACGGCGATCATGGGCGGTTCTCCTCGTGGATCAGATAAGGGGCGATCAGGGCGGCCAGGACGGCTCCGGCCAGCGGGCCGACCCAATACACATAGTGTTCTCCCCAGTGCCCGGCGGCGACGGCGGGGCCGAAGGCGCGGGCGGGGTTCATCGCTCCGCCGGTCAAGGGCCCGCCGACCAGCGCGCCGAAGAGCGTGGCGGCGCCGACGGCCAGGGGGCCCAGCGCGCGGCGGCGGCGCTCCCCCGACGCCTGCGCCGCGCAGGCTAGGAAGAAGGTCAGGACGGCCTCCACGAGCGTCGCCGCCCGGTAGCCGATCCCGTGCGGGGCGCAGGCGCCCAGCGAGACGGGCGCGGCCAGGAGGTCGGGGTGGCCGCCGGAGAGGACCGCGCGCAGGAACAGGCCCGCGCAGGCCGCGCCCAGGAGCTGGGCAGCCAGCGCGAAGGTCGCGCGCAGGGGAGCCTCGCGGCGCACGACGAGGTCGGCCAGCGTCAGCGCGGGGTTGAAGCGCGTGACCGGCCCCGGGAACGCGTAGTAATCGGCGGTCGCGGCGCCGGCATAGGCCAGCGCGACGCCGGCCGGGCCCAGCCGCCCGCCGACGGCGGCGTCCAGGCAGGCGGCGCCTGCCGCCGCCAGCGTCAGCGCGAAGGTGCCGGTGAGCTCGGAGGAGAACGCGCGCAGGCCGCCCATCGGCGGCAGGATACCAAATCCCCCGCTAGAAGCGGTAGGACAGGGACAGGCGGTTGACGTCGCCCAGGTCTCCGGCCGGGGACCATGCGTAGTCGAAGGCCAGGCGGCGCAGCTCGAGTCCCGCGCCCAGCGTCAGGCCGGTGGTCCCCCCCGCGTCCGAGGACTTCAGGCGCCCGTCGTAGCCGAGGCGCAGGGCGCCGGCCACGCCCTGGATCATCGGGGCCCGCCACTCCGCGCCCAGCGACGCGTACAGCGAGCGGTCGCGCGGCTGGACCAGGTCCAGGGTCAGCGTCAGCGCAGGCAGCGGGCGCAGGGCTTGACCCACCGTGACCGTCAGCGGCAGGGGGTCCGAGGCCGTGTGGAACTTCAGTTGGCCCCCCAGGTTGCGCACCGAGGCGGACAGCGCGTAGTCCATCGCGGTGCTGGGCAGACGGGCGCGCCAGCGCGCGCCCAGGTCGGCGGCGCCGGTGGCCGCCGAGTTCTCGACCTTGGACGCCACGTACTTGACCGCGACCCCGGCGTCGAAGCCGGGCAGGAGCTCCGCCCCCCAGGCCACCGACGCGGCCACGTCCTGCGGAGTGAAGGACTGGCCGGTCGGCGTCCCGGAGTTGTCCACCTCCGGAAGGGTCCCGGAGTTCTGGTAGAGCACGGCGACGCCCACCGTCCCCAGCTGGTCGGGCCGCAGCTCGCGCTCGCGGCCGGTGCCGCGCGGGCCCTCGATGGGCTGGGCGTAGGCGAGGAAGTCGGAGAAGGTGGACTGGTAGGACGCGGCGTGCGTAAAGGTCGCGTCGCGGTAGTGGAGGCCGGCCAGGTCGGCTGGGTTCCAGTAGACGGCCGTCGCGTCGTCGGCCGCGGCGTCCACGGCGGAGCCCATGCCCGCGGCGCGGGCGTCGGCGCCCAGCGTCAGGAAGGGCGCGCCGCTGGTGCCGGCGTTCTTGCCGCCGAAGCCGGCGCCGTCCGCCGCGGCGGGCGCGAGGGCGAGCAGGGCGGCGAGGAGCGGGGCTCTCATCGTTCGATGGCGAACTTCAGCAGCGCGGTGGAGGAGTCGACGCCGGAGACGACTCGGGCGAAGTACACGCCGCTGGCCGCGCGCCGCCCGTCGGCGTTCGAGCCGTCCCAGACCACCCGGCCGGCGTCGGCGCCGGAGAAAGTCAGCTCGCGCACCCGCATCCCGGCCAGGGTCAGGATACGGATGCTTCCCGAGGCGGGCAGGTGGTCGAAGGTGACTCCCGCGGCGTCGAGCCTCCCCCCGCTGCCCGGGAGCCACGGGACCGGGTACACGCGCAGGCCGGACAGGCTGGTGCCCACGGACTGGGACGCGAACAGCGCGAAGATCGAGAAATGCGGGGTCACGGCCGTCGCCCGCGTGCGGGCGGGGTCCAGCGTGGTGGACAGCGCCTCCCAGCGGTTGACCGTGGTGTTGAGGGTGTACATCCTCAGGCTCGAAGCCGTCAGCGGCGGAGAGGTCCCGTCGATCAGGTTGTTCCCGTCGGCGTCCGCATACGGGATCGTGATCGTGGCCGGGGAGCCCAGGGTCCCGGAGTAATAGGCGCCGGAGACCACCGGCACGACCTCGACCAGCGTGTTCGGCGTCAGCGTCAGTCCGGCGGGCGTCGCGTTCAAGCCCGCCTCCAGCGTGGCCGCGGAGACGCGGATCGGGTGGTGGAGCGGGTCGGCGGAGACGTAGACCTGGGCCGGGGCGCCGAAGGCGTTGGGCGGCAGGGCGATCAGGATCCCCGCGCTGGCGCCGGACGGGGTCACCGACGAGACGAAGCTCCCCTGATAGTCGGCCGCGACCTCGGCGGCGCTCAAGGCGCGGTGGAAGACGCGCACCGCGTCGATGACCCCCGAGAAGGGCAGGGTCAGGTTGCCCGCGGCGTCGCGGCGGTTGCCGATCACGACGGCCTGGCCCGAGTTCGAGCGCGCGCCGACCCCGGTCACCGTGGCCGCGGCGCGTCCGTTCAGGTACAAGGTCGCGGTGCCGGCCGCGGAGTCGTACACCCCGGCCAGGTGGATCCACTGCCCGGGCACGATCGCGGCCGTGGAGACCGAGGCGATCTTGGACGGGGTGGCGACGAAACGGAACACCCCGCCGGTCGCGTCCAGGGCGAAGTCCTCGGAGCCCTTGTTGCCGCGGGCCGCCACGCCGGCGCCGTCCACCTGCGCGGCGGTCTGGGGCTTGACCCAGGCCTCGACGCTCAAGGAGTCGGTGAAGGCGAACGGCGCGGCCGAGGCCGCGACGGCGACGCCGCTGACGCCGCTGAAGGACGCCGCGTTGCCGAGGCCCGACAGTCCGCCGGTGAAGGTCGGGGTGGAGGCGCAGGCCGCGGCCGCGCAGGTGAAGCCCAGCGTGTCCGCGTTGCCGGAGGAGTCGGCGGCGGTGGTGCCGGAGGCCTCGTCGAACTGCCAGGCGGCGACCAGCCCCGACGCGGGGTCGTACGGCGTGCGGGGCGAGGCGTCGATGGTGATCTTCGGGTCGGCCACCGTGGCGGTGGCGGAGAAGGCGGCGAACGAGGTGTAGGCCTGCAGGCCGTTGAGGGCGCGGACCCGGGCGTAATAGGTCGCGCCGGGGAAGAGGTCCGCGGCGACCGCCGAGGTCGTGGCCACGCTGATCGTGGCGACCACCACCGAGTACGCCGCGTCGGTCGCGACGGAGACCTCGTAGTAGGTGCCGGCCGGGTTGCCGTTGGCGGACCAGGAGAAGGCGGCGCTGGTGGCGTAGACGGAGGCCACGGCGGGGGCGGTCGGCGGCGAGGCCAGGGTGTAGGTGAAGGCGGTCCCCAGCGCGCTGGGCGTGGAGGGCGCGGGCGGGTCGGCCTCGATCTCCGCGTCGTAGCGGGTGTTCGTGGTCAGGGCGGCCACGGTCGCGCTTAAGGCGGCGCCGGAGTACAGAACGCCGCCGCTGGAGGCGTCGTAGAGCTTGTAGGCGGCCGCGCCGGGCACGGCGTTCCAGGTCCACGCGATCGAGGTCGTGCCCAGGGCCGTCCCTGCGAGGGTGGGCGCCGGAGGACGGGAGACGACGGAGGTCGACGCGTAGGCGGTCGGCACGCCGCCGTAGAAGTCGCCGGCGCGGCCGTTGTACGCGCGCACGCGCAGGGCGTAGGTGGTCCCCGGCGCCAGGCCCGTGAGCGCCACCGAGACGCCGGTGAAGGCGTCGCCGAGGCTCTCGCGCGTGGAGGTGGTGGCCGCGAAGGCGTCGGGCGAGTAGGTGACCTCGTAGCGCGTGTAGGCGGGGTTGGAGTTCGCGCCCCAGCTGAGGACCAAGCTGCCGGTGGACACGGCGGTGACGGTCGGCGCCGTCGGCACGGCCGCCGCCGTGTACGCGGTGGCCGCGGCGCTGAGCGGGCTGGTGCCCCAGACGTCGGAGAGCGTCAGGTTCCGGGAAGCGAGGACGTTGGGCCCGCCGGCGATCGTGTCGGCGTAGGAGGCGGTCGGGTAGGCCAGCGCCCCGCCGACGGTCCCTCCCCCGGCCGCGTCATGGAGCTGATAGGTGACCGAGGGCGAGCCGGGCGCGGCGCAGAAACGGGGCGGGGTCCCCCAGGACCAGGTGATGCCGCCGGTCCCGGTCGGCGCCCCGGACGGGGTCGGGGCCAGAGGCGCGCGCTGGTCGATGTTCACCAGGAACGCCGGAAGGATCTGCGTGGTGGCGGAGTTGGTGCTCTGGGCCTCGAAGATCCAGCGCGAGGTGGACGCGTTGTTCGTGCTGATGGCTTCCGAGGGAGCATAGGTCGCCGAGGTGACGCCGTCGGTCGGCGAGCCCTGGTAGGCGCCGGCGGTGGAGGTGCTGAAGCCTGCCCCCCCGTTGGTCGAGTATTTGTGCACCGTTCCCATGTACTCGAGCATGATGTCGTCGGCCGTCATCAGATTGTCGGCGACGCGCAGGTCGTCGATCTCGCCGTTGAAGGCCTCGGTTCCGGACCCGGTCGCCCCGATGAACACCGGCGTGGCGATCGGATGGTTGTTGAAGGTGTCCGAGCTGGCGGCGGAGACGAGGGCCACCTGCACGCCGTCGATGTAGAACGCGCGGCTGATGCCGTTGGTGCGGACCACGTCGACCATGTGCCAGGCGCCGTCGTTGAGGCCGGAGCCCTCGCTGAGGTCGGCCGTGACGGAGGCGTCCCGCGAGTCGAAGAGACGCAGCTGGCCGTTGTTGAGGCCGAAACCCCAGTACCCGGCCCCGCCCTGCTCGGAGATGATCCGCTGGGCCCCGCTCCCGGTGGCCTTGACCCAGGCGCTCATCGTGTAGTCGGCGCCCAGGTTCCAGACCGAGGCGTTGAACGGGACCGACGCGAAGTGCGGGATGGCGGAATCGAACGAGGCGGCCTCGGCGAACTTCCCGGCGCTAAAGGCGCTGACCGCGCCGGTGGCGGGCGGGCTGACCGGGCAGGAGGTCAGGGACAGCGGCACGCGGGACAGCGTCGACGAGCTGGTCGCCGTCGCGCAGGAGTTGGCGGAGTTGTAGACGCAGGTGCCCAGGGACATCGCGCTGGAGCCGTTCGGGTCCGCGTACGAGTAGTCGAAGTTCCAGCAATGGCCGCCGGTGCAGCCGGTCGTGCAGGTCGCGTTGACGGTGACGTCGCTGGTCCCGTTCGGGGCGTTGTCGAAGCGGAACATCGCCCGTGTTTGGGCGAGGATCCCGCCGCGGGCGCCGCCCTGGGTGATGCGCAGGCCGTCGGTATCGGTGATGGCGAGCTGGATGGTCGGTTTCGGATCGTGGGTGTTGCCGCTCTCCAGGAAGGAGCCGTCGCACTGCAGGGTCTTGATGTGGATGGCCGGCGCCGCGGCCGCGGGGGCGGCCGCCAGGACCGCGGCCAGAGCCGGAAGGACGGCGAGGCGCCGGAGGTCCATGCTATTAAGAGTAGGTTATGAGTCCGGTGTTACGCCACTATTTCAGGCGCGCGACGAACGCCAGGGCCTGCTCGCGCGTGGATACTTCTCCTTCGGCCTGGGCCTCGCGCAGGCGCTCGAGAGCCTCGCCGACGCGGGGCCCCGGCGGGATCTTCAGCACCTTCATCACCTCGCCGCCGTCCAGCAGGCGGCGCGGGACCGGGGCCCGGTCCTGATCGAAGTAGCGGCGCAGGAGCAGGGAGACGAGCTGAAGGTGGAGGACGGTCTTGCGCGCCTCCTCCGGGCGCAGGCGAGAGAGGTCCGCGCGCGGCGCCTCGGAGCAGGCCGCTCCCAGCAGGCGCTTCAGCCGCGCCTCCGGCAGGTAGCTGGCGTGGTCCCCCCAGCAGACGAGCAGGAGGCCGGGGGCCGCGGGCCCCAGGTCCCGGAAGAAGCGGTAGATTGCCCGCCTGGTGGCCCCCCCGCCGGCCGCCAGGTGACCGGGACGAAGGTGCTGGCGCACGATCGTCGCGACCTCCTCCGCGTGCTCGCGCGAGAAGCGCAGCGCGCGCAGGATCTTGGCCGCGCGCTCGGCGCCCCGGGTGTCGTGCTCGAAGAAGCGCAGGCGCCCGTCCACGGTGCGCGCGGTCTCCGGCTTGGCCACGTCGTGCAGGAGCGCGGCCAGCATCAGCACGGCACGCTGCGGCGCGCCGCCCGAGGCGCGCGCGGCCAGGTGCTCCTCGAGGGGCCGCGCGAGGTCCGGGTAGATCCGGCCCAGGCGCGCGAGGAGGAAGTCCACGCGCGCGCAGACCTCGAGGGTGTGCTTGAGTACGCCGCCGGGCCCGTAGTAGCTCTCAGCGCAGCGCCGCGCGGGCTCCAAGTCCTCGAAGAGGGCCGTCAGAAGGCCGCATTCGTCCATCCGGCGCAGGACCTCCGAGCAGCCCGGCACCGCGAGCAGGGCCAGGAGCTCCGACTGGACGCGCTCGCCGGCGGGCTCGCGCACGGCGCGGCGGTGGCGGCGGATCAGCGCCAGCGTGGGCTCGTCGATCGCGAAGCCGGTCTGGGCCGAGAGGCGGAACGCGCGCAGCAGGCGCAGCGGATCGTCCTTGAAAGGGCGGTCGTCCTCGCAGCGAATCACGCGCCGCGCCAGGTCGGCCAGGCCGCCGCGCGGATCCAGGAAGGCCGACGCCGGCAGCGAGGCCTTCAGCCCGGGGCGGACCTCCAGCGCCAGGGCGTTGACCGTGAAGTCGCGGCGGGCGAGGTCCTCCAGGATGCCGGGACCCTGGAGCTCGGCCACGTCAATCTGCCGCAGCGCCCGCCCCCGTCCGCGCCCGCGCGGCAGGACCAGGCGGTAGACCGCGTTGTCCGCGTCGAGGGTCACCAGCGTGCCGCGGAAGGCGCGGGCCAGGGCCGCGGCCAGGCCGCGCGCGTCCGCGGCGGCCAGGTCCAGATCGGCGACCGGCCGGCCCAGGGCCGCGTCGCGTACCGCGCCGCCGACGAGCCAGACGGGGGACGGCCGCTTCAGCGCGGCCACGCGCGCCAGCGCCTCGCGCGCCTCGGCGGGCAGGCGCACGCGGCGCCCCCGCATCAGCTCTTCCCGGTCG
>JAJXTZ010000143.1 GCA_021783355.1 bacterium | reverse complement strand
TGCGCCTGCGCGAGGAGCTGGAGCGCTCGCTGCGCGAGCCGCGCCCGGCGGCCGACGCCGGCGTCATCAAGGAGTACTTCAAGCGTCTGGCGCGCTGAGCGCGCAACGAATATAATCGGGTCATGTCCCTCCAGGGTCAGATCGAGACGCGCTGCCCGTCCTGCTCCGAGGCGTTCGAGACGCCGGTGTGGAGCTTCGTGCACGGCGAGAGAGACTCGGACCTGCGCGAGAAGGTCAAGGCGCGCGAGTGCAACCTCCTGCTCTGCCCGCAGTGCGGCGGGGCCTTCATGCCCGAGGTGCCCTGGGTGTACTACGAGCCGGGCGCCGAGATCCTGGCCTTCGTCTTTCCGGAGACCTGGCGCGGCGAGGAGTCCAAGTGGCGCGCGAAGATGGAGGAGGACTTCGCGCAAATGCGCGCGGCGCTGGGAGAACGCCTCCCTGCGGACATGTCCCCGGAGGTCTACTTCGGCCAGGAGGACCTGGGCGGCCTGCTGGAAGCCGAGGACTGGCGCGTGGACGAGCGCGACGTGATGGCGCACTACGCCAAGGATCTGGGACTGAAGGTCTACAAGGCCAGCCCGCGCTGGGCGCGCGCGCAGCGGGCGCCGTCCGAACTTCCGTACCGCGGCGCCAAGCCCACGCGCGAGGCCCTGCTCGAGGGATTGCGCGCGCTGGTGGCGGCCAACGACCGCCTGACCGCCTGGGCCGACTACCTGGCCGCGCTCGAGAAGGAGAGCGGCGCGGGCGTCCCGCCCGCGGCGAAGACGAAGTGAGGAGAGGGGCCGGCTCCGTCACCCTGCCCGCGGCGACCGCGCGCGTCGTCAAGCCCCTGGCCGACGAGGCGCGCCGTCTGGGCCTGCCGTTCTACGCGGTGGGCGGCCCGGTCCGCGATTGGCTGCTGGGGCGCGAGACCTTCGATCTGGACTTCACCGTGGTCGGCGACCCGGATCCGATCGCGGACCTGTGCGCGCGCCTGATCGGCGGGACCAGCGAGCCCTTCGGGCGCTTCGGCACCCGGCGGGTGATCGGCCGCGGGCGCTTCCGCGTGGACGTGGCGACCACGCGCTCGGAGACCTACGCGGAGCCCGCCGCCTTGCCGGAGGTGACGGCGGTGAAGGTTCCCATCGAGGCGGACCTCTTCCGCCGCGACTTCACCATCAACGCGCTGGCCGCGCGCCTGGACGACGGCACGCGCGCGCTGACGGACCCATACGGCGGCCAGCGCGACCTGAAGGACGGGATCCTGCGCGTCCTCCACCCCGCCAGCTTCCGCGACGACCCCACGCGCGTGTTCCGCGCCGCCCGCTTCCTGGCCCGCCTGCGCTATGCTCCGGCCGCCGGCATGATGGTCGAGGCCAAGGACGCGCTGGCCGCCGGCCACGCCGCGCGCCTCTCGCGCCACCGGCTTCTTCACGAGTTGATCTGCCTTCTGGAGGAGAAGGACCCGGGTCCGGCCTTCGGCCTGCTGGAGGAATGGGGCTACCTGGACCTGCTCTTCCCCGGCCTGCCGCGCGGCGCCGCCCTGCCCTCCGGCTTGGAGCCGCGCCTGGCCGCGCTGGCCTTGGCCCTGGGCGCCGAGCGCGGCCGCGCCTTCGCCGACGCCTTCCCGTTCCCGCATCACCTGCGCGTCCTCCTGCACGAGACCCTGGAACTCGACGCCTCCGATAAGTCCCCGCGCGCGGACCTGTCCCCGGAGGTCGCGGCCGCCGTGCGCCGCGCCCGCCCGGAACTGCCGACGGCGGCCCTCAAGCCCTGCTTCCTGCACGGCCGCGACCTCATCGCCCTGGGCCTGACCCCCGGGCCGTCCTTCCACGAGATCCTGGACGAGGCCGCGCGCCTCCAGCGCGCCGGGACCTTGAAGACCCGCGCCGCCGCCCTGGCATGGCTGAAGACCCGCCGGCGCGATTAAGTAAGGTGCCAGGCACTTTTGTTAATCGCGGGCTTTTCCTTAGATAATCCTCTGGAAAATCGACGGGCAAAAGGCTAGAATCCCCGTCGGAATGAAGCGCGCCGACGTCGTTTTCTCGGGCATGCGCCCGACGGGCCGTCTGCACATCGGCCACTGGTGGGGAGCCCTGAAGAACTGGGTGTCCCTCCAGGACCTTTTTCCGTGCTATTTCTCGGTGGTGGACTGGCACATGCTGACCACCGGCTACGCGGACACCTCGGCGCTGCAGGACAACGTGCGCGAGATGGTGCTGGATTGGCTGGCGGCCGGCGTGGACCCGAAGAAGTGCGTGATCTTCAGGCAGTCCGACGTGCCCGAGCACGCCGAGCTGGCGCTGCTCCTGGGCATGGTCACGCCCCTGTCGTCCTTGGAGAACAATCCGACCTGGAAGGAGCAGCTCCAGGAGCTGGCCAAGACGAAGGCGTCCCTGGCCGCCGAGGGCGCGCAGACCAAGTACGCGGAGAACCGCCAGGACGCCACCTACGAACTGCGGACCTACGGCTTCCTCGGCTATCCCGTCCTGCAGGCGGCCGACATCCTGCTCTACCGCGGCACGAAGGTCCCGGTCGGCCAGGACCAGCTGCCGCACGTGGAGCTCTCGCGCGAGATCGCGCGCCGCTTCAACAACGCGTTCGGCGGCGTCTTCGCCGAGCCGCAGTCCCTGCTGACCCCGACGCCGAAGGTGCCGGGCCTGGACGCGCGCAAGATGTCCAAGTCCTACGGCAACGGGGTGGACCTCTACGAGACGAGCGAGTCCCTGAAGAAGAAGATCATGGGCGCCTACACCGACCCCGCCCGCAAGAAGGCGACGGACCCGGGCCATCCGGAGCCCTGTCCGGAAAACCCGCCGGGCTGCTCGGTGTTCGCGCTGGAGAAGCTCTACGCCGACGAGGCGTTCGTCCCGCGCCGGCGCGCGGAGTGCATCGCGGGTCAGGTCGGCTGCGTGGCGTGCAAGAGGGACCTGCTGAACTACATGGAGCCGTCGTTCGCGGACTTCCGCGCGCGCCGGGAGGCGTACAAGGCCGCGGACGTGGACGCGGTGCTGGCCGAGGGCGGGCGCAAGGCGCGCGCGGTCGCGCAGGCGACGATGGACGAGGTGCGGCGGGCGATGAGGCTCAAGTGAGCGCGATCGAGAAGCCCTACCAGGTGAACCTGGACCTTTTCGAGGGGCCGCTGGACCTGCTGCTTTTCCTGGTCAAGAAGGACGACCTGGACATCCACAACATCCCGATCGCGCACATCACGCGCGAGTACCTGGCCTACCTGGAGCTGATGAAGGACCTCAACCTGGAGGTCGCCGGCGAGTTCCTGGTGATGGCCGCCACGCTGATGGCTTACAAGAGCCGCGCGCTCCTCCCCAGCCAGGAGACCCTGGAGGGAGACGAAGGCCCGGATCCGACCTCGGAGCTGGCGCAGAAGCTGCTCGAGTACCAGAAGTTCAAGGAAGCCTCCAAGTTCCTGACCGTCCGCGGCGACGAGATGTCGCACGTCTTCTACCGCGGCGCGCCGCATTTCGAGGAGGCCGAAAAGTCGCCGAACGTCTCGCTCTTCGACCTGATGGGCCACCTGCGCGAGATCCTGGCCGACGCCGAGGACGACTCCCGCGAGGTGGCCGGCGAGGAGTTCCCGATCGAGGAGAAGATGGAGAAGATCCTCTTCCTCCTCTCCGACAAATCCGTGATCGCCTGGACGGAGCTCTTCGCCGACGAGCGCAAGCGCCGCGGCATCATCGCCTGCTTCCTGGCGATGCTGGAGCTCACCAAGCTGCAGAAGATCTTCATCCGTCAGGACGCCAATTTCGGACCGATCCGCATTTTCAAGAAGGAGGCCGCCGCCGATGACGCCGAGACCGTCGCGGAAGAGGCCGGAGACTCCGGCGATCCCGGAGACTCCGGACACGCCGGAGAGCCTGGAGACCCCGGTGAACCCGGAGGACTCCGCGAGCCCGGAGACCCCGGTGAGCCCGGAGGTCTCCGCGAGCCCGGAAACCCTGGAGACTCCGGAGGATCCGCAGACGCCGCAGACCCCGAACCCGGAGTCTGAGGACGCGGCGACGACGGCCGAGGGGGCCCGCCTTCCGACGCCGGCGACCGACCCCGACCTCCTGCGCCGCGCGCTGGAGGCCCTGCTCTTCATCACCGACCGCCCGCTGTCGGCGGCGGAGCTGGCCAAGCTGGTGGGCATGCGCGACCAGGACCGCATCGTCGGCGCCGTGGAGGAGTTGCGGCGCGATCTCGACGCCGCGGGCACCGGCTACCGCCTCATCGCCGTGGCCGAGGGCTGGCAGATGGCCACGCGCCCGGAGCTGGCGCCGTACGTGCGCCGCCTGTACGCGGAGCGCGCCACCATGCGCCTGTCCACCGCCGCGCAGGAGACGCTCTCCATCATCGCCTACAAGCAGCCGCTGACGCGCGCCGAGATCGAGGAGGTCCGGGGCGTGGAGGTGATCGCGGCGCTGGAGACCCTGCTGGAGAAGCGCCTGGTCAAGGTCGTGGGGCGCCGCGAGACCGTCGGCCGTCCGCTGATGTACGGCACCACCGCGGAGTTCCTGCGCCACTTCGGATTGCGCAGTCTGGAAGACATGCCGCCGCTGGACAGCTTCGTCCCGGCCGACGACCTGCCCCCGGCGGCGGCGCCGGCCGACGCGGACTCCGCCCCCGCGCCCGCGGTGCCGGCGGCCGAGTTCGTCCCGCGGACCGAGGAGGCCGCGGTCGCCGAGGCCCTGTCGCAGCATCCGGGCGACGCGGCCGAGGCTCCCGCGGCGGAGGAACCCGCGCCAGCGCCGACCGGCGAGGACAACGAGGGCATCGTCGGCGTGGCCCTCTCGGAGCATCCCGCCGGGGACGCCGCCGCGCCCGGACCCGAGGACGGGGGCGAGGACGAGGGCTCGCTCTGGCCTAAGTGAAGATCCTCTTCGTCGCGAGCGAGGCGGTCCCCTTCTGCAAGACCGGGGGGCTGGCCGACGTGGTCGGGACGCTCGCGCAGAAGCTCGGCGCCGCCGGGCACGACGTCTGCCTCTTCCTTCCCAAGTACCGCGACGTGCGCGCTCCGCAGCTCGACGAGGGGCGCGCGCTTCCGCTGGGCGTGACCCTCGGGGGCGAGACGCACGAGGTCGGACTGCGCTTCCTGCACCGGAGGTCCGTCACCACCTACTTCGTCGACCACCCCCGTTCCTTCGACCGCGAGGGCCTCTACGGCGCGGCAGGCCGCGATCACGAGGACAACGACAAGCGCTTCGCCCTGTTCGCGCTGGCCGCGCTGGAAGGCGCCAAGGCCGTGGGCTTCAAGCCCGACGTGGTCCACGCGCACGACTGGCAGACGGGCCTGGTCTGCGCCCACCTCAAGCGCCGCTTCGCCGGCGACCCCCATTTCGCCGGCGCCGCGTCGGTCTTCACCGTGCACAACATGGCCTATCAGGGGCTCTTCCCGCGCGCGGCGCTGGAGGCGGCCGGCTTCGGCCCCGAGGACTTCACCGCCGACGGCCTGGAGTACTACGGGCAGGTCAGCTACCTGAAGGCGGGCCTGGCCTACGCCGACCGCCTGACCACGGTCAGCCCGACCTACGCGCGGGAGATCCAGGGCTCCGAGCACGGCTTCGGCTTCGAGGGCCTTCTCCAGCGCCGATCCGGCCTGCTGCGCGGCATCCTCAACGGCTTGGACACGGACGCGTGGGACCCGTCGCGGGACTCCTGTCTGGCGCGCCGCTACGGCCCGGCCGACGCCGCCGCGGGCAAGGCGGCGTGCAAGGAGGCTCTGCAGCGCGAGTGCGGCCTGGAAGTCCGGTCCGACCGCGCGCTTTTCGGCGTCGTTTCGCGCCTGGACTACCAGAAGGGTCTGGACCTGGCGATCTCCGCGGTGGAGCCGCGCCTGGACCGCGCGCAGCTGGTCGTCCTGGGCACCGGCGACCCGGCGCTGACCGAGGCCCTCGCCGCGCTCGAGCGTCGCCGTCCGGGCAAGGTCCATTTCCACCGGCAGTTCGACGAGCCCTTCGCCCACCGCGTCTACGCCGGGTCGGACCTGTTCGTGATGCCCTCGCGCTTCGAGCCTTGCGGCCTGGGCCAGATGATCGCGATGCGCTACGGGACCGTCCCGGTCGCGGCGTGCACCGGAGGGCTCGTGGACACCGTGCGCGAGGAGCCGACCGCGGGGCGCGAGGCCAACGGCTTCCAGTGCGCCTCCGGCGACGTCGCCGACCTGGGGCGCGCGCTGGACCGGGCCTTGGCCGCGCGCGGCTCGGCCGACTGGGACGCGCGCGTGCGCGCCGGGATGTCCGGGGATTTCTCCTGGGAGCGCTCCGCCGCCGAATACCTGTCGGTCTACGAGGAGGCGGCGCGCCGATGACGCGCGGACAGAGGCTCCTCGGCGCGCTGGCCGCGGCCGGCGTCCTGGCCCTGGCGGTCTCGGCGCGGCGGCGCCAGGCCCCGCGCGCGGTGCTGGCGGCGGTGGACGCGCAGGCCTTCGCGGGCCTGACCGGCCGCGCGCCCGCCGCGTCCGGACCGCTCTGGGACCGCTTGAAGGCGATGGGCGTCTCCGCCGCGATCCTGCGCGAAGACTCCTTGGCCGACCTGGCCGCCGAGAGCCGCGTCCTGTTCTTCTCCCGGGCCGAGGTCGCCAAGTGGCGCGCCGCGGGGCTGGTGGCGCCCGGCAGCCCCCTGCGCGGCGGCGCGCTCTGGACGAAGGACCCCAAGGCGCTGTCGCGCGCCGCCGACGCGCTGGCCGCGCGCGGGGTGGACTTCTCCACCGCTTCCGCCGGCGGCGGGCGCGCGCTGATCCTTCCTCTGGGCGTGGACCTCGCGCGCGTCCCGTCGGGCTTCGACCCCGAGACGGTCGCCGCGCTGTCCTCGTCGGAGCTCCTGCCGATCGCCGCCTCCACCGGCCCGCTGGCCTCCGTCGCCGGACAGTCGCTTTGGCTGCGGACCCTGTCCGTGGACGCGCGCCCGGGCGAGGTCCTGCGCGCGGCCCTGGGCCGTCCGCTGCGCCTGCACGAATTACAGCCCCATGAGCACCAAGGACCATGATAGAACTTGAACGTCCTGCGCTAGCGCCTGCGCGTCCTGCGCGGGACCGGC
>JAJXTZ010000142.1 GCA_021783355.1 bacterium | reverse complement strand
CTCAGCGCGCTTCTCCGCGAACCTGGCCAGCCTGTCCCTGCGCTTCCTGGCGAGCGCGGCCTTCGCGGCCGTCGCCTCCCCGGCGGCGGGCTTCGGGCTGGTCGCCGCGGGCCTGGCCGCCGCGGGCCTCTCCCAGCTTTACGCGTCGCGCCGCCTGGCGGCGCTGGCCGTGGCCGGGGCCGCGGCGGTGGCCCCGGGCGTGCGCCTCTCGCCGAGCACCGGCCTGCCCGGGCGGTTGATCGTCGTCGAGGGCTTGGACGGCTCCGGCAAGTCCACGCAGTTGGAGGCCTTGCGCGGGGAGCTGGAGTCCCGCGGCTTGAAGGTGGTGACCACGGGCTGGAACTCGTCGCCCGCGGTGGCCGACGCGGTCAAGAAGGCCAAGAGGGAGCGCACGCTCACCCCCGCGACCTTCGCGCTCCTCAACGCGTCGGACCTGGCGGACCGCCTGGACAAGGTCATCCTGCCCGCCCTGCGCGCGGGCGAGGTCGTCCTGGCCGACCGCTGGACCTACACCTCGCTGGCGCGCGACGCGGTGCGCGGCAACGACCCCGGTTGGCTGGAGGGCCTGTACGCGTTCGCGCCCAAGCCGGACCTGGTCCTCTACTTCAAGCTCCCGGTGGAGACCGCGGTCTCGCGCGTGCTGGTCCGCGCGTCGGGCGGGCCGGGCCTGTCCGAGGATTTCGACGAGTCCGCCGGAGCCAAGGTCCTGGGCCAGAACTGGTACGCGGCCGGGCGCGACATGCGCTTCGCCGAGGACGACGGCGCCAACTTCCGCGAGTTCCAGACCCGCGTGGCCGCGCGCTACGACGCCCAGGCCCGCGCGGGAGGCTTCACGGTGGTGGACGCGGCCCTCGGCCGCGACGCGGTCCGCGCCGCGGTCCGGGACGCCGCCCTGAAGGCGCTGGGGCCGCTGACCTCCTTCAAGAGCGCGCCGGCCCCCGCCCCCGCCACGGCGCTCTTCGACAAGGACCCCGCCTCCGACGCCGAGAACATCCGCGCCAACTACGCCAAGGACAAGCGCGGCGTCCACTTCTACTTCCGCAACATGCTGCTCCCCATGCAGACGCGCTTCGCCCAGCTGCTGGACATGGCGGCGATGCCGCGCGTCTTCCTGCACGGCTCCCCGCACGTGGACAATTACGCGAAGTCGGCTCAGGGCGCGGCCCTGGTGGACTTCGACCGCTCCCGCGTGGGGCCCTACGCGTGGGACCTGGTGCGCCTGATGGTCTCTTTGTCCCTGCGCGCCAAGAAGCCCTCCGACGGCCTGCTCGACAAGTCCGTGCTCAAGGCGCTCAAGAAGGGCTACCTGCACGGCTTCCGCCACCCCGACCGGCCGTTCTCCGAAGCCCGGATGCTCAAGGACGAGGAGCCCAAGCCGGGCGAGACCAGCATGGACGCCTACCTGAAGGACGGCAAGTGGGCCAAGGAGATGCGCGCAAGCCCGCTGCCCGCCGACGACCCCGACGTCGTCGCGCTGGTCTCGGACTACGCGCGCCGGCGCGGCGACGGCCTGCTGACCGACTACCGCATCGAAGAGGCCGGCCGCGGGCAGGGCTCGATGGGCTTTCGCGGGGTGTTCCTGGCGGTCCTGGCGCCCAAGGAGCCGGACTCGGGCCGCGACCGCATCCTGCTGAACATCAAGGAGGCGCGCACGGACCCGGACACGCGGTGGTACAAGAACCCGTACCCGGACGAGGTCTCCCGGATGCTGGCGGCGTCCGAGCTCTACGCGCCGGGCTGGGAGCTGGGCAAGGGCGGGGCCTCGCTCGGCGGCGTCGAGTACTACGTCCGCGAGATTCCCCCGCAGAACGCGAAGATCAAGAAGATGCTGAGCCGCGAGCAGCAGGAGGACCTGGCCTACGCGATCGGCTCCCAGCTGGGCCGCGCGCACCGCCTGTCCCTGCAGGGCGCGGCCGCCGGGGACCTGGAGGAGGCGCTGGAGTCCCAGTGGGACGGGATCGCGGCGGCGGGCCTGACCATCCGCGACGAGATCGCGGCCGCGCATGAGCGCTACCTGACGCGCCTGCGCGCCGCGGGCCTGGAGCCGGGGAAGTCGGACAAGTGAAGCCCTCCGGCACCGGGCGCACCATCGTCATCGGCGACGTGCACGGCTGCTGCGACGAGCTGCAGGACCTGCTGCGCGTCCTGCGGCCCGCCGCCGACGACCGCCTGATCAGCGTCGGCGACCTGATCTGCAAGGGCCCCGACGCGCGCGGCGTGCTGGACTGGGCGCGCGCGACGCCCAACCTGGAGTGCGTCGTCGGCAACCACGAGCTGCGCTTCCTGAAGCACTGGAAGAAAGGGACGCGCTCCGAGGAGAAGGCCTACGATGCCGACGCCTACCGCCAGCTCGGCGACGGCTGCGAGGACGACATGCGCTGGATCTCGGGCTGGCCGTCCTTCGTCACGGGGCCGGGCTTCCTGGTGGTCCACGGCGGCTTCGACCCGTCCGAGGGCCTGGAGTGGCAGTCGCGCTCCCAGCTGGCGAACCTGCGGCGCCTGCCCGGGGGGGCGCCCTGGTACGAGAGCTACAAGGACAAGCGCCTGGCGGTCTTCGGGCACTGGGCGCGGCGCGCGCCCGTGGTGCGCGACAACGCGATCGGCCTGGACACCGGCTGCGTGTACGGCGTCGCGCTGACCGCGCTGATTCTGCCCGAGCGGCGCCTGGTCTCGGTCCCCGCGCGCCGCGCCTACCGCCGCAAGGAGAATTGGGATGACGCCTGAGCCCCGCGAGCGCGCCCCGCTGGGAGCCTTCCTCGGCGGCGTGCTCGCCTCGCAGACGGTCAACAACGCCCTGCACCTGGCGCAGCCGCTTCTGATTGCGCGCCTGTCGGGCTCGCTGGGCGAGGCGGCGTTCTTCTCCGCGTTCGACACGGCGGTGCACATGGCGGGCACGGCCGTCGGCGGCTGGCCGGCCGACAAGATCGGCGCGCGGCGCCTGCTGATCCTGAGCACGCTGGGCCGCGGCGCGGCCCTGGCCCTGATCCCGGCGCTGTGGGCGGCGGGGCGCCTGACCGCGGGATCGGCGATGGCGGCCTACACGCTGGACGCCGCGGTGCGCGGGCTGACCGACACCGCGGTCCACACCCTGCCCTTGGAGCTGGCCGAGCACGAGCGCGCGGAGCTCGACCGCCTGAACTCGCGCTACGAGCTGGTCTTCGACCTGGGCGCGGTGGCCGGCCCCCTGCTGCTGGGCGCGATGATGCTGTGGATGAGGGGCGCGGCCGTGCACGCGCTGATCCCGCTCGGCTTCGCGCTCTCCGCGCTGGTCTTCGTCGCCGTGCCGGAGCGGTCCCTGTCCGCGCGCCGGCCCGCGCGCGCGCCCCGCGCCCCGGCCGGCGGGACCCGTGAGGGCCTGCGCCTGGTCGCTCTCTCCCCGGAGCTGCTCTTCTCCTGCCTGAGCCTGGCGCTCCTCAACCTTTACCCGCTGCGCAAGCTGATGTCGGCGTTCTTCGCCAAGGCCCTGCTCCAGGTCCCGGCCGCGGCCGGCTGGGTGGGCGCGGCCTTCGGCGCCGGCGGGGCGCTCGGCTCGCTGCTGTACGCGCGGTTCCGGGGGCGCGGCACCGGCGCGGGCTGGGTGGCCGCGGGCGCGGCGGGCACCGTCCTGCTGGCGGTCGGCTGGCTTCCGGGCTCGCTCTCCGTCATGCTGGCCGCGGTGTTCGTCTTCGCCCTGGCCAACGTGGGGGCGCGGCTGGCGATGACCGCGCGCCTCCAGCTCGACACCCCGCCGGAGACGGCCGGCGGGGTCACGGCCGTGGCGCGCTTCGGGCAGAACGCGGTCTCGGTGGGCCTGAAGGCCCTGCTCGGGGCCGCCTTCGCGCTGGGCGCGGGGCCGCGCGCGGCCTTCGGCCTGGTCGGGGCCGGGCTGGGCCTGCTGGCGGCGCTCCAGCTCGCGGCGGCGGCGCGGCTCGCCGGGCGGCCGGCGCCCGCGGCCCTCCCCGAGCCGGCGGCATAAGAGGTATCATGGCCCGCACCCGCTCCCGCGCCATGGCCCGCTCCCGAATCCAGCCCCTGCGCATCGACGAAGGCCCCGCGGTCCGTCCCCGCGTCCAGGGCGGGGGCCTGAGCGACTCCGAGCGCTTCTTCAACCGGGACCTCTCCTGGCTGGCCTTCAACGACCGCGTGCTCTCCGAGGCCGCCGACGCCACCGTCCCCCCGCTGGAGCGCCTGCGCTTCACCACGATCGTCAGCTCCAACCTCGACGAGTTCTTCATGGTGCGCGTGGCCGAGATCGCCAAGCTGGCCCGGCGCGGCGCCCGGCGCCGCTTCGCCGACGGGATGACCGCGCGCCAGGCCCTCGCGCAGATCCGCGAGCACGCGCTGCGCCAGAAGTCGCGCCAGGCCGACGTCCTCCAGGACGTGCTGGCGGCGCTCAAGGCCGACGGCATCCAGGTCCTGACGCAGTTCCTGCGCCCGTCGTCGGCCGACGGCGAGATCCAGGAGCGCCTGCCTGCCCTGCGCACCGCGGTCCGCCGCCATCCGGAGCCGCCGCCGCCGCTGGTCAGCGAGCGCCTGCACGTGTTCGTGCGCTTCCCGCGCGAGTACGCGATCGTCACCATCGTGGACCGCGAGGGACGCCTGATCGCGCTCTCCACCAAGGACGGGGTCAAGCGCTGGGCCCTTCTCGAGCGCTGGATCGCCGACCGCGCCGAGGCCCTGTTCCCCGACCGCGAGGTCATCGAGGCCTTCCCGTTCAAGATCATCCGCGACGCCGACCTGCGCTGGCGGCCGGACGACGAGGAAAGCCTCGAGAACCAGATCCTGGAGGCGGTCCACGGCCGCATCCGCGCCAAGGTGGTGCGCCTTGAGGTGGACTCCCCCGCCTACTCGGAGGGCGCCCTGTTCCTGGCCACCGCGCTGGGGCTGGACTCCTCCGCCCTGTACCGCTTCGACCTCCCGCTCGACCTGCGCACGCTGGCGCGCCTGGAGCCGACCAAGCCCGGCCAGCGCTACCCGCCGATCGAGCCGCAGGTGCCCGGGCCCTTCCGCAAGGCCGGCTCGGCGTTCGCGATCGTGCGGCGCAAGGACATCCTCCTCCACCACCCGTACGATTCGTTCGACATCGTCGTGAAGTTCCTGGAGGGCGCGGCCAAGGACCCCTCGGTCCGGCGCCTGTACCACACGCTGTACCGCACCAGCCAGGACTCGCCGATCATGGCGTCCCTGAAGGCCGCGGCGGCCGCGGGCAAGAAGGTCACCGCCTACGTGGAGATCAAGGCGCGCTTCGACGAGCTCAACAACCTGCGCTGGGCCGACGAGCTGCGCCGCGCGGGCGTGCGCGTCGTGCGCCACCTGGGACGCTACAAGGTCCACTCGAAGGTCACCGCGGTGGTGCGCGAGGAGGACGGCGCCGAGGTCGTCTACTCCCACCTGGGCACCGGCAACTACCATCCGGTCACCGCGCGCCAGTACACGGACCTGGGCCTGCTGACCGCCGACCCGGGCCTGGGGCGCGAGGTCCTGTCCTACTTCGACGCCCTGTCCAAGGGCCGCCGCCCGGCGGGGTTCTCCGAGCTCCTCGTGGCGCCGGTGAACCTCCACGACGAGATGCTGCGCCTGATCCGCGACGAGGCGCGCCTGCAGCGCGCCGGCGTGCGCGGGCACATCGTCGCGAAGCTCAACTCCCTGGTGGACTCCGAGATCGTGGACGCGCTCTACGATGCGTCGCGCGCCGGGGTGAAGGTGGACCTGCTGGTCCGCGGCATCTGCAGCCTGCGCCCGGGCATCGCGGGGATGTCGGAGAACATCCGCGTGGTCAGCGTGATCGACCGCTTCCTGGAGCACAGCCGGATCTACTACTTCCGCGCCGGCGGCGCGCGCCGGCTCTACCTGTCGAGCGCCGACTGGATGCCGCGCAACTTCTACTCGCGCTACGAGGTCGCCTTCCCGGTCAAGGACCCCACGCTGAAGCGCTACATCCGCGACACGATCCTGGGCAAGGGCCTGGCCGACAACCAGAAGGCGTGGCTGCTGCGCCCCGACGGCTCGTACGCGCGCGCGGTCCCGGGCCCCGGGGCGTCGCTGATCCGGTCGCAGACCTTCTTCGAGGCGCTGTCCCGCTCCGGCTACCGCGACACGGCGCTCGAGGAGCGGGTGTCTCCGGCGCCGCCCCTCCCCCCGCGCGTCAGCGCCTGACGAAGAACGACGCGCAGCGGTGGTATTTGTCGAACGGCTCGCGCCGCAGCGCGAACTTGCGTGAGACGGCCGCGTTGAACTCCAGGAGCTCGTCCATGTGCTCGAGCTTGGCCGCCAGCGAGCCGTCGCCAGCCTTGATCTCGTTCTCGAACTCGCAGAAGGTGGACAGCGAGTGCGGCCCGCGGCGGGAGATGTGGAAGGCCGACACCCGGTCCAGCGAGGGCTCCAGGAACGCCGAGCCCAGGTCCACCTCGAATTTCTCCTTTTGGTAGAGGGCGATGATCGGGCCGTTGGTGATCCGGCGCACGGTCGCGGCGCCGAGGTGGCGGAGCATCGCGGCGCGCATCTCGGGGCTCGCGTGGTCCTTCAGGATGCGGCTCACCGCCGCGTCGGAGAATTGCACGATGTCGTGGTGGCTCTCCTCGCGCACCAGGCGGTCCAGGCGCCACGACGAGAACTCCGAGCGGTAGAGCAGGCCTTCCTTCGTGAAGCCGGGTCCCTTGTACTGCAGGTAGACGGCGGTCCCGCTCTTCTTGTAGCGCAGGCGCAGGCTGGCCCCGGCCTTCAGCAGGCGGAACTCCGGCGTGTCGAGGTACTGGTCGAAGAAGTAGGCGGTCTTCTTGTGCTTGACCCCGCGGCGGTTCATCAGCCAGTCTCGCAGCTCCGAGGCCTCCTCGGGCACCACGCGCTTCTTGCACTCGATCTCGACGAAGCGCAGGTCGTCGATCGCGAGGCGGCGGCAGAGCGAGCGGGTGAAGGCGTCCAGGCGCGGCGGCACGCGCGCATGATAACATATCGCGGTGGAGCTCCTGCTCGTCCGACACGGTCCCGCCGGCGATCCCCGCGCCTGGGCGCGCGGCGGCCGTCCCGACGCCGAACGCCCGCTGACGCCCGACGGACGGCGCAAGACCGCCGCCGCGGCCGCCGGCCT
>JAJXTZ010000011.1 GCA_021783355.1 bacterium | reverse complement strand
C
Organism: bacterium; assembly: GCA_021783355.1. Taxonomy (GTDB): domain Bacteria; phylum Elusimicrobiota; class Elusimicrobia; order UBA1565; family UBA9628; genus GWA2-66-18. Next base: position 29,085 of record JAJXTZ010000011.1, on the reverse strand, counting down.
CTACCGTCCCTACGAACCGGATCAGCTGTTCCTGATGCCGCCATCCGTGAAGGACTGGTTGCCGTCAGAACATCTGGCGCACTTCATCGTGGACGTCGTCGCGAATCTGGATTTGAGCGCGATCACCAACGTCTACGAGCGCGAGGAGCGCGGCTTCCCGCCGTATCACCCGATGATGATGGTGAAGGTCATGCTTTACGCGTACTGCGCGGGGTTGCCGTCGAGCCGGCGAATCGAGCGCGGTCTGGTGGAGGACGTGGCGCTGCGCTACCTGGCGGCCAACAACACGCCGGACTTCCGAACGATTTCGGATTTTCGCAAACGCCACCTGGAGGCGCTTCGCGGATTGTTCGGGCAAGTTCTGCACTTGTGCCAGAAGGCGGGGATGGTGAAGCTGGGACACGTCGCCCTGGACGGCACGAAGATGAAAGCCAACGCTTCAAAGCACAAGGCTATGAGCTATGGCCGGATGAAGAAGACGGAGGTTCAGCTTCAGGCGGAGGTCGACGAGTTGCTGCGCCGAGCCGAGGAGATCGACGAGGCTGAGGACGCCGAGTACGGGCGAGACAAGCGCGGCGACGAACTTCCTGCGGAGTTGGCGTACCGGGAGGGACGTCTGAAGAAGATCCGCGAGGCCAAAGCGGAGTTGGAGCGCGAGGCGCGAGAAGAAGCCGAAGCCAAGAAGCGCGAGATCGAGGTGAAGCAAGCGGAGAAAGGTCCGGGCGGCAGGAAGCCGCGAGAACCTGATCCGACGCCGAAGGACAAAGCGCAGAAGAATTTCACAGACCCCGACAGCCGGATCATGCCGCGGCCGGGAGATCGACTGGCGTTCATTCAGGCCTACAACTGCCAGGCTGCCGTCGACAGCAAGGAGCAAGTGATCGTGGCGGCAGACGTGGCGCAGCAAACCAACGATAGCAGGCAAGCGGAGCCGATGCTGAAGCAGGTCAAGAAGAACATGGGTGCTGTTACGGTGAAGGCGAGCATGGACGCGGGGTACTTCGGCAAGGACAACATCGCAGCGGTCGAGGAGATGGGCGTGGAAGCGTTCGTGCCGCCGGAGAGGCGCAAGCATGGAGAAGTCGCTCCACCCGCGCCGCGCGGGCGAATCCCGAAAGGTTTATCGGCCAAAGAGTTGATGCGGCGCAAACTGTCGACGATCCGAGGCCGAACAATCCACGCTAAACGAAAGACGATTGTGGAGCCGGTCTTCGGTCAGATCAAGCAGGCACGAGGGTTCCGGCAGTTCTTGCTTCGCGGGATCACGAAGGTCAAAGGCGAATGGTCGCTGATCTGCACGACACACAACCTGCTCAAGTTGTGGCGCAATACGGCCTTACAACCTGCCTGACCGAGCCGGAGGTCTGACTTCCGCCCGAACGATCAATACTGCGACTTCCGAGTCGCCGTTGATCGTCAAAATCGGATTACTCGGACAGGCTCCGAGCGGACGCGAAAAGCCGCGAGGCCGGGCGGGGGTCCCGCTCCGGCCTCGCGGCGGCCTACGGGACCGGGGCTCCTAGGACTCGGTCCAGTTCAGACGGTTCAAGGGGATGCGTCTGAGCGTCGCGCGGCCGCCGTCGGCGGGCGAGGTGAGCAGCCACACCGCGTTGCCCTCGAGCGAGAGGCTGCGGATGGGCCCCTGGGGCCCGACGATCGTGGACAGGGGGGCCGAGGCGGCGCTGCGGTAGGCCCCCCCGGCCAGGGTCAGGCGATGCAGGCGCCGGCCGGCGGCGTCCACCACCCACAGGGTCCCGTCGTCGTCCACGGCGAAGGTCTCGGGCGTGAGGCGGCCGAGGTCGTAGAGGTCGAGCGGCTGGAGCAGGACGCCGAGGATCGAGCGGCTGATCAGGAACTGGTGCAGGGCGTGCGCGGAGCCGTCCACGGTCCACAGATACTTGCCTTTCACGAACAGGGCCGTGGGGACGTGGTTGAGGTGGAACACGGTCGGCCTCTGCCCGTCCCGGCGCTCGACGACCTCCGGCCGCAGGCCGTCCACGCTCCACAAGGAGCCGTCGTCCCAGCGCAGGCTGGCGACGGGGCCGTCCAGCGGCGCGCGTCCCAAGAGACGGCCGTCGCGGCTCAGACGGACCAGTTCCCGCCCCTCGGCGACCTCGAGGCCGTCGGGGAGGACGGCCATGGCTTGGGCGGGGTCGATCGAGAGGGCGAGTTCCGGGGCCGGCCGGCGGGTCCACCAGACTCCGGCCGCGGCGGCGGCCGCCGCGACGGCCGCGGCCGCGCCTGCGGCCGCGCCCATTCCCCAGCGGGGATTCGATCTCGACGATGGAGTCGGGGTGGGGCGCGGCGTCTCCAAGTCCGCGGAGACGCCCGCCTCGCCGGCGGGCGGCGGGAAGACCTCGATCTCGGGCTCGTCTTCCGCCGGCGGCGGAAGGTCCGGCGCGGGCGGCGGCGCGGGGCGGCCCGCCGTCGGGGGGCCCGGGAACGGCTCCTCGACGGCGGTCAGCAGGGGCGGCGGCGGGAGCGGAGGAGGCTCGGGCTCCAGGCGCAGGGCCGGCGGACACGGAGGCGCCCCCGCCTCGAGGTCCGGCAGGCGCAAGGATATCTCCCCCAGGCTCTCGCGGCAGCGGTTAAGGAGGAGCTCGAACTCGTCTTCGACCTTCGCCATTCCTCAGTGGGCGCCGGGGGTCGGCGTCGGCTCCGGGCCGCGCAGGCGCGACTGGTACTGGCGCACGAGGTCGGTGATGCTGCGCTGCAGGCCCGTCTTCAGGTCCTCGATCTCCTGCTGCTTCTTGCGGTACTCCTGGGCCAGGGCCTGGGACTTGATCTCCATGTCGGTGGTCTGCTTCTTGAGGGTGTCCTCGTCGGCCAGGCGGCGGCGCTCCCAGGCGTCCAGCTCGGCCTGCTTGGCGGCGAGCATGCGCTGGACGCTGGCGTGCTCCTCCTCCAGCGCCTTGTGGCGCTGGTCCCAGACGCCCTGGAGCGAGGCCTCCTTCTTCAGGAGCTCCTGGTAGAACTCCTCCATCTTCTTGGCCTTGCTCTCGTCGCTGGCGGCGGTCATGCGCAGGATCTGCGAGTGGAACTCGAGATTCTCCTCTTCCTTGCGCGCGATGGACTTGAGGAGCTCCTCGATGCGGGATTCCTTCTCGCGCAGGACGGTTTCCTGCGCGTCGAGGCGCTTCTTGAAGCCGGTGAGCTCGACCTCGTACTGGCGGCGCAGGGCCGAGACGTCCTCGTCGTGCTCCCGCCGCTCGTGCTCGCGCTGCTCGTCGATGTTTGCGAAATAGGCGTCGACGCGGTGGACCTCGCCCTTGAATTCCTCGACCACGGCCTGCGCTTCCACCGCGCTCGTGGAGTTCTCGTCCCACAGCTTGCGGCAGACGACCTCGAGCCTCTGCCAGGCTTCCTGCAGGGCGGACGACGGGCGCTTGTTCTGATTCATGGTTATCCCCTTTCCTCTCGGCCGGTGCGGCCGAACTCCTCGGCTTTGGAACGATACGCGGTGATGGCGCGCTTGAGCTCCTCGCGCTGGGCGAGGATGTCCGCGCGGAGCGTTTCCACGGACTCGCGGCGGGCGTCGGCGTCACGGCGCCAGTCCTGGTCGCGGCGGCGCAGCTCCTCCTCGCGCTCGAACCAGGCGTCGTAGCGGCGGAACAAGTCGGCTTCGGCGTCGCGCAGCTTGGCGGCCAGGACCTCCTCCAGGCGCGCGAGCTCCCGGCGGCGGGCGTCCTCGCCGATCTCGGCGGACAGGCGCTCGGCCAGGGCCTCCTCGGCGCCGCGCTGGACGGAGGCCAGCTCCACCTCCAGATGCTTGGCGCGCTCCTCGGCCTCCACGGCCCGGCGCACGGTGGCCAGCAGGGCCGGCAGGTCGCTCTGCGCCTGCGCGCGCCAGCGCGTGAGCTCTTCGGTCAGCGCCGCCTTGGCATGCTGGAGGCCCTGATTGTCCTCCGTCAGCCTGCGCGCGCGCTCGTCGAACTCCTCCGCGCGGCGCTGGGCCTCCAGGAGCTCCGGCAGGTGCTCGCGGGCTTTGGCGCGCCACTCGGCCAGCTCGGACATCAGCGTGCGCTTGTCGGCCTCCCAGCCGGTTTCGAGCGCGCGGCTCTTGGCCGCCAGCGCCTGCTCGACGCGGCGCTCCAGGAATTCGGCCTGGTCCGAGGCGGCTTGGCCCAAGGCCTGGGCTTCGCGCGAGAGGGCGGCGCGCTGGGCGGCGAAGAAGTCCTCGAACCGCTTGCGCCGCTCCTCCAGCGAGCGCTCCAGCGCGGAGAGCTGGGCTTCGCGCTCGTGGAGGGAGAGCAGGCGCTCGGAGAGGTCCCGCTCGCGGGCGCTCTCGCGGCGCTGGTAGTCGGCTTGGGCGTCCTTCAGACGCGCTGCGGCGGCGGCCTCGGCGTCGGACAGGGAGCGCTTGAGTTCCTCCTCGTAGCGTCCCTGGGCGGCCTTGAGCTTGCGCTCCCCGTCGATCTCGAGGGACTGCAGGCCCGCCTCGCGCTCCTCCAGGCGCGCCTCGCGCTGGGCGAGCGCGACGGCGTCCAGCCCTCCCGCCAGGCGCAGGTTCAAGTACTCCTCGATCTTGGCGTAGTAGCGCTCGCGCTCGGCGGCCTCGCCGGCGCGCCGGGTGAGCAGGTCGCGGGCGCCCTCCGCTTCCGCGGCCGACTTGACCCGCGCGGCCTCGGAGCGCTTGGCCTGGGCCTCCGACTCGTCGACGCGGCGCTCCAGCGCGCGCATGCGTTCCAGCGCCCAGCGCAGGGCGAGGCGCGCGGTGTCGAGGCTCTGGATGGACTCGACGTCGCGCAGCGCGGGCTCGAGGCCTTGGTCGCGGTCCGTGTCTGCCATTAGGCGGAGGATAACAGCCGTCTGTTAAAAAATCAATACGGGAATGCCGGAAAACGCGAACTTCGCTGATTTACATCCCGTCGTTCTCGGGCCCGCGGCAAATATGTTATTTTGGCCTGAGATGACGATCCGCGTTCGTCTGATCGTGCAGACCGTGTTCCTGCAGGTGATCTCGCTGCTCCTGCTGGCCTACGGCGTGTTCGCGGTCCAGCGCAGCCTGGGCGAACGCGACGTCGCGCGCGCGGAGACCCAGATCCGGCTGGCGGTCGCGCGCACGGCCTCCGACGCCCTGATCCAGCGCGACCAGGTCCAGCTCCTCAGCTACCTGAACTTCCTGAAGGTCCAGTACCCGGCGCTGACTTACGCGCGCACGGTGTGGCGCATCGGGTCCCGGACCGCGCGCCAGAGCCTCGGCGCCGCCCCGGCGGACGCGAACGTGGTGGAGCGGCGGGTGATGGTCTCCGACCCGGCGGCCGGCGACCGGACCGTCGAGGTCTTCTTCGGCGTCAACCAGGACATACTCCATCAGACGGCCCGCGAGTCGGAGCGGCGGATGATCAAGGTCCTGGCGCTGGTGGGCGCGCTGACGGCGCTGGTGGGGCTGGCGCTGGCCATCCTGCTGTCGCGCTCGCTGTCGCGCTCGCTGTCGGCGCTGAGCCGCATGGCCGAGCAGATCAGCGAGGGCCGTCTCGGCGTGCACCTGGAATGGAAGTCGGAGGACGAGATCGGCGCGCTGGTGCGGGTCTTCAACAACATGTCGGCCCGCCTGGCGGACCTGGACACGGCGAAGAAGAACTTCGTGTCCTCGGTCACGCACGAGCTGCGCTCCCCGCTGGGCGCCATCGAGAGCTTCCTCCCCCTGATCCGCGAGAAGGTCCTGTCCGGGGACCGCGCCTCGCTGACGCTGGCGCTGGAGTACATGGACCGCATCCAGGCCAACGTCCAGCGCCTGAACCGATTCATCACCGACCTCCTGGACGTGGCCAAGATCGAGCAGGGCAAGATGGAGTGCGTCCTGCGGCGCATGGAGCTGGCGCCGATTTGCGCCGAGGTCGCTCAATTCTTCGAGGCCAAGGCCCGCGCGCAGGGCGTGAGCGTCGAAAACCGCGTCCAGGACGTCCCCCCGGTGATGGGCGACGGAGACCGCGTGCGCCAGGTCCTGGTGAACCTGATCGCCAACGCGCTGAAGTTCACCCCGCAGGGCGGACGGATCTGGATCGCGGCCGAGCAGGTGCGCGACGGGGGCGACCGCCGCCTGGAGGTCACCGTCGGGGACACAGGCCGCGGCATCGACCCGGCCGATCAGCGCAGGCTTTTCCAGCCCTTCACGCAGGGACGCAACGTCGCCGAAGGCGTGGCCGGGCCGAAAGGCACGGGGCTGGGGCTCTACATCGTGAAATCCATCATCGATCAGCACGGCGGGCGGCTGGAGATCCGGTCCGCCCGCGACGAGGGCACGCGGATCACCTTCTCTCTGAAGGTCGCGGCCTAGAGGCGGAGGTTCCCATGGTGACGAAGGCGCTGGTCATCGACGACGAGGAGGACTACCGGATCATCATCCAGGAAGTCCTGCGCGGCGCCGGCTACGAGGTGCGCGCGGCCAAGGATGGCGAGGAAGGGTTGGCCCTGCTGCGCGCCCAGCCGTCCGACCTGGTCCTGGTGGACTGGATGATGCCGCGCATGGACGGCGAACGCTTCTGCCGCGCGATGCGCGCCGAGCCCGCCCTCAAGGACATCCCCGTCATCATGCTGACCGTCAAGCAGACCGCCGACGAGGAGCTGGAGGCCCTGCATTTCGGCGTGGACGATTTTCTCCCCAACCCGTTCAAGTCCGACGAGCTCCTCGCGCGCGTGCGCGCCGTGCTGCGCCGCGTGGAGAACCGCGGGGCGTGAGAGGCCGCGCCCTTCTCGCGGCGGGGGCCGCCGCCCTGGTCCTGGCCGCGGCGGCCGCCGTCAGCCTGCGCCCGGGGGAGCCGGTCCGCGTGGAGATCCCCGAGGGCCAGGCCGCCCGCCAGACCGCCGAACTGCTGGGCCGCGAAGGCGTGGTCCCGTCCGTGCCCCTCTTCCGCCTCCTGCTCCGGGTCACCGGCGCCGCGCGCCGCCTCCAGCCCGGCCTCTACACCTTCCGCCGCCGCGAGCTGCCTTGGGTCGTGCTGGATCGCATGACCCACGGCGGCGCCGACGCCGTGCGCGTGGTGATCCCCGAGGGGTTCCGCGCCTCGCAGATCGCCGAGCGCCTGCGGGCCGGGCGGGTAGCCGACGCCAAGGAGTTCGAGGCCTATGTCTCCAGCGCCGGCCTGGAGGGGCGCCTCTTCCCGTCCACCTACTTCTTCCCCCCGGATTACGGAGCCGTGCGCGCCGCCCTGCGCATGCGCGAGACCTTCGACAAGCAGATCGGCGACGCCTACGCCGCGGTCCGGCCGCCTCCGGCGCTGAGCCTGGAGGACGCTCTGATCCTCGCCTCCATCGTGGAGCGCGAGGCGGTCCTGAAGGAGGAGCGCCCCGTCATCGCGGCGGTCTACCTTAATCGTCTGCGGCGGCGCATGCCCCTCCAGGCGGACCCCACCGTGCAGTACGCCCTCGGCTACTGGAAGAAGGGCCTGACCCTGCGCGACCTCAAGGTCGCCTCCCCGTACAACACCTACCGGCACAGGGGACTTCCCCCCGGCCCGATCTGCAGTCCCGGCCTGGCCAGTTTCGAGGCCGTCCTCCACCCGGCGGTCACGAGCGCGCTGTACTTCGTGGCCGACGCGAAGGGCGGCCACATCTTCTCCGAGACCAACGCCGAGCAATCCGAGGCGCGCCAGCTCTACAAGCACGAGCTGAAGCTGATCAAGGCGAAGCTGAGGAAGGAGAAGGCCCCGCGCGCGCCGGCCCCCGCCGCGCCCCGCTGAGTCTGGACGACGGGACGACTTTGTGGCATAATAAGGGCCGTCGGGCGTGTAGCTCAGCTGGGAGAGCGCTTCCTTCGCAAGGAAGAGGTCGCAGGTTCGATCCCTGTCACGTCCACCAATCTTATTCGGCCGTCGAGCGTTGTTCCTCGACGGAGAAAGCCGCGGCGGGTCGGCAGTGCCCGACGCGGCATTCTTTTGGCCCTCTTGATTTATGCTATCCCGCGTTCCACCGGCTATTGCAACGGTCGTAGCGTGAGACGTTCACGCGGTAAGCTGTGTTCTTCGTGTGCTCTAACACGAGGAGAACGAGATGGCTTACAGGCGCGTGACGGCGGAAGAACGCGAGCTGATCTACCGCTGGCTTCGAGAGGGTGAAGCGCAGAACGAGGCCGCGGGCCGTTGACGTGTCCAAGGACCCGATCCCGGACGGTTGAGGGTTTTGGAAAAGGCTCTGCCGTAGCGGCGTGTCCTACGCGCCGCAAGAGGGACAGAGCAAGCGCGCGTCTCTCAGGGAGAAGGCCGACATCTCCCCGCCGCAAGAGTCGCAGGCGGCCGGCGCGAAGGACTTGAGGGCCGGGTTCCAGAAGAAGTCGCGGCCGAGCGCTTCGCGGCGGCTGTCCAGGCGCATCGTGACGCGAAGCCATGGTTGATGCACGAGCAGCAGCGCCACGGCCTTGAGCTCGACGCGAAGGCGATGCTTCTCGCCGGAGTCGCGCGTCTTCTTGGCTCGGTCGAGGCCGAGCGCGCGGCGGCGTTCGACCAGCCGGGCGGCCTGCTCTGGCGTCAGGGGACGCCGCTCTCGCCCGGCGAGTTCGGCCTCAAGAGCGCCATAATAGCCGTCCAAACGCCGCAGTTCGCGGCCCAGGAATTTGTCCTGGGTTCGCCGCATCGAATCGATATCGCGGGCCAGCCGAGAGCGAAGGGCCGCTTCAATCGCCGGTTTGAGCCCGTCAAGTTCCGGAACAGGGGCGGCCGGCAGCCCGTCGTAGGCGGGGGTCTCGTCGAAGAAAAGACGCGGCCACTCGTCGATGATGTGGTCATAGGGGATTCGCGTGGTCAGGTTGACGGCTACGGGATAGAGGCGCTCCTCTCTTTCGTCCGTCAAGAAGCTGGCCCGGAAATGGAACACGGCGTGAATCGTTTCTTCCGTGGATTGGCTCAAGAACGCCGCGCGTCCCGGAGTCAAGCGGAACGCCCTTCCCCATTTCGCTTCCAGGTCGCCGCCTTGCAGATAGACCGGATTGAGGTAGGCGCGGGCGACGCAGTCCTCTTTGGACAAGGCTTGCGCCACGGCTTCAGTGATGGGCGAGCCCACGGTCAGCGGCGGGTTTTCCGTGTCGAGGCGCAGGTATTCCGATCCGAGTGATTCTCGAAGAGCCTCGGGAACCAGCAGGTCGAGAGTGCGCACGTCGGGTTCGTCGACGACGCCGCCAAGAGTTCGCACTCCCGCCGCGATGAAAGGCCGAAGGTTCTCCTCGTTCGTCATGCCGCCTCGTAGTCGGCGCCGAAGACGGTTTCGTCGAGCTTCTTGACTTCCAGGTAGCTTTCCTTTTCCCGCACGATGAGCTCGCCCAGCCGCTCCATCTTCTCGGCCGCCTCGCGCTGGTCCGCGGCCTCAAGCCACGTCTCCATCAGGATCTGCTCGAATTCTTTTTCCTGCGTGATTTCGCCCAGGATCGTCTCCGCCTCGCCGACCACCAGCTCGAAGAGGTTGAGCTTTTCATCGAGGATGCGCAGCAGGTGCTGCTCGACGGTGTCCTGGGAGGCGAGGTTGTAGATCGCGACCTCGCCGGTCTGGCCGAGCCGGTGGAGGCGGCCGATGCGCTGTTCGATGCGCATGGGGTTCCAAGGCAGGTCGTAGTTGACCAGTACGCGGCAAAATTGGAGATTGGCGCCCTCGCCGCCGGCGGGGCTGGAAAGGAGCAGCCGCGAAGGCCCCTCGAAGCGCGCCAAGGCGTCGGACTTTTGCGCCGGCGTCAGGCCGCCGTGAAAGACTTCGTGGGATTCTCCGGCGGCGACGAGCATGCGCGCCAAGCGCTCCTGGGTCTCGCGGAATTCCGTGAAGATCAGGCATTTGCCCGGCGTGTGCGCCAGTATGCTGCGCAGCGCGTCCCATTTCGAAGGTTCGGGCAGCGCTTCGATGCCGGCGTCGAGGTCTCGCAATTGCTCGCGGCTTCCGGCGGGAAGCCGCGCTGCGATCTTGCGCAAGGTCGGCAGCGCCGCGCGGAGGTCCGATCCCGCCTCGCGCTGGAGGAGGGTCAGCAGGAACAGCGGATTTCCGCCGGCGGAGCGGTCCAGCTTTCGGACGAAGGCCGAGAGCTTATCATAGACCTCGCGCTCGGGCTCCTTCATGGGGACATAGACCGTGCGTGCCACGCGCCGGGGAAGCGTGACGGCCGCGCTGGCGCGGGTGTGGCGGATCATCAGCTCCCGGAGCAAGGCGCGCAGTCCCTCGGAGTCCCGAAGCTTGCGGACTTCGCCGCGGACCTGGAAGCGCGTTCGAAATTCCGCCGGCGTCCCCAATTGGCCAGGCCGCAGCAAGGTCGAGAGGTTGTACAGCTCGTCCAGATCGTTCTGGATCGGAGTGGCCGTCAAAAGAAGGAGGCTTCTGGTCTTGAGCTGGTTGACGAGCTTCCACGCGAGAGTTTCGCGGCGGCGCAGGTGATGGGCCTCATCGACGATGACGACGTCGTAGCTTTGAGCCAGGATTTCGCTTCGGTGCGGCTCGCGCCTGGCCAGGGCCAGCGAGGCCACGGCCACGCGGGCGCGCCGCCAGAACGACCCGTCCGCCGATTCCTCCGCGGAAAAGACCTCCGCCTCGATGTCGAACTTGGAGGCGAGTTCCTCTCGCCACTGTTCCGCCAGCACGGGAGGCACCAAAACAAGCACCTTCGCGGCCATGCCGCGCAGCATGTATTCCTTGAGCGCCAAGCCCGCCTCGATCGTCTTGCCGAGCCCCACCTCGTCGGCCAGCAGCGCCCTCCCGCGCATGCGCCGCAGGGCGGCGCGGACCGCGCGGATCTGATGCTCGAAGGCGACGATGTGAGACTTGGCGGGCGCGAGCAACTCGTTGAACCCGCCGAGGGTCAGGATTCGCTCTGCCTCGATTCTCAGACGATATCGTTCCAGCGAGTCGGCGGGACCGCGGCCGAAGCGCGCGGCAAGCCCGGCCGGAAACTCCGGCGGCCGCCAATCCACCGGCGCCGAGACGGCGGGATGGAGCGCGGGCGCCGCCTCGACGCTCGGGGCGGCCTGGGTTTGGGTTGCGGCTTCCGAAGGCTCGGCCGGGCGCCCCGCCGCGGCGCGCAGCGCCGAGGCGGCCGATTCCAGGCGCGCGCCGTCGCGGGCGAGCTGCTTCTTGGGAAGACCGGAGGCTTTATTGAACAGCTTTTGCGCCTCCATGAGCAGGCTTTGCGCTTCTTCCCGGCGCGATTCTTTAAGAGCGAGCTCGGCCAAGCAGAGCGCGGGGAGGTAATAGGACGAGTCATCCTCGCGAGCCTGCTTGAAGAGCTTCGCGGCCTTGCGGAAACGGCCTTCCTCCAGGAACTTCGAACCTTCCTCGGCGTGCTGCCGGGACTCCGCCCAATGGCCGCGGCGGTTCTGGTTGTCGTACTCTTCCCGGTACATGCGGAGCGTTCGGGTGTCTTCCCAAGAGGGTGGAAGAGTCAGGGCGGGAAGCTCGGTCGTCTTCTTTCCGCGCTCCCGGAAGAAGCGCCAGTTCTCGGGCGGCACCGCGAAGCGTTTGGAAAACTTGCGCAAGCGCCGCATCAGTTCGCCTCTCAGCTCCGCGGGCTCCGGCGGCCGCTGTTGGGATTCGCTGATCCCGCGATGGTCCTTTTCAATAAATGCCAGGCCCCAGGGAAAGACGGCCATGTGGAACTCGGCGTAGCATTTTTCCGGCAAGGCGATTTCGTGGACGACGGCTCGCATCTCGTCGCGATCCGGGAGGCAGGTGATCGACAGCGTCAAGTCCGAGGTCACGTCACGCTCGCTTTCAATTGATATCCATTTCCAGTCGCTTGCTGGATCGTCGCGGCGCCTCGCGCTTCTTGACCCAGGCCAGGATGCTGGCGCGGTCGAAGCGGACCAGGGCTCCGAGCTTGATGACCGGGATATAACCTTCGTGAACCCATTGATAGATCGTCCGCGGCTTCACCTGAAGCCACTCCGCCAGATCGTCCACCGTCAGGAGTCGGTCCATCGCGATCGCCGGGACCTATCGATGCCGCGCGCGCTTGGCGGTGATCTTCTTCGCGATCTTCCCGGCGAGGAGCCGGTTGAGGCGAGATTCTTGAAGTCCTCGGCCGACTCGCGCCGCACGAACTCCTGCCGGCGGCCGGACGTGACCCACTGCTTAAGCTCGTCCAGTCGGCTCAGGATGGCGCCCTCTTCGGCCTGCCGTAGGGCCTCGCCGGGCTCCACGTCGGCGAACAGCGCCCGGCTGGGGGACGGGGTACCCCGGACCATGAGGTCGCAGGTCTTGGCCATGACGAGGTCCTTGACCGCGAAGCCGCGGGGCATCATCTTGGCCAGGTCGAGCAGCTCCTCGATGGTCAACTTGCGCTCCAGGACCAAGTGCCGGGCGTCGGCCGGGAAGTGCTTGTCGAGATCCCGGATGGTGTTCAACGGGAGATGATAGGTCTGGCGCAAAGCCAGAATGAACCCGATCCGGTCGAGCTGATCCGGGTAGACGTAGCATGACTTGCCGTTCTTTTTTACCGCGGCTGGGAGCAGGTTGACCCGCGGTGAGGCGTAGGTCTTCAGGGTCTTGGCCGTGACTTTGAAGTCGAAGAGGGCCTCCAACAGGTCGATGAACTCGGCCGTCTCGATGAGCACGCTGCTCCGAGCTTGGCCCTGTTCCTTGCGCTTGGCGAACAAGTCTATGGCCGCCGCGACCGTCATCACCGGGAGTTTTTCGAGTTCTTCGTCTGTTGTTTTCATGTCCGTGTATTCTACTTTTCTGCCGCCGCCTTGCCCTATTTTCTTCTGTTGTGTTATCCCCATGCGCCTCGCGACGGCGCGGTCACCGCGAGCGCCGTGATGCACGCCGTGGGCCCAATGACGGCGGAGGCTGGGACCAATGGCCCAGGCGGACGGGCGCCGCCCCGCGCATACTAAGCGCAGGGCCGACAGCCCGGGAGAATACCATGAACACCAGTCGTCACGCCGCCGTGCTTGCGGCCGCTTTGCTCGTCCTCGGCACCTCGACGTTCGCGCAGGGAGACGGGGCGTGGGCGGACGCCGCGTCGGGCGAGTTCGCGCGGGCGCTGAAGTCCGTCGCAAGGCGCGCGGCGGCTTCGGCACCGGCGGACGTCGCCGGGGTGCGCGAGACCGTCCGCAAGCTGACGGTGTCCGTCTCGCGGACCTGCGGCGCCGAAGGGCCGCGCTACGCCCTCCAGCCCGTCAGCGCCGATCTGGGCCCGGCACTGTCGGCTTCGGGCGAGAGCTTGAGCTCGGAATATCTTTATCCGCAGGAGAGCGGCCTTCAACTCGTCCTCGCCGGAGACGCTCCCGGCGCCGCGCTGTCGGTGCGTTCCCGAGGAGGGGAAGCGCGCGCGCTGGGAACGATCATGGGTCCCGAGCCCAGGCAGAGCTGCAGCCCGTACCCGATGTCCAGCGTCGAGGTCCGCCTGGCCCCGGGCGTCGCCGCGTCGATCTCCGTGGCGCCGCGCACCGGGATCTTTCGCCCCGCCTGCTACAAGGACATCATCAACGGCTTCTACAAGCTGGCCACGTGGACGATCCTGACCCTGGCCTTCCCCCAAGAGACGCTGACGGTCAAGACCAAGGACGGGATGTCCTTCCCCGACGAGCCGCAGTGCCGCGCCTTCTACGCCCGTCTCCCGCCGGCGAGTCGTTGAACCGATCGAAGGGAAAGCGAAGTCGTCATCGCAATCAGCGGAGCCGCTCATTTGAGGCCGACCGCCACGAGCACATTCCGCGTCCCTTCCTCGAGGTTGGTCTCCCACGCGATGCCGACCGCGCGCCGGTATTGGTCGAAGGTCGCGCGCTCCGCGGCGACCGCGAAACCCGCGCCATTGGGCCCGGGCAGGATGTAGTCGCCCTCCTTGACCGGCCCCCTGACCTTCACGGGGAGCTGTCCTGCGAACGAAACGAGAATCGCCTCGCTGGCGTCGAATTTGTCGTTGCCGACAAAGGCTGCGGTCCTGGTCGATGAGACCACGAGGAACGCGCCTTTGTACGCGACGATGGTCCCGGGCGCCGGCTTCTTCCCCGGCCAGAGGATCCACTCCGCATAGTCCGCGCCGGAGGCGTTGATGGTGCCGCCGGCGTTGATCGAGCGTCCCGTCACGGAGTTTTGCCCCAGCTTCAACGCGGCCGCAGCGCCGTTCGGCGAGTAAGCCGCGACCTCGTAAAAGAGCGCGATATCCGCAACACCGCCGTGCGTAATATGCGCGACGAGAGTGCCTTCGCTGCCTGACCCGTTGACGGTCAGCTTCGCATCCGGTCCCGTCGTGCCGATGCCGACGTTGCCGCCGGTCTGGATATAGATGCCATGCGAAGCGGTATTGTCGGTGAAAAGACCGAGCGACAGCCCCGGGGTGACGGTCTTGACGGCCCAGAAGTTCGCCAACGAAGTCTCTCTCAAGACTTGCAGGCCGGTGTTCGGCGTGCTCGACGAGAGGTCCAGGACCGGCTCGTAGTTTCCGATGCCGTGGATCCTGATGCAGTTGCCGCCTCCGTCGCACTCCGTCTGGAGACGGGCGCCGGGGTTCGTCGTGCCGACGCCGACGTTGCCGTTGGACTTGATGTACAAGTTCTGCGACGGGCTCAGGCCGCTGTTGTAGGTGTAGAAGCCTAATCCGATCTGGCCGCTGGCCTCGGTGTTGGCCTCGATGCGGCTCACCTCCACGTTCGTGTTCTGGACGAACGGGATCCTCATCACTTGCCCCGCCGTGCCCATCAACGTTGAGGACTGGAGCTTCAGCAGGTTGCCGCTGCCGCCGAAGACTTGAAGCGGGGTGTCGGGCCCCGCCGTCCCGATGCCGACGTTGCCGCCGTTCGGGTTGATCGTCAACGCCGCATTCGCATAAGTCTGGATCGTGGCGACTCCGTTGGTCCCGCCGAAACCCAATCCCGGAGCGACGGCCCCATGACTTTGATTCGTCGAAACGAACAGAGCAAAGGATTGTGCGCCACCACCGCCATAGTTATTGCCGTCAACCTCCAGATTCGTCGCCGGGGCCGTCGTGCCGATGCCCACGCTCCCGGAAACGGCGACCAGCGTCGAGCCGCCCACGGAGAAGGCGTTGCCTTGCACGGTCAGCGTCGACTGAATCACTACATTGTCGGAGGCGTTGGCCGGCGCCAGGACCGGCGCGGCGCGCGTCCAGCCCCCCCCGGAATTCGCCGTTCCGAGCGCGGTGAAGGATGCGCCGTTCTGCGAGACCATGAACTGCTTCAAGCCGGAGTCGTAATACAGCGCGCCCTGTGCGCTCGGCGGCACGACGGGCGTCGATGTCCCGACCCAGGTCGACGAGCTGCGGATCGTCTCGCCGCCGTTGACGTCGAGCGCCGTGACCGGGCTCGTCGTTCCGATGCCCGTGTTGCCGGCGTTGCTGATATGCAGTCCCCCGCCGGTCGTTTGCAGATCCAGCGTGCCGGTTCCCAATTTCCTGTTGAGCACGAGGGCGTTGTCGGTATTGTGGTCGAACTGGAGGAGCAGGGCGACGGACTCGGCGTTGGTCTGGCCGACGCTGAAGCGAGAGAGGGTCGCGGCCGCGTTTCCGCCGGTATTCTTCACGTAGGCTCCCACGTAGCTTCCCGGCACGGAGCCCTCGACCGAAAGCAGGCTGGTCGGACTCGCCGTCCCGATGCCGACGTTGCCGCCGAAAAGCCCGGTACCGGTGATGTTTAAATGACCAGAGTCCGCGACGCCGGGGGTCGCGGCTTGAAGGGTGACCGCGCCGCCGGCCCCGCCGATCAAGTTGACGTAGGCCCCGCCGTTTTCCGAGAGCTTGAGCTTGTTGACGCCCGAGTCGAAATAGAGTCGGCCGGTTCCCGCGGGCGCCACCGGCGGGGCGCCGACGCCCGTGAGCCCGATCGACCCCGCCACCGTCATCGTCGAGGCCGGGCTCGTGGTGCCGATGCCGAGGTTGCCGCTGTCTTTGATCGCCACCTTGGAGCCCCAGGTCGCCCCGTTGAATCCCCAGTAGGTCATATCGCCGGTAGTCCCATCGAAATCCCAATCGCCTCTAAACGTCCCGCCGACGTCGAATCCGAGGGATGCCAGGCCGGCGTTGCTTGGCCGTGCGCCGATCTGCAGGCTCCGATCAGCTTGGTCTGCGGTCCCTACTGGATTTCCAATGATGGCGTTGCCCAGCACCTGGAGTTTGCCCACTGGGGCGTTCGTGCCGACGCCGACGCTGCCGCCGACGACGGCCAAGGTCGAGCCGCCCACGGAGAAGGCGCTGCCCTGCACGGTCAGCGTCGAGGCGTTGATCAGCGTCACCCCCGCCCCGTCGTCGAAGAGGCTTCCCAGCCCCAGGGAACTGGCCCCCGTCCATTTCCCGTAGTAGCCCGCGCTTCCTCCGCTCAGGGTCCCGCTCGCGCTGCACGTGGGCGCCGCGCCCAGCGCCGTCACGAACTGCCCCGCCGAGCAGGCCGGGGGAAAGGCCGACAGCTCGCTCCAGGGCAGGAGCCCCGCGGCCGTCGCCGTCGCCAGCGACACCCATACACCCGACGGGGCGTCCCAGACCTGGTAGCGCGTTCCGTCGAACCAGAGTCCGCCGGGCGTAGTCAGTTGGGTCGCCGCCGAGGGGACGGTCGGGGGCGAGACCAGCGTCCCGTAGTAGGTCGCTTTGGCGAGGTTGATCTGGTTGTCGACCGTGAAGCTGGCCGCGGTGATCTCGAACTCGCCCTGCGGCGCCATCCCCGCCTCAGCCCGTTGCCGCGTCCCTAGCCCCGCCGTCGCGGCCACGAGCGCCGCGGCTGCCAATCTCCGGGCGGGCGCCGTCCAGCGGCATCGTTTCCTGCGAGTCTCTATGGCTTCCATGGAATCCTCTTGTTGTTGCGAAGTCGCTCGGTCCGATCAATCAAAGTAGAGACCCCTGGATTATTCAGCAACCGGGTGACCGAGGGCCCGGCGGGCGCGGTCAGCATGCCCCCGAGGTGCGTCACGCTGGACATGTTGACCTGCCCGTCCGTCGTGAAGCTCGAAGCGCTGACTTCGATTTCGGCGGCGCGCGCCGCGGGCGTCAAAAAAGCAGGCCCGCGGCACCTGAGCCCGCGACATCTTTTCCTTGCGAAAATGGTTATCCATGGATTGAATCCGCTGTTACTTGATTCTTGCGATCGTCGGGCCCGATGCCCCCTCGGAGAGCGTCGTTATGCCCGAGACCTTGCTCACCGTAAGCCCGAGGATCTGGACATTGGCGTTGCCGGTGAACAGCACGCTGCCTGTGGTGGAGAACGACGCGTTTCCGCTCCCGCCGACCTCAAGCATGTTGCCGGTCGGCGCCACGCCGATGCCCACGCTCGTGCCGTTATCCTGGATTTGCGAATTGCCCAGGACGCCGGAGGCGGTCCAGCGCGGGACGAAGCCGGCGGTGCCGGAGCCTCCCAGCCCGCTGCCTGTGATCGTTCCCGTCGCCAACTGGACCCAGGCGCTGGTCGAGTTGCTCCACACCTTGTAGAAGGTCCCGTCGAAGTACAGTCCTCCTGGAGTAATCATCCCTGTCGCATTCGCCGGATTTGCCGGGGCGACCACCCGAGTGTTGAAATAACTAACGCTCGACAGGTTGACTTGGTTGTCCGCCGTGAAGCTGTCGGCCGCGATCTCGAACTCGCTGGCGGCGGCGCCGCGCGCGGCAATCCCCACGAATACCGCCGCCAGCGCCGCCAGTCCCAGAAGGCGCCACTTTCCCAACTCGCTAATTTTCTTCATCGTGTTTCTCTCCTTTTATGGCTTTATGTTCACCAAAATCTGTCCGTTGCCTTTAATCTGGATCATCCCTCCGGAGACGTCGAACCCAAGATCCGTCCCCGAAGGACCGACTATCTCCAGAGCGCTCTGCGGCGTGACGGTCCCGATGCCGAGGCGGCCGTTGACGGAGTCGTAGAACAGCTTGCTCGCGCCGCCCAGGACCCCGCCGTTGTTGAACTGAACCTGCCCGGAAGCTCCCCCCGGCGCGGCGGCGACTCCGGTCAGTCCGGCGCCGCTGCCGTAGAAAATTCCGGAGAAGAAGCTCGCGTAGACCCCGCCCGCGCCCCCGACGCTGACGCCCGATGAGGTCGACAGGCTGAACTGTGCGGGACCCGACGCCGTGAACGTGCCCGAGGACGCCGTCAATCCTCCGCTCAAAGTCGCCGAACCCGCACTGAGTCCGTAGCTCACGCCGAGTCCGCCCGCGCCGGTGACGGTCTCGGAAGCGCCCGAGATCGTGAGCTGGCCGGTCATCGTGCCGCCCGCCGTAGGCACGAAGCTCCCGCTCGCGATGCCGCTCAAGTGCGAACCGTCGCCGAAGAAAGCCGAGGCCGTGACCGAGGACGCGAAGGTCTTGGCGCCGGCGATGTTCTGGCTCGTCGCGTCGGTCGAGACGAAGGCCGTAAACGCGCGTCCCGCCAGAAGCTGGGCGTCATGGGCGTAGGGCGCGGCGAGGAGCTGCTCGCGCGGACTCATGACGTTGCCGTTGACCGCGACTTGGAGAAAGGTCGTCGAGCCTGAAAACACCGACGAGAGAAGCGGCATCACGCTCCCGAGCTGCACGGCGAAGACGCCGTTGGAGACCGCCACCGCGGGCTGGGTCTCGGTCCACAGCAGGTTGCCGCCGGTCGCGGCGTCGTAGATGCCGAACACGAAGCCGTTCGGGCCGGACAGGGGGTTGCTGCTCGAATCGGTGAGCCGGCCCTGGAAGTGGATCTGCGTCGGGACGTTCTGTGCCCGCGCCGGGGCCGCCGCCGCGAACGCAAGGGCGACCGACAACCAGGCCGAACGGACGCGTCGCGGGTTTCCAGGATTCATGCGTCCTCCTGCATCTTCGCTTTTGCCGTCCCGCCTTCGACGCCGTTCTTCGGGAAAGTGACGGTGAACACGGAGCCCTGGCCCGGTTCGCTTCGCACCGTGATCTCACCGCCCAGGGAGCGCGCCGCTTTCTGGGCGATGTTCAGGCCGAGTCCCGAGCCGGGAATGCGCTCGGCGCGCTCGCCCGGCTTGCCGCGGTAGAATTGCGTGAACAGATGCGGGATGTCCTCAGGCTCGATGCCGCGGCCGGTGTCCGAGACCCAGAAGCGGACCTGCGCGTCGTCCGACTCCAGGCCGATGCGTACGCGGCCCCCATCCGGGGTGTACTTGAGGGCGTTCGAGACCAGATTCACGACGATCTGGCGCAGCTGTTCGTCGTCGGCGATCAGACCCTTGGTGACGTCGATCGGCGGCTGCTCCAACTCGATCTTCCTGGAACGGGCCGCGGGGGCGAAAAGCCGGCAGACCTCGCGCAGCACGTCGTCGATCCAGACCAGACCTTTGTGCCTGGCGGCGTAGGCTCGGCCGTGGCGGAACAACCCGAGAGCGTTCTCGAGCGAATGCTCCATGCGCAGCACCGCGGCGGACATGGTCTGGAGAATCTCGTCGCGCTCGGGCCCTTCCGGCGCCGACTTCCCATCCTGCCACAGCTCGATGTAGCCCTTCAGCCCCCCGAGCGGCGTGTTGAGCTCGTGGGTCAGCGTGTACAGGAGGTCCTCGCGGAAGCGGATGCTGTCCTTTAAATGAGCGGTCATCACGTTAAAGCTTGCGGTCAGCGCGCCGACCTCATCGTCGCCCGCCTGCGGCACGACCGCGTCGAGGTCCCCCTTGCCGACCGCGTCGGCCGCGGCGGCGAGGGCCGTGAGCGGGCCGGTGATCCGACGCGCGATGAGAAATGCCGCGAGCCAGCCCAGGACCATGAACAGCCCCGCGATCATCGCGGTCCGGCGCGTCAGCGGCCCCAGGGCTCGCGCGACCTCGTCGTCGAGAAGGCGCCGGTCGAAGCCGAGAGTCGCGTCGAGCGCGCCCCGCGGCCCCGCTTTCCCGCTCCAGAAGGCCAGGCCGGGCCGCTTGACGCCGAGCATAGCTGGATGCCCGTTGATCGTCACGGACGCGTAGGCGAGCTCGGGATGCTCTTTTTGCAGGTACAGCAGATAGCTCAAGACCAGCAGCGGGTCGTGGTTGTCGAGGGCCTCCCGCGACAGGCGCTCGATGCCGTCCGTCAGCCCCTGCAGGCGCTGAGCCTCGAGCGCGGAGCGCTGCGCGGCCGAGATGGAAAGCGCGACCGCGAGCACGACGGCGCCGATCAGCGCCGAGATCGTCAGCGAAAGCTTGGCGCGTATGGTCACGGGACCTCCTCATTGACGATCCGCCGCAGGGCCTTCCGGGCCTCGACGTTGTCCGGGTCGGCCGCCAGGATCTTATCGAGCGCTTCCTTGGCCGCCGAGAACTCCCGCTTCGCGTAATGGTCGACGGCGAGATTGAAAAGGTCCTGGATTTCCTTCGGCGTCAGGCTCACCCGCTCGGGAAGGGGCGGCGCGGACGGGCGGACGGCCCGCTGCTTCCTGGACGCCCTCGCGACCTGGCGCAGGGTGTCGTCGATCTGCGCCCGCTTGGCCGGGCTCTTCTCGAACTCGTAGGCGCGCCTCCAGGCCTTCGATGAACTGTCGAAATCGTTGAGCGCGAAGTACGCCGTGCCCAGGTTCTCCCACGCGGCCGCGTTCTCCGGCTCGACGCGCAGAACCTCAAGGCTCAGGCTCACGGCGTCATCGTAGCGCCCCGCCTCAAGCGCCGCGTCGGCGCGCGTGAGCGAAACGGCGGCCTGATGGTCCGGGGACTTGGCGACGGGGAACAGCCCGCGCTTGATTCCCGTGGCGGCTTCAAGCAAGGAGAGGAATTGCTCGATGTCCTTGCGGCTTGGCGCGAGCTGCAGGGCCTGAGAGACCTTTTCGACGGCCGCGACGTAGTCCCCCGCGAGATAGTTCAAGATCCCGATATGCAGCGAGGCCTGGGCCGGGTCGCTTTGGTAATTCGGAAGCTCGGGAATCTGCTTGGCGACGAAGCTCAAGCGCCCGTAGCGATCAACGATCGCCTTGTCGGCCGGCGCCAGTGTGAGCGCCAGTGAGAACCGCTCGAGCGCCGCGCCGTAGCGCGCTTGGGACTCGAGCGCGCGCGCCTGGCCCAGGGCCTCGTCGAAGGCGAGGCGCGAGGAAGCCGAGGCGGGATCGTCGCGGCCGGGCAGCGTGACGCGCTCACCCGCCTTGACCTGCTTCATCGCCTCAAGGACCATCTCAAGCGACTCCTCCTCCTCGGTGGCGCGACCGAAGCGGAAGGTCAGCGCCACGCGGTGGCTCGAGATCGCCGCGGCGACGCCGCCGACGGGGAGCGTGATCGCGTAATCGACGCTCATGCGGCGCGTGCGGTAGGAGAGTCCGGCGCTAAGCTGCTTGTATTCGCGCGTGCCGACGCTCAAGCCCCCGCGCAGGCCGAAGTCGCCGAGGAACGTCTTGGGAAACCAGCGCTCGGCCCCCGCCGTGAACGTCGAGTCCGGCCCGCCGGCGGGCGCCTGCTGGGTGTCGTACTCGGCGACGAGGTTCGAGAGCAGGCTGCGGTAGTCGAGGCCCAGCTTCACGGCGGGCGGCAGGCGGTCGGAGGCGCCGCCGGCGAAGGCGACGTTGGGCGAGTTGACGTGCGTCACGTCGAGGCCCGCCGAGTAGTTCTTGCCCAGGCGGTAGAGCAGCCCGGCGTCCGAGTCGAACGCCGACTGGCTGCGCGAGCCGCTCAAGACCGGGTCGCTTTGTCCCGCGCCGACGACGCCTCCGGCCGGCACGGCGTTGCCCGCTTCCGGGAAGGAGCCGAAGCCGCTGCGCAGGTACTTGAGGTTGGCGCCGCCGTAAAGCTCGCCGCTCCCGCCGAGGTCGAGCAAGCGCCGGCCGTAGCCGAGGTAGAGCGTGTCCTCGCGGTACAAGTTGCCCAGCGTCAGCGAGTTCCACGCGGTCCCGAGCGTCCCGTTCCTGCCTTCGGCCAGAGGCTGGGCCCAGCCGACGAACGACGCGCCGAGGTTCGAGCCGTCTTGGAGCCCGGGAAACAGAAGAGAGTACGAAGTCCCGAGTTCCGGCCGCTCCAGAAGGCCGAGGCCCGCCACGTTATAATAGATTGTGTAGACGTCGTCGGCGATCGGCACGAAGGCGCCGCCCATGCCCGGCGCGCGCGCGCCCGCGCCGAGGTCTTCGAAAGCTCCCAGCGCCGGCGCCGCCGAACCCGCGATCAGCGCCGCCGTCCAGAGCAGGCGACCGCGCCATAAGGCGCGGAAGTGCCGCCTCCACACGTCGTTAGGAAGCGGCCGCCTCATCTGATCACCACGACGGTGCCGTCGAACGTCTTGCCTTCGGCCCGGATTTCATAGATGTAGACGCCGTGCGGGACGACGCGCCCGCCGGACTTGGCGTCCCACGACAGGCTCGCGCCGGCGACGGGCCCCGGCGCCATGTCGGAGACGTAGCGTCCGCGCACGTCGTAGACGCGGCCGCTGAACGCGGAGTCGTGAGAGTTGTCGAAAGTGAAGACGACGGTGTCGTTCAAGCCGTCGCCGTTGGGCGTGATCGCGCGATTGGATATCCCGGAAACGTCGAAATTGAAAGCCGCGTTGCGCAAAACGGTCCGGACCTGATAGTTGCCGACAAGGCCGGACTGGATTTGGACCTCCTGGGCGACGGGATCGACGCGGCCGTAAATCTGCGCCGCCTTCGAGCCGGCGACGTAATAGGCCGAGAGGTTCTCGGGGGAGTTCGCCGCCGCGGCGTCCACGGAACTGGGGGTGATGAAGCCACCCATCACCGCGTAATGCAGGGCGACGGCGTAGCCCGCGCCCGAGATCGGGAGGACCACGGGCTGGTTGGTCGGCGAAGCGACGGGCGAAAACAACGCCGACTTCACTACCTGGCCGGACAGATCCTGCGGCCGGTCCGAAGCGCGCACCAGCAGCGGCTTGCCGGACGGGTTCCCGCCGGCCAGGACGACCCCGGCCAGCGCCGCCGGTATCTCGAGGCGCGTGATCAAGTCAGGATGGACGGCCCACAGGTCGCCGAAGGTGTCGATGGCCATCGCGGAATCGGACAGGCCGCCGGGAAAGGCGTCGCGCGAGACGACGCGGTAGTAGTACTCGGCCCCCGGCACGGGAACGGCGGCGGCGTAGGCAAGGGCCGAGGCCGGAGCCGATCCGATCCAGACCCAGTTCGCGCTCACGATGCCGGTCGCGCGGTAGACGTCGTAATGGTCGAGTTCCCAGGCCGTCGGCGACGAGGGCTGCGCGAAGCCGGAGCCGTCCAGGTTCGAGGCGACCCCGGCCCAGTTCAGCAGGAACGCGGTCGCGCCGGAGGGCAGGGCGCCCTGAAGCCCGGCGGGAGCCATCGGCGGCAGGTCGAGCACGAGGAAGGTCGAGACGGCGACCGAGTAGGCGTTGGTCGCGTCGCGGCTGTAGAGCGAGAAGTATGCGGTCGCGTCGAGCGCGAGCGCGGCCTGGACGTAGGAGGACGTGGGCGCGGTCGACTCGACGACCGAGCCGTCGGCGAAGACCGTGCCCAGCGGATAGGTCGTGCCGCCGGTCAAAGACGCCGCGATCGGATTCGTGCTGACGAGGATCGTGACGCCGGCCGCGTTCGGGAAGGCGGGGGTGGTCCAGGTCAGCGTCGCGCGTCGGTTGAGAGCGTCGCCCGCGACGGCGAGATTCAAGATGGGCGGCACCCCTCCCGGGAGCGTGACCGTCGTCAGCACGCTGGCGAAGTCGCCCTGGCCCTGCCAGTTCAGGCTGCCCAGATTGAAGAAATAGGTCGTGGCGGGCAGAAGTCCCGCCACGGTCAGCGTCACGACCGTCCCGCTCGGCGTCCGTGACGAGACGACCGCGCCGCCGAGGAAGTTCGTGGACGAGGCGTCGAGGTTGAAGCCCTCGGCTCCGCCGGCGGGCAAGGTCCAGGAGATCGTGACGCTCGAGGCGGCCACCCCGGTGAACGCGGGCGCCGCGGGCACGCGCGCCAGGCTCGACTCGACGCTCGGCGCGGACGTTTCGGAGACGACCTTGCGCGCGTCGGAAAGATAAATGCGCGAGTAGTAGGTCGTGTTCGCGAGCAGGCCGGTCAGCGCGTAAGTTTGGGTCGACCCCGCCGCCGCGGCCGTGGCGAATTCCGTGACGAAAACGGTCGGGTCGAAGGCGTGCAGGGGGTCGGAAGAAGCGTCGATCCTGTAGAAGCCGGCGACGACGTTCCCCGCGAAGCCGTCGAGTCCGGGCGAGACCCACGAGAGCGCGAGCGTTCCGGTGTCCTTGGTCACGGCCGTGATCGAGGTCACGCTCCCCGGTTGGGCGATCAGGGACATCAGGCCCGGCGACGTCGCAAAGCCCGCGCCAGAGGCGGTCGAGACCGAGTTCTCGCCGACGACCGAGTCGAGGTTCAGCCCGCCGCCGCTCGAAAGCCCCCCGCCGGAGGCTACGAGGTTGCGGGGCACGGACATGGGCCCGCCCGCGAGCTTCGGCTCGGCGCGAAGGCCGAGGGGCGCGAACAGCGCCAGAAGCGCGAGGGCGGTGGCTCTCAAGGCCGGGGGCGTTCGGACGCGGCGAGAATCGAGCGGATGCGCGCGATGAGGACCTTCGGGCTGATCGTCTTGATTAGGTAGTCCTCGGCGCCGAGCATCAGTCCGCTCAAGCGGCTCCCCAGCGCAACCGCTTCGCCGGTCAGAATGATCACCGGAATTCCCCGCGTGCGCGCGTCGTTCTTGAGCTTGCGGCAAATGTCGCGGCCGTCCATGTCGGGGAGATTGACGTCGAGAAGCACGAGGTCGGGACGTTCTTTGGGAATGCATTCCAGCGCGGCCGCCCCGTCGGGGCAGGGCGTGCATTTTATGCCTTCGGCGAGCATGGCCCGCGCGAGCATTTTCCACATTATGGGATCGTCTTCGACGATCGCGATTCGATACATGTCGCCTCCGCGCGAACGCCACTCCTTAGGTAACAGCTATTTGCTGCATGACAGCTACGCGAGAGCAACCTGTATGTAACGGATGCGGGGCAGATTTACCGTTTGATCAGCTGCTCTTTTTCGTTTATCGATGGCAATCCGGCGATCCAACCGCCCCGCGCGGCCTCAGACGTGCCCGCCTCAGCGCGCCATGTCTTCCGGATCGCGGAAGCGATAGCCGTAGCGCTCCACGGTTTCAATCCAAGCGCCGGCCCGGCGGCCGAGCGTCCTGCGCAGGCGGCTGACCGCGACGTCGACGGTGCGCGTGTTGGCCAAGCGGCTCATGCCCCAGACCGTCTCGAGCAGGTAGGGCCGGCTCAACACGCGCCCGGCGTTATTCAGCAGGATTCCCAGCAGTTCGAACTCGCGCGGATTGAGCGTCAAGGGCTTGCCGCGCACGCGGCAGACGTGGCGGCCTTTATCGAGCACGACGGGGCCCACGCTCAGGACCCCCTCGAGCATCAAATCCTTCTCGAAGCGCCGGCGCAGAACCGCGCGCAGCCGCGCGGTAAGTTCCCGCTCGTCGCAGGACTTGAGCACGTAGTCGTCGGCGTTCAACTCAAACGCTTCGGCGAGTTCGGCATCGCTTTTGTTCCGGCCGATCAAGACGACGGGAAACCGGCGCCCCTCCTCCGACTGCCGCAGCAGCCGAAACCAGCCCAATCGTTCCGCCGCAGGCAAGTCCACGTCGAGCAAAGCGATGTCGGACTTGCCCTCGCTGATGCATTTCCAGGCGACGGAAAGACTGTCCGTGACCGCGCAGTTCGCCGACTGATCGGCGAGCGAACGCAAGACCTTCTTCGCCCAATCATTGTCGCCGGTAATAGATACGAATCTGTAGGTCATATAAAAGAAAAAGGCGCGGCCGTACGCGAGTGGCTATCGCGCGCGAAGACCGCTCTCGCGGGATTCCGGCAATCTATGAATAATCGACAAGGCAAGATGACTTTTAGTATGGCAGTATATGGGCCGGGCTTCGCCGCGTCACGGCGGCGGACGGACCTCTAAATGAACCTAAAGCGACGCATCCTTAAAAGGCGTCGGGAAGGACATATGACTTTACCCCGGGAAAGAGCGACGGGCTGGACTCAGCCCGAACGCATCCATGCCGGACGACTGACGGTTGGCGCAATCACGACGGTTCCCGGCAAGTGAAAGGTTTCTGCGCGACCATCCGCGCCCTACGCGTTCGCGCGGGATACTCCTCGGCTCGGGCCTTCCATGGCGTTTGGCGCCGTCAAGACGCAGGCGCCTGTAGCTACCAGGCCTACTGCGAGATCGAGGCCGGGCGCTTGGTCCCTTCGCCGCCCCTTGCCGCGCGACTGTCCTCGGCGCTTTCCGTGCGACCGGGAACGCGGCAGGCGGGGGCGTTTCGCGGCGCCTATTTATTTTCGTCGACCCATAGCCGAAGTCTGGCCAGGACCCTGCTCCAGTCGTTGCGCCCGGAAACAGGAAGCACGAACATCGCCGAGCGCGCGATAAACGTAGGCATGGCGTACAAGCGCCATGTTCTGACGGCCGAACAAAGACGCCTGGTCCTGGAGCACCCGGCGGCCATGCTCAGCTTCATCGCTCTTCATACGATCCCGCGATCCTGGACGCCGGCCGACATTTCCTCGGCCTTGGGCCTGAGCGCGTCCGACATACACGCTGCCCTGCGACGGCTCATCGCGGTCGGCCTTGCGCGCCGACGACACGGCGCTTACACGTGCCCCCAGGGGGACCGAACCATCGTTTTCCCGAGGCCGACGCAAGCCGAACGCGAGAGATTCGGCCGCTCTTTTTTCAGCGGATTCCCCTCCGGTTCCTGGGGCCGACAACACGTCGTCTTGTTTCGAGCGAAGCACGCCGGAGCGCATCGGCTCGCCCGGCAGGCGGAGAGGATGGCGGTGACCGTTCGCGCTCTTCATCGACGCTCGGGCGCGGGCGGGATGTTCTCCGTCGGCGCGTTCGTCTGGAGGATTTCCTAACAATGTCCCGCCCGGATTCAGCCCCGCGTTACATGCAGAGCGTCGGCAGAATGCTCAAGCTGTGCCGAGAAGCGGCTGGGTACGACTCCGCGCGCTCCTTTTACGATTCCGCCGGCGGACGCTCCGTCCTGCGTTGCGGCTACGAAACCTATCGCCGTTTGGAGGAACCTGGGCGGCTGCCGAAACCCGGCACATTCGAGAAAATCTACGAGGAGCTCGAACATTCCTGCGAACCGAGACCGCTGCGAGCGCTCGCCCGCGCCTACGCGCAGACGCTCTTGGGCGAGGAAATGTCGACGTGGCCGCCGGGCCGCGACGTTCGGGGCGCGCGCCGAAGCACGGGCCTGTCCGAGACGCCCGGCGGCCTTTGGCAGGAGGTCTTGTCCGATCCTCGGGAATTGGGGGCCGTCATCGCGCTTGAAAGCGGACAGGCGTTAGCCTGCGACCTGCCGGGACCGGTGTCGCGGGCCCGGCAAGCGCTGGACAGACTGGTCCGCGCCGGCGCGGCGCGGCGGCGCGGCGGCGCCTTCGTCCCCGTTGCGCACGCGTTTCCCCTCGCAAGGTCGTGGGCGCCGACCGGGCGCAAGCGCAAGGCTTTTCTGGACCGGCTCTTCTCGGCGTCGAGCGGACTCGCCGAAGTCGTCGGCGGCGCGACCGAGTTCGTGCATTCCAACCGCGACGATATGGAGGAGTTTTCCCGGCACCTGTGGAGATCGGTCGCTTCGCCTGTACGCAAGACGAGAGCGGAGGCGGGGCGCGGAGAGCCCGTCTATCTGCTCGAGATTCACATCCGGGAGCATATTCCCGAGCGTGGAGACGAATAAGGAACACCCAGCCCGCCCGATTTCCACCAACAGGAATTCTGCCATTTTTCTGCCATTTCGCGGTAGAAACGGGCTGTAACCCATGTCAACGCATGCAAGCCCATGCAAAGCGTTTCTCAACGGAGAAACGGCGGAATCGGCCGATCCCGTCGAGGCGCGCGAAAGGGACTTAATTCCTTCGCAAGGAAGAGGTCGCAGGTTCGATCCCTGTCACGTCCACCAGATCTGAAGCCCTCCGTGAGGAGGGCTTTTTTTCTTCCCGGCGCGCCTAGCGCGTCCCATCGGGCCGGCTGGCCCAGTACGGGCGCCCGCCCAGAGCCTCCCGGAGGGTCTTGCGGAACGAGGGGCGGAACAGGCGCGGCAGAAAAGCGCCCAGGCGCGGGCGCAGCAGCAGATGGTCGCTGCCCGCGACGACGTGCACCGTGGCGCCCGTCGCGTCGGCGTCGGCCGCGGCCTTGGCGACGGCGGCGTCCAAGTCCCGATTGCGCGCGACGATCGCGGCGCTCCAAAGCTCCCGCCAGCTCCCCAGCGCCGTCCAGGCCGCGCGCGCGAAGTCGCGGTAGTAGCGCCAGCCGCGCGACTCGCCGTGCGCCAAGCGGTTGAGCTCCAGCAGGTTCATGTGGTGCTGGAGCAGCGGGTGCTTGGAGGCCGCGTACCCGTCGAGGGTGTCCCAGCCGCGCACCTCCAGCCGTGAGCTCGGGATTCCCTTGGCCGCCAAGGCCTCCGGGTCCAAGCCGCGGTCGGCCAGATACTTGAGGGCGGGATAGCCCCGCAGCGTCCAGCCCGTGTAGCCCTCGACCAGGACGATCAGGCTCCCTCCGGGACGGGCGTCCTCGGCCAGGCGGCCCATGTTCGCCTTGATCAGGCGGCCGTCGGTGTGGCGCTCCCCGTAGAAATAGACGCGCGCGTCGCCTCGGCTCTGGGCGCCGGCCAGCTCGAAGCCGCGGGAACGGTCGGAGCCGCGCCGCTCGGAGAGCGCGCGGCGGATCAGGGCGTCGACGGGCGGCAGGCCGTGTCCCGGAGCGGCCTCGATCGGCTCCCAGCCGAAGACCGAGCCGGGGACCGCGACGCGGGAATAGCCGTCCGGGTCCTCCGGGTGCTCCTCCGCGGGCTCCGGCGCGGCCTCGGGGCGGGGCTCGACCGACGCTTCGACTTGGGAGGCGAAGAGGCGCGCGTCGTCGGCCGCGGCCGGCAGGCCGCCCTTCTCCGCGGCGGCGGCCATCTCCTGGTCGAAGACCTGCCACACGGACAGGGCGCGGGTGACGCTCTCGGACAAGGGCCGGCCGCCGGGGATCAGAGCGCGCATCGTGCGCAGCAGGGCCGCGCGGACCGCGCGCGCGGTCTCCGCGGCGGCGCGCGAGGGCGCGGGCGCGGCGTCGGCGGCGGCGCGAGCCTCCTCCACCAGGGCGAGGAACTCGGCGCCGGACATCTGTCCCGCCTGGAGACCTCGCCGCGCGCCCAAATCGTCGGCGCGGCGGGCCAGGTCGCCGCCCGCGCCCGCCGCGTAGTCCAGCTCCTCCCGGGAGGCGGCCGGGGCGGACGCGGACCCGCCGGGGACGGAGGCGGCTCCGGTGAGGAGATCCTCGATCCTCTCCCCCGCCTCGCGCGAGTACTCGG
>JAJXTZ010000141.1 GCA_021783355.1 bacterium | reverse complement strand
GACGCCCCCGCCGCGCGCCCCGGCCGGCTCCCCCGCGCCGCCGCTCCCGCCGCGCGCTCCCCCTCCCCCGCCGCGGCCTCGGCCTTCTTCGACGGCGCCGCGGCGCGCCGCGCCCTGGAAACCGCCGCGGGCGGCGACTACACCGTGACCGTCCTGCGCCGGAACACCGGTGACGGCGAGCGCCTGGCCGTGATCCTCGGCGAGCGGCACATCAAGTCCGCGCAGGCCGCGGAGGCCGGCCGCGCCGTCGTGTCCCGCTTCACCAACTACGCCGTGGAGAACTACGACGCCCGCAGCACCTGGGCCCGCCGCCTGAACTGGCGCCTGACCACGCGCGCCCGGCGCCGGCTGGCCGCGAGCGCGCCCGAGTCCTTCGGCCACGGCAGCACCATCGACGCCGCCTCCGCCCGCGCCCGCGGCCTTGCCGCCGCCTGCGCCCACCTGCTCTCCCTCGACGCGGCCCAGCGCGAGGAGTTGTTTCTCGCCGCGCTGAAGGCCGTGGCCGCGGGGACCCCCGGCGCGATCGCGGTCAAGCGCGGCGACGAGATACTGCTGGACTCCCATGGGATCGTCCACGAGCTCGCCCCGCTCCTGGCGCCCGCCGCGGCCCCGTGGGCGCCCCCCGCCGCGGCGGCGCGCCCCGTCGCCCCGCCGCCGGTGCGCCGCTTCGACCTCGAGGAGGGCCATCGCGCCGATATCGCCGAGCGCCTCGCCGTCTGGAAGCCGGTCTTGGACGGCGCCGTTCCCTTCACCCTGCCCGCGGCGGCCCTGAGCGCCATCGCCTGCGCCGCGGCGTCCTGGCCCGCGCTGGCGGCCGTCTCCCTGGTGATCGCCGCCCTGGCCGCCGTCCTCCTGCTCCACATCCTGCTCGGCGATTCCGTGATGGGCCGCTGGCCCGGCTCGCCGCTGGGCGTCCTCTTCCCCCTGCACACCGGCATCATCCGGGCCCGGGACAAGACCATGGCCGACAATCTCGCGCGCCTGGCGGAGTCCGTCCCCGGCGCCGAGCCGATCCTGGCCATCGTCGGCACGGCCCACGCCCGGGGCATGCGCGAGCGCCTGCTCCGCCGCCACGGCTTCGAGGACGCCGGCCTAGACGCGCTGTCCCGCGAATAGGGACAGCGTGCGCGCGTGCAGGCGCGCCGTGTCCGCGGGCGTCGGGCCGTAGCCGCCGCCCAGGGTCACGGCGACCGGGACGCCGTGGAGGGCGCAGGTCTCGCGCACCGCGCGGTCGCGCTCCAAGAGTCCTATCTCGGTGAGCTTCAGGCCCCCGAGGCGGTCCTTCTCCCACGGGTCCGCTCCCGCCTGATAGAGGACGAGGTCCGGCTTGAAGTCCATCACCGCCCGGAGGCTCCGGCGCAGCGCGTCGTAGTACTCGGCGTCGCCGGTCCCGGCGCGGAGCTCCACGTCCAGCGAGCTCCTCTCCTTCATCTCGGGGTAGAGGTCGCCCTGGTGCATGGAGAAGGTGAAGACCGCCGCGTCCCCGGAGAAGATGGCCGCCGTCCCGTTGCCCTGGTGGACGTCCAGGTCCACCACGGCCGCGCGGGAGAGCCGCCCCTCGGCGCGGAGCTTGAGGATCGCGACCGCGAGGTCGTTCAGCGCGCAATAGCCCTCGCCGTGGCCGCGGAAGGCGTGATGCGCGCCGCCGCCGCAATGCAGGCCGGTCCCGGTCTCCAGCGCGTGGCGCGCGGCCAAGACCGTGCCGCCGACGGCCAGGCGGTGCGCGCGGGAGATCTCCGGGGAGAACGGCAGCTCCAGGCGCTTCAGGTCCGCCTCGGTCAGCGACGACGACAGGACCTTGTCCGTCCAGGCCGCGTCGTGGGCCAGCAGAAGGTCGTCGCGGGAAGGCTCGGCGGGAGCGACGAGCTCGACGGCGCCCTTCAAGGCCTCCGCCGCCAGCCGGAACTTGTCGGCCGCGAAGGAGTGCCCGCCGTAATCCACCGCGTAGTCCGGCGAGAAGACGACGCGCGGGGTCATGAGCGGGCGGCGGCGCGGCGCAGCAGGAGCAGGAGCGTCAGCGCCAGGCAGACGGCGCCCAGCCAGTCGCCGTGGCGCGCGTAGAACGACCTCGCGGGGAACGGGTCGGCCAGCGGCACCTCGGCGTCCAGGCGCGTGCGCGCGCCCAGGCTCGTCTCGGCGATCACCTCGCCCCACGGGTCGATCACGGCGGAGATGCCGGTGTTGCCGGAGCGGATCACGAAGACGCGGTTCTCGATGGCGCGCAGGGCGTTGACCGCGAAATGCTGGTACGGGCCCCAGGTCTCCTTGTACCACCCGTCGTTGGTGATGTTGACGATCACGCGCGCCCCGCGCGCCGCGTCCAGGCGCGCCAGGCGCGGGAACATCGCCTCGTAGCAGATCGTCACGCCGACGGGGCCCAGCGCCGTGGGCAGCAGCGGCTGGTCCGGCGCGCCCGCGCTCATGTCGCCGAACTGGTCCAGGATCATCAGCCAGTGGTCGATCACGAAGCGCGGGATGAGATTCCGGAACGGCACGTACTCGCCGTACGGAACCAGCACGCGCTTCTCGTAGACTCCCGACACCCGCCCGTCGGGCTCCACCAGCTGGGCCGCGTTGGCCGGGCCGGAGTCCCCTTCGGGGCGCGCGATGATGCCGACCAGCTGCTCGTCGCCCAGCGTCTTGGCCCAGCGCGCCGCCGCCGGGGCGGCTTGGCGGCGGGGCGTCCACGACGGGACCGCCGTCTCCGGCCACACCGTCAGCGCCGGAGCCTTGCCGTGCGGCAGGCCCTCCAGCCCGTCGAAGTCCGCCATGATCTCGCCCACGTACGCCATGTCCCACTTGTGGTACTGGTCCACCGCCGGCTGCAGGATCTCCACGCGCGCCGTCGGCCCGGGGACCGGGCGTCGGTTGAGGAGGACCCAGGTCCCGTGCGCCCAGACCCCCGCGGTCAGGGCCAGGGACGCGGAGAGCGCGGCGACCGCGGAGCCCGACGCCTCGCCCGCGCCGGCGTCGCGCCAGGCCTCGGCCAGCGACGCGCCGACCAGCAGGACGAGGAAGCCCACCAGGCCGGGCCCCCCCCAGGAGCCGGCCTGCAGGAGCGCGAGGTTGGGGCCCTGCGTGTAGCTCAGCAGGTCCACGCCCACCCGCGGCGTCCAGCGCGCGCAGGCGTACGAGACGGCCGTCCAGACCGCCGCCCAGATCAGCGGCCGCAGGACGCGCGGCAGGCCCCGCGCGAGCGAGCGCCCCGCCCAGCCGATCAGCGCCCAGTTGAGCGCCAGCGCGCCGGACAGGGCGCAGAGCGCCAGGACCCCCGCCGCGGGCGGCATCCGCGCGAAGCGGCAGGTCGCGTAGATCCAGTGCAGGACGACCGCGTGGTAGGCCAGGCCCGCGGCCAGGCCCAGGGCCGCGGCCTCGGCGCCGGTCTCGGACTCGTCGAGGGCGACGAACAGCGGCACCGGCCCCAGCCAGCCCAGGACCCACAGCGAGGCGCGGGGCAGGGCCAGCGCCGTCAGCGCGCCGGCCGCCGCGGCCGCGAGGAGGCGGGAACCTAAGCGGGCGTTCCGGCCCCGTGGCATTTCTTGTACTTCTTGCCGGAGCCGCAGTAGCAGGGATCGTTGCGGCCGATCTTCTGGATGTCGCGCGGGGCGGACGAGCCGCCGCCCATGCCGAGCACTCCGCGCTTGGCCGGCGTCGCCGACGGCTCCGCGGGAGCGGCGTCCACCATCCCGTCGGCGACCTCGCCGGCCGCGGGCGTCTCGGGCAGAGGCGGGGGCGGCGGAGCCTTCGGGGCCTCCACCTTGAACAGATACTCGACGGTCTGCTCGCGGATGCGCGACAGCATCGCCTCGAGCATCTCGTAGGACTCCTTCTGATACTCGATCTTGGGGTCCTTCTGGCCGTAGGCGCGCAGGAAGATGGCCTTCTTCAGGTGATCGAGGTCGTACAAGTGGCCCTTCCAGGCCTTGTCGATCATCTGCAGGAGGATCATCTTCTCGACTTCGCGGAAATCGTAGCCGGCGAACTCCTCGGGGCGCTTCGCGTAGAGCTCCATCGCCGCCTTCGTCAGCTCGCTCTTCAGCGTCGGCACCGTCAGGCCGTAGAGCTCGTCCTTGGTGGGCGTCCACTCCAGGCCGAAGGTCCGCTCCAGGTACGCGGACAGGGACGCGGCGTCCCAGTCGCCCGCGTCCTCGTGGCCGGCCGCCATCGCGTCCACCTCGGCCGCGATGTCCTCCTCGATCATCGCCTTGACCTGCGCGGTGACCGACTCGCCGAACAGGACCGAGTCGCGCAGGCGGTAGACGACCTCGCGCTGCTTGTTCATCACGTTGTCGTAGTCGGTCAGCTGCTTGCGGATGTCGAAGTTATGGGTCTCGACGCGGCGCTGGGCGTTCTCGATCTGGTAGCTGACGAGACCGGACTCGATGACCTCGCCCTCCTGCATGCCGAGCTTCTCCATCAGCGGCGCGATCTTGTCCGAGCCGAAGAGCCGCATCAGCTCGTCGTCGAGCGCCAGGTAGAAGCGCGTGGAGCCGGGGTCGCCCTGGCGACCGCAGCGGCCGCGCAGCTGGTTGTCGATGCGCCGCGACTCGTGCCGCTCCGTGCCCAGCACGTGCAGGCCGCCGACCTTCAGGACCTCCTGATACTCGGCCTGATCCTGCGGGTTGCCGCCGAGCAGGATGTCGGTGCCGCGGCCGGCCATGTTGGTGGCGATGGTGACCGCGCCCTTGCGGCCGGCCTGCGCGATGATCTGCGCCTCCATCTCGTGGTATTTCGCGTTGAGCACGCGGTGGGGGATCCCCGTCTCGCGCAGCATCGCGGAGAGCTTCTCGGATTTCTCGATCGAGCGCGTGCCGACCAGCACCGGGCGGCCGATCTTCCAGAACTCCCGGATCTCCTCGACGATCGCGTTGAACTTCTCGCGCTCGCTCTTGTAGACCTGGTCCGGCAGGTCGTCGCGGCGCGCGCTCTGGTTGGTCGGGATCTCGCGCACGTCCATCTGGTAGATCTCGAGGAACTCGTCCTGCTCGGTCATCGCGGTGCCGGTCATGCCCGAGCGCTTGCGGTAGATCTTGAAGAAGTTCTGGAAGGTGACCGTGGCGAGGGTCTGGTTCTCCTCCTTCGGCGCCATGTTCTCCTTCGCCTCGACGGCCTGGTGCAGGCCGTCGGACCAGCGCCGCCCCGGCATCAGGCGGCCGGTGAACTCGTCGACGATGATCACCTCGCCGTCCTTGACCACGTACTCGACGTCGCGGTCGTACAGGTAGTGCGCGCGCAGGCCCTGGGTGATGTGGTGGACCCACTCCCCCTCGAGGTCGTCGTAGAGGTTCTTGAGGCCCAGCAGGGCCTCGCTCTTCTGCACGCCCTCCTCGGTGAGGACCGCGGTGTGGTTCTTCTCGTCCACGATCGCGTCCCAGCCCTTGTCCAGGTCCGTGCCCTGGTACTTGGCCTGGATCTCGTCCTCTTCCGTGATCAGGCGCACCTTCAGGTGCGGGATCATGCGGTTGACCACGCCGTAGCGCTCGGTGGACTTCTCCGCCGCGCCGGAGATGATCAGGGGCGTGCGGGCCTCGTCGACCAGGATCGAGTCGACCTCGTCGATGATGCAGTAGTAGAGCGGGCGCATCACCCGGTCTTCCTTGCGCACCACCATGTTGTCGCGCAGGTAGTCGAAGCCCACCTCGTTGTTGGTCACGTAGGTGATGTCGCAGCGGTAGGACTCCTGCCGCTCGGGGTTGGAGCTGTCGTGCTGGACGAAGCCGACGCTCAAGCCCAGGAAGCGGAACACCGGGCCCATCCACTCGGAGTCGCGCTTGGCCAGGTAGTCGTTGACGGTGACCACGTGCACGCCCTTGCCGACCAGCGCGTTCAGGTACGCCGGGGCCGTGGCGACCAGGGTCTTTCCCTCGCCGGTGCGCATCTCGGCGATCGCGCCGTTGTGCAGGACCATGCCGCCCAGCATCTGCACGTCGAAGTGGCGCAGGCCGATCGAGCGCTTGGCCGCCTCGCGGCAGAGCGCGAAGGCCTCGGGCAGGAACTGGTCGAGGACCGCGATCTCGGCCTCCTTGCGCTTCTCCTTCAGGTCGTCGTCGTCCTCGGGGACGGCGATCTGCGCGACGAGCTCGGCGACCTGGGCCCGGAGCTCCTCGGTGCGCTTGGGGAAGTCCGCGTCGGACATGGCCTGGATCCGCGGCTCCAGCGCGTTGATCTGCTCCAGCGTGGGGCGGTAGCGCTTGAGGGTCCTCTCGCTGGGCGTGCCGAAAATCTTCTCGAAAATCCTCTGGATCATGGGGTGGTTCAGTCTAGCAATTTCGACGGGGGGCGGACCGGGCCTCTCAGAGGGCCGTCATGCGCACGATCCGGTCCCCGGGCTCCAGGCGGTCGACGACCTCCATGCCGGAGACCACCCGGCCGAAGGCCGCGTAGCTCCCGTCCAGGCGCGGGGCCGGCGTCAACGCGATGAAGAGCTGGCAGCCCGCGGTGTCCGGTCCGGCGGTGGGCGTGCCCACCGTCCCGCGCAGGAACGGCAGCGGGTTCATCTCGTCGGCCAGGCGCCAGCCGTCGTCGCCCCAGCCCGAGCCGCGGGGATCCCCCCCTTGCACCACGAAGCCCGGCGCGACCCGGTGCCAGATCCGCCCGTCGTAGCGGCCCGCGCGCACGTCGCGCAGGAAGGCGGTCACGCGCGTCCCGGCGTCCTCGCGCCCGGCCAGGGCGATCGTGAAGCTCCCCTTCTCCGTGTCCACGCGCACGCGCGGCGGGTCCTTGACCAGGCGCCAGAAGCCCCGCGGCTTGCGCGCGTGGAGCGGGAAGCCCTTGAGCGCCGCGCGGACCTCGGGCCCCGTCTCCGGGTGCGCGCTCGCCGTGGCCTCCAGCGCGTCGCGCAGGTCCCGGCGCAGCTCGTCGGAGCCGGGGCCGACGGCGAAGCGCCGCGCCGCGATCACCGCGTCGAGCAGCTCCGGCGCGGCCAGCCGCCCCGCCGCCTCGGCGGCCGTCCCGCGCAGCTCCAGCGGCGCGTCGGGGTCGGTCAAGGCGCGGCGCAGGTCCGCGACGACGGCCGGCCCGGTCGAGTCCGACAGCGACTCCAGCGCCTGCGCGGCGACGCGCGGGTCATGGTCGTCCACGCCCCGGCGCAGGACCGCGTCCGCGCCGGGCAAAAGGGCCGTCGCCTCGTAGGCGCGCGCCCGGATCCACCAGCGCGGATCGCGCC
>JAJXTZ010000140.1 GCA_021783355.1 bacterium | reverse complement strand
CGCGGCCCGCCGTCCGCCGCCCGCGCCTCGGCCCGCGTCGCCGCCGAGATCCGGGACTGGTCCGTCCCGGTCGAGAAGATCCTGAAAGACCACGACGCGCTCCTGGTGGGCGAGCACCACGGTTCGCTCTCCTCCGTCAACGCCTTGTCCGACAACATGGCGCGCCTCAAGGCCGCCGGCGTCACCGTGATCGGCGTGGAGGGCCTCAAGCGCCACCACCAGGCCGAGGTGGACGACTACCTGGCCGGCCGCCGCGAAGAGCTGTCCGCGGAGGTCCTGATGTTCTCCCCGCGCCGCCGCGGCAATTTCCAGCGCCTTCTCTCCGTCGCGCGCGAGCACGGCGTGCGCGTGGCCGCCCTGGGCCTGCCCTTGGACGGCTGGGCCGCGCAGGTGACCGCCCTGGCCGCCCAAAACACCGGCCGCCCCGCCCGCGAATTCGCCGGCACCACCAACGACCACTTCGACCGCGCCGGTTCCGGCTACCTGGAGGGCTTCAACGAGGCCGTCGCCGAGGTCTACCTCTCCCGCCGCAACGCCGCCATGGCCGCCTTCCTGGCCCGGGAGCTGGCCGGCGGCGGCAAGGCCGCCGTCCTGGTCGGCCAGAACCACGTGGAGACCCTGGACCACCGCCCCGGCGCCTTCCTCAACGCCCCCGGCGACTGGGGCAGCCTCCCCCGCGAGCTGACCCGCCTGGGCCTGAGCGCCTTCTCGCTCACCCAGACCGGCGGCCACTTCGTGGACGACGCCCACGCCGCCATGGACCGCCGCACCCGCCCCGACTCCTACCGCCGCGCCGATTCCTCCGCCTCCGCCTTCGAGACCACCGGCCCCCACCAGGGCCTCTGGCACGCCGCCGCTCCCGCCCTGGCGCACTGACGGCGCGTCAGCCCCCGCCGGTCAGCCGCCGGAACGCCGCGAACACCTCGTGGATGGCCACGGCCTGCTCGCCCTGCTCCTTCTCCAGCGCCTCCAGCGCCGCCTCCGCCCTCTCCATGCGCTCCGCCAACCCGTCGTCCGCCGTCAGCGCGTGTCTCAGCCGGACGAAGGCCCGCATGATGGCGATGTTGATCTCCACCGCGCGCTCGCTGCGCAGCACGCTGGACAGCATGGCGACGCCATGCTCCGTGAAAGCGTACGGCCAATATTTGCGGTAGCGTCCCCGTCTGACACCGGCTAAGGTCGAAATTTTCGACCTTAGAGAATACGCTTCTTCTCGAGACAGCCTGAACATGAAGTCTTCCGGGAAGCGCGTCAGATTGTGCCGGACCGACTCGTTCAGTCGCTTCGTCTCCACTCCGTATAGCTGCGCCAAGTCCTCGTCCAGCATGACCCGCCGGCCGCGCACGACGTATATCAGGGCGCCGATCCGCTCGAGATCCACACTCCCTTACGATCGAGACCCCGGGATTGTTCCCGATAGGTTTTCACGCGTCGCGAAAATGGTTTCACGCCGCGCTCTAAACCGTTGTCCCCCGTCGGCGAATTCGGTATCCTCGGCACATGACCACCGCCACCACGGAGCTCTCGCCCATCGTCGCCGACATCCGCCGGAAGGCCGCCGCCCTTAAAAAGCGCATCGTCCTGCCCGAGGGCGACGAGAAGCGCACGCTCCTGGCCGCGTCCATTCTGAAGAAGGACGGCCTCTGCGTCCCCATCCTCCTGGCCGACCCGGCCAAGGCCAAGGCCGAGGCCGCCAAGCACGGCGCCGACATCGCCGGCGTGGAGCTCGTGGACCCGGCCAAGGACGCCCAGTACGCCGAGTACTGCGCCCAGTACTTCGAGCTGCGCAAGCATAAGGGGATCGACGAAGCGGAGGCGAAGTCGTCCGTCGCCGACCCCATGGTCTTCGGCGTGATGATGCTCCACAACGACCGCGTGGACGGCTTCCTGTCCGGCGCCGACCACGCCACCGCCGACACCGTGCGCCCCGCCCTTCAGATCATCAAGCCCGCGCCCGGCGTGCGCGCCATCTCCAGCTTCTTCGTCATGATCTTCCCGCGCAAGGACCAGGGCGACAACGGCGTCCTGATCATGGGCGACTGCGCCATCAACATCGACCCCACCCCCGTGAAGCTGGCGTCCATCGGCATCGCGTCGGCGCGCATGGCCAAGGTCCTCTGCGGCCTGGACCCGCGCGTGGCCTTCCTGTCCTTCTCCACCAACGGCTCCACCCAGCACGAGCTCGTCGACGCCGTGAAGGAGGCCGTGCGCGTCGCCAAGGAGAAGGCCCCCGACCTCGCCATCGACGGCGAGATGCAGGCCGACGCCGCCCTGGTCCCCGAGATCGGCAGCCGCAAGTTTCCCGGCTCCAAGGTGGCGGGGAAGGCCAACGTCCTGGTGTTCCCGGACCTGCAGAGCGGCAACATCGGCTACAAGCTGGTCCAGCGCCTGACCGGCGCCGAGGCCCTGGGCCCGATCCTTCAGGGCTTCAACAAGCCGGTCAACGACCTGTCGCGCGGCGCCAGCGTGGACGACATCGTGAACATGGCCTGCGTGACCGCTCTCCAGACCGACCCGGGCCTGCGCGGCTAGACCGCTCGTCAAGCGACCCGAGGGACGGAAGCCTCAGCGCTCCTGGCGGAGCCTCTCCGTGAGCCACATCCGCGCCAAAGTCGAGAAGTTCAGGCCTTTGCGCTTGGCCACCTGCTTGAGGCCGTCCAAAGTGTCCTCATCCATTCGAAGAGCGAGCAGTACCCGTGGGTTCGGGAAATCAATCTTGACCGGACGAAGGGGGACGCCCTCCTTCATCATGGAATGGGTGTCGTAGTAGTCCCGAAGCTCCTTATCCGTCAACGGCCGCCTCTTTTTTTTCTTAGCCATAGATTTAATGGGCCGTGTGCCTCTCGTAACGCCGCCTCTCGGTCCAGCTCATGTCTCGCGCAGTGATCAGTCGAGCCTGGGAATCGCCAAGATAACGAACGACGACGATCAGGTGGCGTCCCGCTTCCGTTCGACCATGAACACCGTAGAGACCTTTAGACCGGCCCCGAAGTATAAGGCCGCGTTGGTAGACGGCGTCGTCGACCTCCTGCAGCGTGATGCGGTGCCGCGACCAGATATGCAGCTCGGTGTCCTCGCTGCAGTGCAGCTGGTCTATTCGCATACATTATGTGCCGTATAACACTGTATGTCAATGGCCGAATCCTTGCCCATGCCTTCTTACGTTTTGACCCCCCAAATTGTTCCATCACGGGGCCGCGCCCCGCCGTGTCCTTTCCTTGAGCTTTGTGTGCTATCTTCCACCCATGGCGACGCTCATCCCCGCCCTCGGCTCCTGCCTGAAACGCATGACCCCCGGCGAGCGCCGCTTCGCCGAGCGCCTGGAGCAGAAGCTCGAGGAAGACTACCTCTGCTGGTTCGACGTCCCCATCGGCCCAGCCAACATGCACCCGGACTTCGTCGTCCTCCATCCCCGCCGGGGCCTGATCATCCTGGAGGTCAAGGACTGGAAGCTCGACACGATCATCGACGCCGACCGCCTCCAGGTTGCCCGCTGAATAAAATATTGGTAGGCCTTGTCTTTGAGGCGGTGGGCTTCGTCGACGATCAAGATCTCGCTGCGGGCGTCATGAAGACAGACGAAGCAGAAGCGGAATGAGTCGCCGAGTCGTTTGGCGAGGGCGAATTCGTTTTCGGTGGCGCCAAAGAAGAACCCGTGCGGGTTGTCCGGGAGATTTTTTCGAGTCGTCTTGAGTTCGATGAGGGTGATGCCTTCGGGCGTGGCGGTCAGCGGGGAGGCCGGGTCGGTGCGCTTGCGCCCTTTGATCCAAACGAGGTCGAAGGCGCGTGAGAAGGTTTTGGGAAGGCCGAAGGCCTCGAGAATTTCCCGGCGGCTGTTCTTGTCCGGCAGTATCCACGCGGGCTCGGCATCAAGCAGGCGCTGAAGCCCCGCCTTTTCGGTGCGATTGTTGCTGAGAGTGATGGTGAACGAGTGTTCCCGCGCCACGGGTGGAGTGTAGGTCTGTGGAGCAATAAGATCAAGATCTCTGTGAAATTCGAGTCTTGGACCTGGCTGCTTGGCGGACCCGGCCTGGCAAAACCCGGAACCTCCCGCTACACTGGTGGGATGCCGCTCCGAATACTCGTCGTCGACGACAATCAAGAGGTGGCGGACTTCCTGGCCGCGTCGTTCGAACAGTGGGGATATCGCACGGCGACGGCGTATTGCGGGGTGACGGGGCTGGCGATGGCGCGGGCGATGAGGCCGGATGTGGTCCTACTCAATGTCTGCATGCCCAGGATGAGCGGGCTGGCCGTCCTCAAGGAACTGCGGGGTGATCCGGCGACGGCGGGGCTCAAGGTCATCCTGACGAGCGCGTTGGGGAATGTGCGGGAGCTGGCTGAGGAAGCGGGGGCGCAGGACGCGATCTTCTGCCTGGATCTCGTGAAAGTTGTCCGCGGGCGGGTCGAGAAGGTCCTCGCCGGCGCTTGACTCCCGCGCCCGGCCCTGATATACTTCGGACATCGAAGTAATCGAAGACCGCGAGATGAAGACCTCCGAAGACAAGGCGCGCCGGCTGGCGGATGAGCTCCAGGTGATACTGGAGGAGGTCCACGGCATGGAGAAGAAGAGCATCGCGACGCGCGAGGAGCTCAGCTGGCAGGAGATGCGGGCCCTGCGCGCGGTGGGGCGCAAGCAGTGCTGTCCGATGACGCGGCTGGCGGACTGCATCTGTCTGTCGGTCAGCAGCGCCACGGGGATCATCGACCGGCTGGTCTCCAAGAAGCTGGTGCGGCGCGATCGCGCGGCAGTGGACCGGCGCGTGGTGCAGGTGGCGCTCACCGACGAGGGGAAGGCGATCAACGAGGAGGCGGCCGGCGGAGCGGCGGCCTTCGCGAAGGGGCTCCTGGAAGGCTTGGACGCCAATGAGCAGGACCAGTTCCTGGGGCTGCTGGACAAGGTGGCGCGCGGCATCGAGGAGAAGCGGCGGGCGGCGTAGATTTTTTTTGCCGGGAACATTTCGGGAATCGAAACATTCAAAGGAGAAACACATGGACAACGAAGAGAAGAAGGACGAGAAGGGCTGCTGCTCCACGAAGAAGTGCTGCTGCGGCGGCAAGGCCCTGGCGGTGCTGGCCCTGCTGGTCGTGGGCGCGCTGGGCGGCTACCTGTTGGGCCGCCACTGCGCGATGTGCCCCCTCCAGTCCGCGCCGGCCGCGGTCCAGGCTCCGGCCAAGTAAGAAAGACGGACCAGGCGCGCCCCCGGCGGGAGACGCCGGGGGCGCGCGACGGCGATCTTGAGGTTCCAATTTGGAATCTC
Organism: bacterium; assembly: GCA_021783355.1. GTDB lineage: Bacteria > Elusimicrobiota > Elusimicrobia > UBA1565 > UBA9628 > GWA2-66-18. The sequence continues at coordinate 1,940 of JAJXTZ010000140.1, read as the reverse complement.
AAGATTGTCTGTTTAAGATGCCAAATTGGCATTTAATAGAACCCTCCTGGAACAAAGCGGCTTCCTCGTTCGTATTCTTGGGGTGGAACTCTCCAAGATCGAGACCCTGATTCATGTCGTGCGCGGACAGCGGGTCATGTTCGACCGTGATTTGGCTTCGCTTTACGGCGTCGAGACCAAGGTGTTAAATCGTGCCGTGCTACGTCATAAGACGCGTTTCCCGGCCGATTTCATGTTTCAGTTGAGCCGCGACGAGTGGGAACACTTGAAGTGCCAATTTGGCACTTCAAGTTGGGGCGGGGATCGGCGGGCTCTGCCGCATGTTTTTACCGAACAGGGCGTGGCCATGCTGTCGGGCGTGTTGAACAGCCCGCGTGCGGTCGCCGTCAACGTCGAGATCATGCGGGCGTTCGTGCGCCTGCGGCGCGTGCTGGCGGCGAACAGGGACCTGGCCGAGCGGCTGGAGAAGGCGGAAGAGAAGCTCGCGGCGCACGAGGACGTGCTGGGGGAGCATGCGGAGGCGCTCCGGTCCGTGTTCGAGGACATCCGGAGCATCCTGGGGCCGCCGGACGGGCCTAGGGGGCGGATCGGATTCTGAGGGCCGGGCCTTGACGCATGCATATGTTTGGAGCATACTAATGCATATGAGGACTACATTGATCTTGAGGGACGATCTGATGGCGCGGGCGGCGAAGCTGGCCGGGCTGACGGAGAAGACGGCGCTGGTGCACGCGGGGCTGGAGGCGCTCATCGAGAAGAAGTCGCGCGAGCGGCTGGCGGCGCTGGGCGGCAGCGAGCCGGGGCTGGCGGCGGCGCCGCGGCGGCGGGCGCGGTGATCCTGGCCGACACCTCGGTGTGGGTGGACCACCTCCGGCGCGGGGACGCGGCGCTGGCGCGGCGGCTGGAGGACGGGGAGATCGTCACGCACCGGCTGGTGGTGGAAGAGTTGGCCTGCGGGTCCCTGCGGCGGCGGGCCGAGATCCTGGGACTGCTGGAGGCCTTGCCGAAGGCGCCGGAGGCGGAGCACGCCGAGTTCCTGGAGTTCGTGGAGCGGCGCGGGCTGGCGGGCGCCGGCCTGGGGGCGGTGGACGCGCATCTGCTGGCGTCGGCGGCCTTGGGGCGCGCGCGGCTGTGGACGCGGGACGCGGCCCTGGAGCGGGCGGCGGCGCGGCTGGGACTGGGGATGTAATACTTCGCCGCCGGCCCCGTAATGACAGCGAGGGGCGGGGGAAGGCGTCCGGATCTCAGCATGAAAGACGAGCAGAAGCCCGACTTCGCCGAAGTCTATGACCGGCATTTCACGCGCGTCTACAATTACGTCCGGTGGCGGGTCTCGGGCACGGCGGCGGCCGAGGACGCGGTCTCGCGCGCGTTCGAGCGGGCGCTGGACGCCTGGGACAGTTACGACCCGGCCCGGGCGCCCGTGGACGCGTGGCTCTTCGCCATCGCGCGCAACGCCGTCCTGGATCACTTCCGCGCGGCGGCACGCGCGGCGCTGCCCCTCGAGGCGGCCGGAGACCCTTCGGGCGGCGACGCCCCGGCCGGGGAAGCCTTGGAGCGGGACGAATCCCTGCGCGAGCTGGCCGCGGCCTTGGACAAATTGGGCGAGCGGGAGCGCGAGGTGCTGGCGCTGCGTTTCGGAGCGGGGATGAGCCACGGGCAGATCGCGGAGCACCTGGGGATCGAAGCCGGCAACGCGGCGGTGATCGCGCACCGGGCGACGGCCAAATTGCGCGAGGTCATGGAGAAGGGGCGATGAGCGGCGGATCGGACTTCGAGGGGCGGCTGGCGGCGGCGGACTTCTCCGCGGAGAGTCGCCTGCGCGCGCCCCTGCGGGCGCGGCTCTTGGCGCGGCGGCGGGCGGCACGGCCCTGGGGCTGGGCGCTGGTGCCCGCGCTGGCGCTGGGCGCGGCGCTGCTCCTGGTGCCGCGCAAGACGGC
>JAJXTZ010000139.1 GCA_021783355.1 bacterium | reverse complement strand
GCCGGCCGTGCCCAGCGCCCGCGCTACCGCCGCCGCGGCCGTCACGCAGGTGCCGCAGGCCAGGGTCTCGTCCTCGACGCCGCGCTCGTAGGTGCGCAGGACCAGCGTCCGGCCCCGGGCCTCCACGAAGTCCGCGTTGGCGCCGGCGCGGCCGAAGGCCCGGTGGGCGCGCAGCGCCCGGCCCAGCTCGCGGACCGGGACCCGCTCGGCGTCGGGAACGAACACGACCGCGTGGGGCACGCCGGTGTCCACGAAGTGCACGGTCCAGGTCCGTCCCAGGGCCTTCAGGCGCAGGCCGAGGCGCAGGCCGCGCGGCGCGGGCATCGAGACCGAAGCGCGGCCGCGCCCCGTCAGGCGCGCGTCGAGCGTCCCCCGGCTCGTCATCAGGGAGAAGCGCCGGCCGCGAGTCCAGCCCCGGGCCGCGGCCCAGAGGGCCGCGCAGCGCGAGCCGTTGCCGCAGAAGGCGGCGGAGCCGTCCGCGTTCCAGTAGTCGAGCCGCACGAGCCCGCCGCGGCGCGACAAGCCCAGCAGGCCGTCGGCGCCGATCCCGCCGCGGCGGTCGCAGAGGCGGCGCGCCAGCGCGGGGCCGCGGCGGCCCAGCGGCGCGCCGGAGAGAAGAACGAAGTCGTTGCCCGCGCCGGACATCTTCCAGAAGCGCAGGCTCATCGCGAGGCCCCGCCTTTGGGAGCCGCCTCCAGCGCCTTGACCTGGGCGAGCAGGACCTGGGCCGCGCGCGCGGCGAAGCCGTCCTCGGAGGCGTCCCGGACCGCGGTCAGGGCCCGCGCGGCGTCCGCCGGGCGGCCGCGCGCCAGCGCCACGCGCGCGAGGGTCCACTCGCCAACGGCGTCGCCCGGAACCTCGCCCAGCACCTCGCGGGCGGCGGCGGCGGCTTCGGCCAAGCGCCCGTCCTCCAGCAGGAAGAGCGCCTTCGCGCGCACGGCGCCGACGCCGGCGCCCAGGCCGATCGCCGCGTCGAGCTGGACGAGGGCCTCCTGGTAGTCGCCCTGGTCGCGGCGGACGAAGGCTAGGTCCACGCGCGCGTCCGCGCTGTTCGGCTCCAGCGTCAGCGACTTGCGCAGGGCCAGCTCGGCGGTCTTCTCCTCGCGCATGCGGCGCAGGACTTCCGCGTAATCCCGCCAGACCGAGGCGCGCGACACCACCTCGGGCGCCTCGAGCGCGATCTCGTAATGATCGGCCGAGCGGTCCAGGAACCCGAAGCGGCGGTCGATCTCGGCCAGCCCGAGGTGCGCGCCCCAATGGCGCGGCTCGTAGACGAGGGCCCGCTCGAAGAAGACCTTCGCGCGCGCGTCGAGGCCGTTGCGGTGCAAGAGCCCGCCGAGCCGGGTCAGCAGGTCCACGTTCTTGGGGAAAAGGCTGACGCCGACCTGGTAGTAGCCGAGGGCCTCGTCGGGGCGGCCGAGCCGGTCGTAGTTGTCGCCGAGCAGGACGTAGGCTTGGCGCAGGTCCGTGCCGCGCAGGGTCTGGAGGAACTGCGGGGTCAGCGCGGCGATGACCGCCGCGGGCTTGTCGGCGTCGTTGAGGGCCTGCACGGGGCGGATCTTCCCGTCGGAGGGCTCCCCGAACAGCCGCCACGCGCGCGCCGGGACCGGAGCCGCCGCGGCCAGCGCCGCCGCGAGCAGGAGCGCGCGCCTCATCGGGCCGCCGCCTGCGCCGGGGTCCAATCCTTGGACAACAGCGGCAGCGAGGCCAGGATCAGGCTTTCCTCGGCCGCGTCCAGGTCGCGGGAAGCCTCGATCACGCCCCTTTCCATGGCTTCGGGGATGCGCTTGGCGTCGAACATGCCGATGTCGCCGACCGGCGGCCGGATCAGGAAATTCGCCTGCTTGCGCTGCTCGCGGGAGAGATACGAGCCGCGGATGTCGATGACCTGCTCGAGCGAGTCCAGCACGCTCTTGGGGCGCGAGGCGGTGTAGTCGTTCTCGGTGTCGCTGGCGATGATCCATTGCGCGCCGAGCAGGCGCGCGACGTCCACCGGGATGTAGTCGACGACGCCTCCGTCCACCAGGTAGCGGTGGCGGTACTCGAGCGGCCGGAAGATGCCGGGCAGGTTCATGCTCGCGCGCACGGCGGTGGCGACGTCGCCGTTGCGAAAGATGATGGCCTCGCCGGTATAGACGTCCATCGAGACGCAGGCGAAGGGCTTCTTCATCTGGTCGAAGCGCTTGTCGTCCAGGTACTTGCGGACCAGCTTCGCGGTGTTCGCCGAGGACAGCAGGCTGTCGAAGAGGATCAGGGAGATCAGGCGGCTGCCCGAGAAGTTGCTCCCGGTGTCGAGGCGCAGCTCGGAGGCGATCTCCCACATCTTGTCGACGGGGATACCGCCCGCGTAGAACGCCCCGACCACCGCGCCCATCGAGGTCCCGGCCACCACGTCGATGGGGAAGCCCGCGTCCTGAAGGACCTTGATGACGCCCACGTGCGCGGTCCCGCGCAGGGAGCCGGCGGACAGGACTAGGCCGACCTTCGGGCGCCGCCCGACGGGGGCGGCGCGCACCTCGCGCCACAGGTGGGAGCGCAGCAGCGCGTCCGCGGAGAGGTCGGCGGCGGACGCGGCGGCCGGCGCCAGCAGGGCGAGCGCGAGGAGGAGCGCCCGCCGGATCACGGAGCGATCTCCCGGCCCACGGCGCGCGCGAGCCTCGCCCGGGCCAGGAGATGCTCGGTCACGGCGGAGAGGTACGCCAGATGGAGGTCCAGCACGCTCTCGCGGGCGCGGAGCTTGGCCAGCGTCGAGCCCGGACGATCCGCGGCGGCGGCGTAGAGGGCCTGCACGCGGCGCCACTGCTTCTCGCGCAGGGGCAGCTCGTCCTGCCAGTAGCCCAGGCTGTCGGCGGCCCGGCGCACCTCCAGGCGGACGCGGTCCTGCAGCTCGGAACGGGTCAGCTGGCCCTGCCGCTGCTCGGCGCGCTTCTGCTTGAGCTGGCTCCAGAGGTCGTAAGTGAACGGCAGCTTGACCCCGACGGTCAGGTCCCAGTTGTTCTTGTTGAGCGGGAAGGTCTGCGCGGTCTGCTCGTAGTCGCCGGCCATGTAGACGGTCGGATAGCGGCGCCCGAGGGCGAGGTTGACGCCGATCGCGTCCATCTGCGCCTTGTAGGTCTGCGACTGGAGCTCCGGCCGCAGCTCCATCGCCCACAGGACCGAGCGCTCGACGTCGATCTTGACCGGCTCCGTGGTCAGGGTCCCTTCCACGCGGAACGGGGTGTCCAGCTCCAGGTTCAGCGACTTCAAGAAATCCAGACGCGCGGCCTGCAGGTCGTGGGAGGCCTGGTCGGCCCTGGCCTCGGCGCCGGCCAGCAGTCCCTGGGCCTCCACCGACTCCCACGGACCCAGCCCGTCGAGCGGGAGGGTCTCGGCGGCGCGGCGCTCGTCGTCGTCCGCCGCGGCGCGGTCCTGCGCGAGAAGGAGCCTGTAGAAGGCGGACTTGACCTTCAGCGTCAAGTCCATGCGCACCGAGTCGCGGCTGGCCAGCGCCTGCTTGTAGGCGGCCTGGGCAAGATGCAGGGTGTTCAGCGTGCGGCGCCCCTCGTAGAGGGGCATGTTGAAGTAGGCGCGGCCGGAGTAGATGTTGTCCTGCGGGCTCGGGAAGAGGAGGATGTTGCGGAAATCCTCGGAGAGCGAGAACGGATAGATCGCGTTGAACTTGGTCGCGCTGGCCTGCAGGCCCACCTCGGGCAGGAAGCGCAGCTCGGCCTCGGTCACGCGCGACTCAGCGATGGTCACGTCCTGCTGGGCCGACTGCAGGTTCGGGTCGTTGCGGATCAGGCGCATCGCGTCGTCCAGCGTGTAGACGCGCTCCGGCGCTCCCGGCGCCGGCTGGTCCGGCGCCTGGGCGCGCGCCGGCGCCGCGGCGAGCGCGAGGAGAAGGAGAGCGGCGGACAGTCGTCGATTCATCATGGGACTCTGGGTCGAGGTCAGACTTTGAACGAGGCCGTCAGGTGCTCCAGCTCCACTTTCAGATCCTTGAGTTCCTGGCGCAGGGCGTCCGAGCCTTCGGGGAGCTTGCGCGCGATCTCGTCGACGCGCTCCGACAGGCGCCGCGCCAGGTTGCGGTCCTTCTGCACGAGCGCCTGGAGGCCGGAGACCATGCCGTTGAACTCCTCCTGCAGCTCCATCAGCTCGTCGCCGGTGCGCAGGGAGACGCGGTGCGTGAGGTCTCCGCCGGAGACGGCCTGGGCGCTCTTCTCGAAGCGGTAGATCGGCCCGGCGAAGCGGTGCGAGACGTAGAGCGAGACCAGGAGCATCAGGCCCAGGTACAGCGCGCCCTTGACCATCAGGATCGAGTTGAACTGCGTGACGCGCGCCAGGGCGGGCGGGCACTCGGTGAGCAGGATGCGGGTCAGCGAGTAATAGACGTCCCCGCCGACGATCAGGGACGCGATCAGCACGCTCAGGAACACCATCCCGATGTACTTGAGCTGGAGGGACCTCTTGACGAGGACCGTCTTGCGCTGGAATTTCCGCGTTTCGGGGGGCACCGGGGCTCCTAGAGCAGGTCGTCCGAGAGGCGCAGCCAGTCGGGGGTCACGGTCTTGAGCTTGGCCGTCGCGGCCTCCAGGCCGACGCCGACCACCTCCGTGCCCTTGAGGGCCGCCATCTTGCCGAACTCGCCCGCGTGGACCAGCTCGGCCGCCTTGACGCCGACGCGCGTGCCGAGGATGCGGTCGAACAGGGTCGGCGCGCCGCCGCGCTGCATGTGGCCGATCACGGCGTGGCGCGTCTCGATCCTGGTCTGGGTCTCGATGATCTTGGCCAGGCGCTCGCCGACGCCGCGCTCCTTGAGGAGCATGTGGCCGAACTCGTCGAGCCTCTCCTCCTTCTTGTCGCCGGCGAATTCGACGGCCTCGGAGGCGACCACCAGGGCGACCTTCTTCTTGTCGTGGGCGGCCTTGACCTTCGCGCAGAGCTCCTTGACGTCCACCGGGCGCTCGGGCAGGCACAGGTAGTCGGCGCCGGCGCCGATCGCGGTGTAGAGCGCGACCCAGCCCGCGTGGCGGCCCATGACCTCCAGGACCATCGCGCGGCGGTGCGAGCGGCCGGTGTCCACCAGGCGCTCGGCGGCCTCCATCGAAAGGGTCGCCGCGGAGTCGAAGCCGAAGGTGAAGTCGGTGGCGCCGAGGTCGTTGTCCATCGTCTTGGGAACCCCGACGACGCTGACCTTGTGCTCCTTGTGGAGCCGCGCGGCGACGCCGAGGGTGTCCTCGCCGCCCATCGCGACGAGGGCGTGGAGGCCGAGCGTCTTGAAGGCCTCCAGGACCTTCTCCGGGCCGCCGTCCTTCTTGAAAGGGTTGGTGCGGGAGGTGCCCAGGATCGTGCCGCCCTCGCCGACGATCTCGCGCACGCCGTCGGGGGTCAGGGGCCTGGCGTCGGCCTGGATCATGCCCTTCCACCCTTCCTGGATCCCCAGGCACTCGTAGCCGAGCTTGGCGGCCTTCAGGACGACGCCGCGGATGGCGGGATTGAGCCCGGGGCAGTCGCCGCCGCCGGTCAGGATCGCGATTTTCTTGGCCATGGGGTCCTCCTGGTGCTCCTGCGTGCTTCTGCGCCGCGACGCTTCGCGCGCGGCGCAGACGTGCCGTCGTGTTCTCTACGCCGCGACGCTTCGCGCGCGGCGCAAACGTGCTGAGGAAACTCCTTGAACGTTTAGAAGCTGTCGCTGTACTTGAGCTGGACGATCCGCTCGGAGCCCTTCGGGGATCCGTCGGTGTAGTCGCCGCCGGCGCCCAAAGCGCGCACGGCGAAGTCCACTTGGAAATTCTGGGTCAGGAACGCGCGCAGGCCGACGTTGAGCCGGCTGTCGCTCCAATTGGCGATGTTATCCCACTCGACGAGGAGCTCCGCCTTGTCGCGGATGTTCAGCGTCAGGGGCAGGGCGCCGAAGATCGCGTTCGAGTTGAAGTCGGAGATGTTGAACGACGGGTGGATCTGGAAGCCGGGCACGCCGACCTCCTTGGTGGCGGCCACGTAGAACCCGCGCTGGCGCTCGTTGTAGCGCTTGTCGCCGGTGTTGTAGCGGTAGCCCTGTCCGTCGTAGCCGACGGCCAGCGCCGGCAGGACCTCGTCGCCCTCGAAGAAGCGGTACTTGACCTGGGCGGCGGGCTCGCGCAGGCGCACGTGCTTCTCGTCGCCGATCAGGCCGTCCACGGAGGCCGAGGCGCCGATGTTGACGCCGGGATAGACGCCGAAGGACAGGTACTCGAGGATGCCGCCCTTCGAGTAGAAGCGCGAGCGCGACGAGTAGCCGCGGTAGTCCAGCACGCCGGCCGTCGGGGCGTCGACGACGTCCACGTCAGGCTGGATCGCGCCGTCGTCGGAGGAGGATGCCAGCGAGCGGTGCGCCTTGGGGCGTATCCTCGGGGAGGCGACCGTGTCGGTCTGCGCGGCGGCGGCGGCGGCGAGGAGCAGGAAGGCGGCGGCGAGAACGCGGGTTCGGTTCATGAGGGTGGGCGGGGTCACGCGGGCTTGGCCAGAATCGCGGCGATGCGGTCGTGGAGCTTGGCCATCTCGAAGGGCTTCTGCAGAATTTCGGTCGCGCCGCTCATCAGCGCGATGCCCTTCTCCTTGACCGTGTCGCGGCTGGTCATGATCAGGATCCGCGGCGCCTTCGCGCCCAGCTTGTTGGTCAGTTCGTAGGCCACGTGGTAGCCGTCGATGTAGGGCATCATCACGTCGAGGAGGACCAGGTCCAAGGACTCGTTGAGCGCCGTTTGCAGGGCGTCCTTGCCGTTGGCGGCGACGAGGACTTCGTAGCCCTGGAAGCCGAGGTCCATCTTCAGCAGGTCCAGGAGGTCCGGGTCGTCGTCGGCGACCAGGATGCGCTTGCGCTCGGCCATGGCTCTCCTATAAAGAATGCGTTACCGGAATCAGCCGGATTTTAGCAGATTTTTCCCGGCGGGGGGGAAGGGGTCAGTTCCCCAGGGAGGCCCGCGCCTCGTCCTGGCGGCGCTTGGCCGCGTCCAGCGACGAGGACGCCTCGTCCGGGGCGCCGTCGGCCCCGTCGCGCGCGGCGGCGAAGCCGTCGCGCGCCCGGGAGAAGTCCTCCGAGACCAGAGACAGGTCGTCGGTCCGGTTGCAAGCCCGGTCCGCGGCCGCGGCCAGGAGACGGGCGGTCTCCTGGACCGGGTCCAGCGCGCGGGCGGCCTCGGTGCGATGGAGCGCCCGGGGCCGCTCGCCCAGGCGTCCCAGCGCGGGCCGGGCGGCGGCGGCGTCCCTCGGCAGCTGGGCGGCGCGGGCGCGGAC
>JAJXTZ010000138.1 GCA_021783355.1 bacterium | reverse complement strand
GGGACCTGTCCGCCGCGCGCGAGGAGCTGGCCGGCCGCCGCGCCGCGTTCGCGGGTCAAGAGGACCGCCTGCGCGGCGTCGAGGCGGAGCTCGCCGCGCACACCGCGTCGCGCAAGCGCCTGGACGACGAGCAGGCCGCGCTCGAGGCCCAGGTGGGACGCCTGGCCGCCGAGGGCGAGGACCTGGAGCGCCGCAAGGCGCAGACCCTGGAGGAGCAGGAGCGCATGCGCGCCGAGACCGCCGCCTTCGGCGAGACCCTGGCCGGGCAGGAGAACGAGGCCAAGTCCGTCTTCGACCGCCTGCAGGACCTGCAGAACCGCATCGACGCGCTGGGCGAGCGCCTGAAGACCCTACAGGCCGAGCACGACCAGGCCCAGGCCGACCTGCACCAGCACGAGGTCCACGCGACCGCGCTGAAGAGCAAGCAGGACCTGCTCAAGACCCGGCTCTGGGACGAGTACCAGCTGACCTTCGACGAGGCCAAGGGCAAGTACAAGGATGTCGTCGTCGAGGTCGACAAGATCGACTTCTTCAAGCGCCGCATCGCGGCGCTGGGCAACATCAACATGGCGGCGCCCGAGGAGTACGCGGCGCTGGCCGAGAAGCAGCGCTTCCTGATCGAGCAGATCAACGACCTGCTCAAGGCCAAGGACGACCTGCTGGCCGCCATCCAGAAGATCAACGGCGCCACGCGCGAGAACTTCCGCCAGACCTTCCACGAGGTGCGCGAGCACTTCCGCCGCCTGTACGGCGTGCTCTTCGAGGGCGGCGAGGCCGACCTGATCCTGACCGACCCGGAGAACATCCTGGAGACCGGCGTGGACATCCTGGCCCAGCCCCCGGGCAAGAAGCTGCAGTCGATCAGCCTGCTCTCCGGCGGCGAGAAGACCCTGACCGCGATCGCGCTGCTCTTCGCGTTCTTCATGGTCAAGCCCTCGCCGTTCTGCATGCTCGACGAGGCCGACGCCGCGCTCGACGACGCCAACATCGAGCGCTTCGCGGCGCTACTGCGCGAGTTCCAGAACAAGACCCAGTACCTGATCGTGTCGCACAACAAGCGCACGATGGAGGCCGCCGACGTGATGTACGGCGTCACCATGGAGGAGAAGGGCGTCACCCAGCTCGTCTCCGTGAACTTCATGAAGAAGGGCGGGCCCGACCGCGAGGCGCACCGCTTGAAGGTCGCCCAGCAGGGGCCTTACGCCGATCCCACGGCCCCGGAGGCCGCGTCCTCCGAGAGCGTGGCCGTGGCCGAGCGGGACGCGCCCGACGCCCCGGGCCCGGACGGCGGCCGCGAGACGGTCTAAGGCTTCGGCGCCGGGCCGGGCCGGAAGCTCTTGACCAGCGCGTCGAAGGCCGGCGACGGCGCCGTCCCGGTCGGCCAGTCGTGGCTCAGCGCGTAGAAGCCGCCCGGGACGACGACGGCGACCGTGCGCGTGGTCACCCGCCGGGAGCCCAGGTGGACGTCGGGGATCACGCGGTCGCGGGTCCCGTCCAGCGCGTCCGCCGGCGCCGACGGGCCGGCCGCGGAGCGCGCGGCGACGAAGGCGCGCGCGTCCTGCTCCGCCGCGCGCGCCGGGTGGAAGGAGATCCCCATGGACTGCGAGAACGGGTCGGGCCCGTCGGGCGGCCCGTAGAAGTCGGCGCCCGGCTCGTCGGCCGGGGCGTCGTCCACCTTCCAGCCGGCCGGCACGCGCGCGGAGAAAGCGCCGTCCGGGGCGCGGTACTCGACCGGCGTCCCCGGCGCCGGGCGCGCGCGCCCGCAGGCCGCCAGGACGGACGCCGCCGCCGCGGCGAGCAGGACGCGCCTCACGGCATCTCCCGGGCCAGGCGCGCGGCCAGCGTCGCGCGGCCGGGGGCGTCGGGCGCGATGGAGCCGAGCCAGCTGCGGGCGGAGGCGAGTGCGGCGGCGCGGGCCCTTGGATCCACCGCGGAGTCGGCCCGGTCGAGCTCGCTCTCGACCACGGTCGCCGCGTCGCGGTCGTAGGCGGCGACCAGCGGGTGCGGCCAGCCGCGTCCCTCGCGCTTGAGCTCGGCGGCGGCGGCGTTGAAGACGGGGAGGCGCTCGTTGAGCGTCGAGCCGGGCGGCGGGGCGATCAGGCGGGCCAGGGCGTCCGATAGGAGGCGGGCGCCGAGCGCGTCGCCGGCCCGGGCGCGGTCGGCGTCGGGCAGGGCCTCGTAGACGCGCAGGCCGACGCCGGGTCGGCCGCCCGCGTCGGCGCGGGCCGGCAGGGCGGCCAGGTCCCGCTGGAGCGCGGGCAGGGTCCGCGTCGCGAAGTCTCGCTCGCGCGCCGCCATGTCGCGCCGGAAGCGAGAGAGCTCGCCGTCCCCGCGGCTCATGCCGACCAGCTTCAGCAACTGGCGGGCGTCCTGGTAGAGGCTCTCTCCCATCAGACGCCGCGCCATTGACTCGCGCTGCGCCTGGCGGTCGGCCACGTCGTCGAGCATCTGCGACCCGGCGAAGCTGCGCATGTACATGTCGCGGATGCCGCGGCGGAAGCCGCGGTAGCCGGACACCATGTCCAGGCAGTGGTCCGAGTAGCCGGAGCGGGCGAGGGCGCCGGGGTCCCGCAGCGACTTGGTCAGCAGGTAGCGGCACTGCTCGCGGTGCGCCTCGAACTCCTTCTCCAGCGGGTTCGCGTCAGCGATGTTGCCGCGGCGCATCTCGATGTCGAACCCGGAGCGGCGCGTCTGCCAGCTATGGACCATCTCGTGGAAGACGACCTCGTCCACGCGGTCCAGCACGGCGGCGCGCTCCTTGGGGTGCGTCTCCAGGAAGACGCGCAGGGCGGCGGGGTCCACGAACCTCTTCGCGGCGCCCGCGCGCTGCTCCGGCGGGAGCTGGGCCAGCAGATACCGCTCGACCTCCCAGTGGTTGAGGGTCAGAGAGCCGTTCTCCGGGTTCTCGACGGCCCCGGGCTGGTTCGGGTCGTCGGGGGACTGCGTGAGCTTGAGCACCAGCATCGGCGGCAGGTGGATCGCGCCCTTCGCGTCCCGGAAGTGGTCCATCAGCTCCCGCGACACGGGGTTCCCGTCGAAGATTTTCCGCAGGTCCCCGCTCAGCAGCTCGCCGAGCCGCTGCTCCTCCGAGCCGTGGTAGGCCGGGGGCGCCGTGGGGGCGTTGAAGCCGGGGACCACGGGCAGGGCCGCCTCGCCGAGGCCCTTCAGCGTCGACTGCCCGTCGAAGAAGCGCGTGGAGCGCGCGTAGGCCGCCTCGACCCCGGCCGAGAGGGCGGCGGCGGTGGGCACGCGCCCGCCGTCGAGGAGGGTGCGCACGTCGGCGGGCAGGCGCACGCCGGCGGCGTCCAGCGCCTTGATGCGCGCGAGCGCCTGCGCCGGGACTGGCCGGCCCGACTCCGCGCCGCGCAGGACCTCGCGGACGTTCTCCAGAGCCTCGCGCTCGAGACTGAGACGGTTCTCGGCCGCGATCATCTCCATGTCCGCGCGGGTCACCGGGCGTCCCGACGGGGCGATCAGGCGGCAGGTCGCCTCGTCGAGCCGGTAGCCCTGCAGGGCGAGCCCGGTCCACAGGTTCGAGGGCAGGAGCCGCCGTGAGAGGTCCACGGGGGCCGCCAGCCAGGCCAGTCCCTCGCGGGTGACCGGGCGGCCCCGCGCGTCCAGCAGACGCTTGCCCGAGGCGTCCGGATGAACGCCGGTCAGCCGCCAATAGGACGCCCAGCTGGCGAGCCCCGGGTCGGCCGGGTTCACCGGAGTCCCGCCCTCGGGGGGGAGGTCCGGCCCTGCCTGCCCGGCGCAGCGCCCGGGCAGGGGCTGCAGACCCTGCTGGGCGGCGGGCAGGTGCGCCGCCGGGATCCGGGGCGCGTCGGCCGCGGAGACGGCGGGCGCGCACGTGACGAGGGCCGCGAGGAGCGCGGAGAGGGGCATGACGGGAGTGTAGACCCGGAGACGGGCTCCGTCAAGGGGACGCGGCGCTGTCCGTGCCGCGCCGCGATTGCTAGGATATCCGCGGTGCTTTACGGCGTCTTCTCGGACGTACACTCCAACCTGGAGGCCCTCGGCGTCGTCCTGGAGCACTTCGCGCGCTCCGGGGTCGAGGCTCATCTCTGCCTCGGGGACCTGGTCGGCTACGGGCCGGACCCCGACGCCTGCCTGGACCGGGTCCGCGGGCTCAAGAATCTCTCCGTGATCGCCGGCAACCACGACCTGGCCGTCGTCGGCCACCTGGACCTGGACTGGTTCAACCAGTACGCCCGCGCGGCCGTGTATTGGACCCGGGAGCAACTGTCGCCGGAGAACAGGCGCTTCCTAAGCGGTCTCACCGCGCGGCTGGAGACCAAGGACTTCACCCTGGCCCACGGCTCGCCGCGCAACCCGCCCGAGGAATACCTGCTCAGCGCCGCGCAGTTCCGCGACAACGCTCCGCTGGTGCGCGCGTGGCCGCTGTTCGTCGGGCACAGCCACATGCCTCTGATGTTCCGCTTCGCCGCGGGGGATCCAGCCCCGGTGGACATCGTCTTCCTCGGCGAGGAGACGGCGGTCCTGCCCCGGACGCCGGAGGGGGGCTTCGGGCCGGCGGCGCTGAACCCGGGCTCCGTCGGCCAGCCGCGGGACCAGGACCGGCGCGCGTCCTGCGCGGTCTTCGATTCCGAGGCGGGGACTTTCCGCGTCCAGCGCCTTGCCTACGACGTGCCGGCCACGCAGGCCAAGATGCGCGCCGCGGGCCTGCCCGAGTACCTGGCGCTGCGTCTCGACTACGGCCAATAGGCGGCCCCCCGAAAAAAACCGGCCGCCGGCGCGATTTTCCGCTTGCGCGGCGGGAAACGCATCGCGTAAAATCACGCGTCGGCGGAAAGTCCGCCGCGAATCATTGAAAGCCTGACACCCGAACGCCGCTGGGAGACACGATGAAACAGACGATCGTCCGCGTCGTCCTCGTCGCCGCCATGGCCGCCCCCGCCGCCGCGCAGACCACCCCCGAGGCCTTCGCCTCCGCGGGCGGGGCGCGCTTCGACGCCGCGCTCTCCGGCCTGGCCTCCGGCGCCTTCCGCTTCCGCCCGGCCGCGATCGTGCCCCCGGCGCCGTCCCGGCCCGACGCCTCGGCCTGGGAGAGCAGCCTGCGCCAAGACTCCACCGTGCTGGGCGCCACCGGCTTCCAGACCACGGCGGCCGCCGTGGCCGCGGACCTGGAACTGGCCCCCCTGCTGAACGCCCAGCTCAAGACCCGCCTGCGCTACCAGATCGGCGGGCGCACGGTCTGGTTCGGCGGGACCTTCGACGGGAACAAGACCGCCTACCTCAGCATCCTGTTCGACGGCTACCAGCCCCTGTACTTCGACGTGAAGGGCCTGCTCAACGGGGACCGGGCCTTCACGGTCGGCGCGGCGCGCTACGCCTTGTCCCTGTCGCCGAATATCTTCCACCGGATGCACAGCCGCCTGATCCTCAAGGACGCCGGCACCGGCCAGGAGCTGGCGAACTTCACCGTCCAGGACATGCTTGACGCGATCACCGCCGCGGGCCGGCCGGTGTCCATCTCGGGGCAGGGCTACCACGTGTACTACACGGACGGCCTCAACGGCGGGCGCCCGGACCCGGCGCACCGCCTGTTCGTCTTCGTCTACGGCGCGGCGCAGGATTTCCACATCTACCTGATCCCCGAGGCCTCGGTCCCGACGGACAAGCTGGCCGTGTTCTCCATGTTCAACGGCCTGCGCGTCGGGCTGTCGCGCCAGGACGGGCACCTGAAGATCTACGCGAACCCCTGAGGCTCCGGCCTCGGAAGGAAGAGCGGGCCCCGCGGGGCCCGCTCTTTTTTTTCATCCAGTTGTGCCAGGCTTGAAGGGATTCAGCCCCGGTCCGCGCGCTGGGACCTTTGACGCCCTCGGGCTGGGACCTCAGGCCCAGGACAGGTCCGGCGGCGCCTGTTACGATGACGGCGACCTCATCAAAGGAGAGAGCATGAAACGAGCCTGTGCCTCGAACGGCCGCCGTCACGGACTCCGCGCGCGACTCGCGCTGGAGGGCCGCGTCCTCAAGACGGTCCTGACCCTGCGGGGCGACGCGCGCAGCTATCTCTGGACGACGGACCGCGTGCGCTCCCGCCCGGTCCTGAAGGCGTGAGGAGGCTCGGGCCGCCGGCGGCGGCCCTCGTCGCCATGCTGGCCGCCGTCCCGGCGCGCGCCAACTCCAGCATCTCCTACGACTTCAACAACATGACGCAGTGGCTCAGCCACGAGCTGGCCCAGGGCCTGGCCTTCAACGCCGGCTCCAACTTCGACCCGCCCAAGGAGGTCAAGGGCTACTACCTCCAGCCCGACCTCTCCTTCGGCGCCGGCGTGATGCCGCTCGACAAGCGCGATTTCCCGAAGCTCACCGTGCAGGCCCTGCAGGACGCCGGCGGCTCCGGCATCTTCCCCAACTCCGTGCTGTTCCCCAACCTGGCCCTGCACCTGCGCATGGGCCTGCCCTGGCGCGGCGACGCCTACTTCCGCTTCGCCGACGCCACCACCCCGCCCGGCTACAAGATCTCGCCCACGATGACCGCGAAGGTCCAGACCAACTCCTTCGGCGCCGGCATCCGCCAGCACCTGTTCGGCGGGGACTACCCGACGCTGACCCTGGGCGCGCACTACAACCACGTCCAGGGCCGCACGCACCTCAAGGGCAAGTTCGACCAGAACATCCAGAACACCCTGAGCCTCAGCAGCGACCTGAACGGGGACATCGTCTGGAGCATCAACAGCTTCGGCTTGACCGCGGTGGTCTCGCAGACCTTCGGGAACTGGACGCCGTTCGCCGGCCTCGGCTACAACTACGCGACCGGCTCCGTGCGCGCGCGTCTTGATCTGGAGCCTTCGAACCCGGACAGCATAACCCAGGCGCCCGCCATCGGCGAGGGCTCCGACCACCCCGAACAAAGCCAGGGCCGCGAGATCTTCGGCCTGTCCTACGACCGCCCCACCTGGAGCGCGTTCGCCAACGGCGAGCTCAAGGCCCTGGGCCAGCTCCAGTACCGCAGCTACATCGTCCAAGTCGGCGCGGCCCTGCCCTTCGACATCGGCCGCGGCCCGGCCATCATCTACAAGCGCCGCACGCCCGCGCCCGTGGAGCCAAAGGCCCTGGACCGCCGCGAGCCCAAGCCCAAGGTCCGCCGCCACCTCGGGCCCCGCGAGCCCGAGCAGGCCCCGCCGGATATGATCTTCCTGCAATGAGACGCGACTCCGCCCCGCGCCGCCTCGTCTCCGCCGCGCTCGCCGCGGCGCTGGCGCTGACTTCGTTCGGTCCGGGCGCCGCCGCGGTCGCGGCGCAGGCGATCGCG
>JAJXTZ010000137.1 GCA_021783355.1 bacterium | reverse complement strand
CGCTGCCGCGTCTTTGCCGCCGTCGAACGCCAGGCCCAAGGCCCCCGCGTCCAGGCCGCCGGCCGCCAGCGCGCGCCGCAGCCCGCCGGCGCCGGCCCGGACCAGGATGCGCCGGCGGGTGTCGGCTGAGAGGCCGTCGAGCGCGCTCGTCTGCGCCGACTCCACCAGAGGTTCGAGCTCGTTCCACCGGTCGTAGAACGGCGTCATGCACGGCTTCCAGGACGCGGGCCACTCGCCGTGGGTCTTCTGCAGGTACGAGGACTCTTCGCGCTTCGGCCACAGGAACGGCGCGCAGGCCTGGAGCCCTTCGGCCGTGATCTTGTTCAGCTCCATCAGCTTGGCCAGGCGGACGGAGGGAGCCAGCTCCGCCGGCACGGTCTTGGGGTCGCTCGCCGTCAGGATGCGGTCGCGCGCCCGGCCGTAATTCCGGATCGCGGGGACGACCTCGGAGATCAGGCTGCGCAGCTGGGCGTTCTGCGCGGCGAAGGTCGGCAGGGCGTCGAACTGGCCGACCGGGTCCTTCAGGTTGGCCTGCATGTAGTCGCAGAGAAAGCCCGGGACGGCCATCTCGAAGGGCTTGCCGTCCCGGTGGGCGAACGAGCACGGCGGGGTCCAGGTCAGCGGGGAGTCGTCCGGCGCGGTCTTGATCGCCTTCTGCGGCGCGACCCAGTCGTACGGATGCGCGGCGGGACCGGCCTGGGCGGACGCCGCGGCTGCGGCGCCGAGGAAAGACGCCGCGAACACGACCGACGCGACGGAGAGGGGTTTCGGGGTCACGGGGTCAGCCTCGCCCCTAAGTATAGGCGGGGAGCGCGCCCTGTCAAGGCCGCGCGCGGCGCCTCAGCGGCGGAAGTCGCGGATGCGCAGGGCGTCGGGGTGGAGGCTGACGGGGCGGCCGGAGTGCTTGGTCTCCAGCAGGAAGTGGCGGGCGGCGGGAAAGGTCTCGCGGAAGAGGTTGACGTGGGCGGGCTCGTTCTCGAAGGAGGCGGCGACCGCCCCCTCCTCCTTCAGGCGCGCGAGGACCTCGGCCTTGAACGCCATGTCGGGCGTGTCGAAGCGGGGCTTGAGGATGAGGCGCGCGCGCGCGGCGCCGGGACGCGGGAAGCCGTGGCGCTCGAGCGCGCTCTCGGTCCCCTCGCGCATGCCTTCGTCGCGCCCGGTCATGTAGACGACCGCGGCGCCGCGCGCGACGGCTTCCTCGCAGTAGGCGGGCGCGCCGGGGACCACGTCGTCCTCCAGCAGGTAGCGGTTCTTGAAGAACCGCGCGAACCAGAAGTCGCGCAGGTCCTTGACCAGCGCGTCGCGCAGGCCGGCGTCCTTCGCGGTGTCGGTCACCGCGTAGCGCAGGCTCTCGTGGTCGATCGCGCGCAGGAGCGCGGCCGCGTCCGGGTCGCCGGACTCCACCAGGTCGGCGAACTCGCGCAGGATGCGCAGGTGCCGCCGCGCGGTCGAGAACAGCGTGTCGTCCAGGTCGAAGATCACCATCGCCCCGGGCGCGGCCTCCGCCTCGGCCAGGACCGCGTCGAGGAGCTCCGCCTGCCGGCGCAGGGCCGCGCCGCTCACGCCTTCTCGAGGGTGATCTTGGTGTTCAGCGGGGTCGCGTTCCACAGCGTCAGCATCAGCAGCGCCCCGGCGGCGGAGAACGGGATGATCGCGTAGGTCCAGACGCCCCAGCCGTACTTGTCGAGGATGCCCCCGAGGAGGAAGCCGGTCAGGCCGGACGCCAGGTACTGGACGCCGTCCATCAATCCGGCGACGGTCCCGGCCGCCTTGGTCCCGCCGAAATCCATGGACGCGGTGCCCGACAGCATCCCGTGCACGCCGAAGATCCACATGCAGGAGAACCCGATCAGGAACGCGGCGGTCGCGGGATTGTGCGTGCGGCCCAGCCAGATCAGCGAGCCGATCTGGCCCAGGTAGAACAGGAAGGCGACCGGCGCGCGGCGGCTCTGGAAGAGGGCGTCGGACATCCAGCCGCAGACCAGTCCGCCGACGATCCCGCCGATCGTGATCCCCCCCGTCGCCATGGAGAACAGCGCGGTGCCCGGGGCGATTCCGTGGACCTCCTTCAGGAACGGCACGAACCACAGCATCAGGCCCTGGCGGACGAAGCCGGTGCAGAACTCGGCGGCGGTGATCGTCACGATGATCTTGTTGCGGTAGATGTTCTTGACCAGGTAGGCGAAGTCCACGGGCTTGTCCTTGTCGGCGTGCGCGCTCGTCGCGTCGCCGGTGTCGATGTCGGGGTGGCCGGCGTGGTTGGGGGTGTCGGCGATGAGGTAGTAGTCGATCGCGAGCATGACGGCGATCGCGGCCGAGGGGATCAGGAAGACCATGTACCACGGCATCTTGGCCAGAATCCAGCCGCCGACCGTCATGGCCAGGAAGTAGCCGCAGCTGATCATGATCCCGAAGATGCCGCCGAAGACGCCGCGCTCGCGCACGTGGAACCAGTGCGCGTTGATCTTGACGATCGATAGGGCGCCGAAGGACTGGAAGTACATGTTCACGGCGTACAGGAGGGCCATGCCGACCAGGACCTTGGTCTGCCAGCCGGACAGGAAGAGCAGGCCGATGATCCCGTTGAGCGCGGCCGCGCCGACGGCGGCGATCAGGATCGCGCGCCGCCCGCCGAAGCGGTCGGCCAGGGGGCCGTTGAAGATCACCGACAGCGCGTAGGTCCAGAAGCCGGCCGTCGCGATCATCCCGAACTGCTCCTTCGAGAACGCGAAGCGGCGCATGATCTCGCTGGAGGCCACGTTGAGGTTGTAACGCCCCATGTAGAAGGTCGCGTAGGTGACTCCCAGCGGGAACCAGTTCGCGAAGCGGCGGCGGCGGTAGGCCGGGTCGTGCTTCGGAGCGGGGACGTCGGACACGGCGGTGGCGCTGGGCATGATGGCGGGATCCTCGTCAGTGGGTCGGTTTGGGATAGTGCTTCGTCAGGTCGAGCGGGGCCGCGTAGAGCGAGTCCCACAGGTGCTCGATGACGGCTTCGGCGCGCCCCGCGAGCTTCGGGTCCTTGACGATCACGTCGAGGTCTCGCGTCCCCTCGAGGTAGCCACCGCGCCAGTTGCTGGTGCTCATCCACAGGAGCTTGCCGTCGACGACCATGTACTTCGAGTGCGCGACGCGCGCGAAGGGGATCGGCCCCTCCTTCGCCTGCGGGATCGTGATGATCTTCACGCGGATGTTCGGCAGGGCCGCGAGGCTCTGCAGGTACTCCTTCTGCGGCGACCAGTCGGAGATGAGCAGATCGATCTTGACCCCCCGCATCGCGGCGGCGCGCAGGGCGTCGTCGATGGTCGCGTAGTAGCGCTCGGGCTTCACGTAGGTGTCGATCGGCAGGTACTCCATGTTCTGCACGCGGATGGAGGTTTTCGCCTCGCCGATCAGGCGGGCCAGCTCGGTGTCGGAGTCCCCGACGCCTGGCGGGTTGTACTGCCAGGGACTGGCCGTCAGGTACGAGCGCGCGGCGCGGTCGGACACGGGGCGGATCTTGTCGTCGGGCGCGGCGGCGGCGGACGACGCGGTGATGCCCCAGTCGTGGTCGAAGACGGACTGGACCTGCGCGACGACGCCCTTGTCGGAGATCGCCAGGCCCATCTCATGGATCTGGGTGAGCGAGCGCCAGTCAAGGTTCTGGCTGCCGACGTAGGCGGCGCGGCCGTCGACGATGAAGAACTTCGCGTGGATGATGCCCGCGCCTGTGATCGCGCTCCAGTCCGCGATGTGGAGCTCGAGCTTCGGGATCTTGCGCAGGCGCTCGATGCAGGGGGCCGAGTTCTTCTGGAGCAGATGGTCGAGGACCACGCGGATCTTCACGCCGCGCCGTCCCGCGCGCTCCAGGGACTTCAGCGTCGGCTCCAGGGCGCCGCCGGGCTTCGGCGTGCAGTAGAAATTCTCGATGTCGATCGCGCGCCTCGCGCGGGCGAACATCCTCGGCCAGACGTCCTTGGCCTGCCGGAGGTCCTTCTCCTTGAGCGTGGTCTCGGCCGGGTAGGAGTAGACGAGCTCGTAGCCGGGCACCTTGAAGGCGGCGCGGGCGGGGGCGGCGGCGGCGGCCAGAAGGAACAGCGCGGCGATGCGGTCCATGGGCGTCTTGAGCCTCTTCGGAACGGAGTGCCGACCCGCTGATTTTACGATATCGGGCGCGGGCGCCGCCGTAAAATCGGCGTGACGGACACCGGCGGCCCGAGGCCCCTAGGCGGTCCGCGCGGAGCCTTTCCGGCCGAAGTACTCCAGCAGGGTCTCGCCGAGGCGCGTGGTCAGCGCGAACTCGTCCACCGGCGCGCCCAGCAGCTCGCGCATCGTGGTCATCACGTCGGACTCCAGGCGGCAGGGGTGGATGCGCCGGAAGGCGGAGAGGTCGTTGTTGGCGTTGAGCGCGAAGCCGTGGTAGGTCACGCCGCCGCGCACGGCGACGCCGATCGAGGCCAGCTTGCGCTTCCCCACCCACAGGCCGGTGAAGCCCGCGGCGGTCTCGGCCCGCACGCCCAGCGGGCGGATGGCCTCGATCAGGACCGCCTCCAGCGCGCGCAGGTACGCGCGCGGGCGCAAGCCGTGGTCGGCGAGCTTCAGGATCGGGTAGCCGACGATCTGGCCGGGGCCGTGCCAGGTCAGGTCCCCCCCGCGCTCGATGCGGTGCACCGGGTACGGCAGGCCCTCGGGGACGGCCTGGCGGCTGGAGCGCCCGATCGTGTAGACCGGCGGATGCTGGAGGAGCAGGACGGTGTCCGGGACGGCCCCCTCGGCGCGCTCGTAGACGAGGCGGCGCTGGAGGGCCCAGACCTCCTCGTACTCCTTGAGGCCGAGGTCCCGGACCAGCATCCTACGCGGCGACCTTCGGGGGCTCGCGGCGGACCGGCAGGGTGTGGATCGGGTGGCCCAGCGCGGACTCGCAGGCCTCCAGGAACGCCTCGTTGAGCGTCGGGTGCGGGTGGATGGTCGCCGCGACCTGCTCGAGCGTGACGCCGACCGACACCGCCAGGCAGGCCTCCCCGATCAGGTCCGACGCGTTGGGCCCCACGAAGCCGGCGCCCAGGATGCGGTGGTCGGCCTTGTCGGCCACCACCTTGCAGAAGCCCTCGGTCTCGCGCACGGCCTGCGCGCGGCCCGACGCCGCGAACGGGAAGCGCCCGACGACCGCGCGGATCCCGGCGGCGCGGGCCTCGGACTCGGTCATGCCCACCCAGGAGATCTCGGGGTCGGTGAACACGGCCCACGGCACGGCGCCGCGCGGCTCCAGGGGCTTGCCGGCGATGGACTGCGCCGCCAGGATGCCCTCGCGGCTGGCCTTGTGGGCCAGGTAGGGCTGTCCCACGAGGTCGCCGATCGCGTAGATGTTGGGGACGCTGGACAGCATCTCGGTGTCCACGACGACGTGCCCGCGCTTGTCGAGCTCCACGCCGACCGTCTCCAGTCCCAGGTCCTTGCTGCGCGGCGCGCGGCCGACGGCGAGCAGGATCTTGTCGCAGACGATCTTCTTGGCCCCCTGCGGGGTCTCCACGGCCAGCTCCAGCCGCTTGCCCTTCTTGGCCCAGGACTTGGCCTTCGCCCCGAGCAGGACCTCCACGCCGAGCTTGGCCAGGCTGCGCGAGACGGGCGCGACCATGTCGGCCTCGATGACGGGCAGGAGCGAGTCGGTGAACTCCACGACGGTCACCTTGGTTCCGAGCTTGGCGAAGATCGTGCCGATCTCCAGCCCGATGACGCCGCCGCCGATCACCGCCATCGCGTCGGGGGCCTTGGTCAGGTCCAGGGCCTCCTTCGAGCCCAGCACGGCGACGCCGTCCACGGCGAAGCCGGGGATGCCCACGGGCGCGGAGCCCGTGGCCACGATCGCGTGGTCGAACTCCACGGTCTCGGTCTTGCCGTCGGCGGTCTCCACCACGGCGGTGCGCGGCGAGGTGAAGCGCGCGGCGCCGTGCAGGAACTCGCTCTTGTTGCCCTTGATCAGCGTGCCGACGTTGCGCACGAAGCCGCCGATCATCTGGCCCTTCCAGGCCACGACCTTGTCCCAGTCGATCCTCGGCGCGGCGTCGTCGAAACCGGCCTCTTGGGCCTTCTTGGCCTTGTACGCGCGGCCGGCGGCGGCGATCAGGGCCTTGGAGGGGATGCAGCCGTAGTTCAGGCACTCGCCGCCCAGCTTGTCGCGGTCCACCACGACGGACGTCTTGCCCAGCTGGCCCAGCTTGATGGCCGCGACGTAGCCGCCGGGCCCGCCGCCGATGATCAGAACGTCGGTCTTGATGGACATGGTCGCTTCTCCGTTAGAGCAGGGTGCGGGGATTTTCCAGGGACCGGATGACGGCGTTCACGAACCGCGCGGCGTCGGCGCCGTCGGCCACGCGGTGGTCGAAGGTCAGGCACAGGTTCATCATGTCGCGGATGAAGATGCCCCCGTCGCGCACGACCGGCATCTTGCGCAGCTTCATCAGCCCCAGGATCGCGACCTCGGGGTGGTTGACGATCGGGTTGGCGTACAGGCCGCCGAGGGGGCCGATGTTGGTGATCGTGATCGTCCCGCCCTGCAGGCTGGCGACGTCGATCTTGCCCGCGCGGACCTTCTCGGCCATCGCGGCGATGTCGGCGGCGATGCCCCACAGGTCCTTGCCGTCGGCGCCCTTGACGTTGGGCACCAGCAGCCCCTGCGGCGCGGCCACCGCGATGCCGATGTTGTAGTAGCGCTTGACCACGATCTCCCCGGCCGCCTCGTCGAGCGACGCGTTGAACATCGGGAACTCCTGCAGGCCCTTGGCCACGGCCTTGACGATGAAGGGCAGGAAGGTGAGCTTGACCCCGCGCTTGGCCGCCTCGGGCTTGAGCTCCTCGCGCAGGGCGAGGAGCGCGGTCATGTCGCACTCGTCCACGTGGGTCACGTCGGCCACGGTGCGCTTCGACTGCGCCATCTTCTCCGCGATCTTGCGGCGGATGCCGACGAACGGGATCTTCTCCTCCCCCTGCGACGGCGTCCGCGCCGGGGTGAAGCCCGCGGGCCCGGGCGAGACCGCGGCGGCCTTCGCCGCGCCCTTCGCCGCGGCCGGGGCCAGGGCCCGCACGTCGCCCTCAGCCACGCGTCCGCCGGGACCGGTGCCCTTCACGCCGGCGAGTCCCACTCCTAGCGACGCCGCCAGGGCGCGCACGGCCGGCGTCGCGTTGACCGCCGCGCCGGCGGCCGGGGCCGACGGGGCCGGGGCGCCGCCGCGGGCGCCCTGCAGGTCGGCGATCAGCACGCGCCCCTGCGGGCCCGTGCCGGCCACGGACGCCAGGTCGATGCCGGCGTCCTTGGCCATCTTGCGGACCAACGGGGTCGCCAGGACGTCGGCGGCCCGGGCGACC
>JAJXTZ010000136.1 GCA_021783355.1 bacterium | reverse complement strand
GCGGGCGCGGCGCGGACCGCCGCCGCCAGAAGCAGCAGCGCCGCGGCCCCCGTCACGCGGCCCCCCCGGGAGCCAGCGCGGCCAGCACCATGTCGGCGCGGACCTCGATCGTCTCGTCGGAGAGCAGGATGTCCGCGAACTCCCGGAACGGTCGTCCGCCGACGGTCCTCACGCCGTTGCGCTCGAAGGCCGTGACGATCGCGTTGGGCAGGCCCATCGCCGGCATCGCGAAGGCCACCAGCATCGGCGCGGGCAGCGGCCGCACCGAGCCCTCGCGCCGGCACTCCTCCATCAGCCGCATGACGACCGCGGCGTGGCGGGGGAAGTTCTCCTTGGCGAAGGCGGTCATGTCCGGCTGGGCGTTGAGGACCTCGCGCAGCAGCAGCGTGAACAGCACGCGATTCTCGCGCACGAAGCGCGCCACGGCCACCAGCAGGCGGCGCAGGCGCTCGCGCGGCGCGCCCGGCCCGCCGGCGGCCGCGCTGAAGACGGCGAAGAAGTCCTCGTAGGTCTCCTGCAGCACGCGGCGCTGGAACGCCCTCTTGCTCTTGAAGTGGTAGTGGAACATCCCCAGGTTCACGCGCGCCCGCCGCGCGACCGCGCGCACCGACAGCGCGCTCAAGCCCGTCTC
The DNA here is from genome assembly GCA_021783355.1 of bacterium. Taxonomy (GTDB): domain Bacteria; phylum Elusimicrobiota; class Elusimicrobia; order UBA1565; family UBA9628; genus GWA2-66-18. Next base: position 6,757 of record JAJXTZ010000136.1, on the reverse strand, counting down.
GGGCAGCATGCGCCGGGCGGTCTCGATGAGGCGGCGGTCCAGGTCTCGGGAGGGGCGGGCCATAACTAGTCTCTCGTATAAATATTAGCCGAAGACGCCGGCCCTGTCAAGAGCCGGCGGCGCGGGGTCCTCCGGCCCATCCCACCGGATTTGATAGCATGTGAGCGGCGGCACCGCCGCCTCTGAGGAACCGGGCGCTGAGGCCGGGCCGGAACACATGAACCCTTTCCTCGTCTGGTGTCGACTCTTGAACTGGCTGTGGGCCCTGGCGGGCGTCGGGTGCCTGGCGGCGTCCGCCGCATTCGTGGGCGGGCGCGGGTCCGAGAAGGCGCGCGGCGGGCTGTCGGAGCGCTGGGAAAGAAACCCCCGTCTGCGCGCCGCCGTTTTCGTCCTTCTGCCGGCGGCGCTGGCGGCGCACAAGTGGCTTCAGTACCGTGCCTGCGAGATGACCGCGGACGACGCCGACGTCATCAACATGCTGTGGCGCGTCGCTCACGGTTTCGGGATGTCCAGCTATAGTTATTCCGGCGCTTCCTATTTGTCCAACCACTTTTCTCTCCTCCTCCTGCCCCTGTCGCCGTTCTTCCTGTCGCGATGGGGGACTCCGGCGCTGATCCTCGCCCAGAGCCTGGCGCTCGGGAGCGCCCCCGCCGCCGCATATCTGTGGGTCAAGGAGGAAACGGGCGACTCCGGGCGGGCGGCTCTGACGGCATTGGCGACGGCGGCGTGCCCGATGTTCGCGAGCCTCGCCTCGTCGATTCTCATCGAAACGACCTTCGCCCTGCCGTTGTTCCTTTGGGCCCTGTATTTCGTCTCTCGCCGTCGGCCCGTCCCCGCGTTCTTATTGCTGCTGGGATTGGTGTTCACGCGCGAAGAGGTCCCATTGCTGTTGTTCGGATTCGGCTTGGCCGAGGGCGTGTCCTCCGGCGGCGCGGCCCGGAAGTGGCGCGGTCTGGCGCTGGCCGCCTTGAGCGCCGTCCTTTGGTGGGCGGAGATGCGCTGCGTCGGTTATTTCCGCGCGCTGCGGCCCGGAGGCCTGGATTTTTGGCGGCTGTTCGACTTCGTGAAGGGGTCGGGCGCGGCGGGGCTGGGGCAGGCCCTGATTCTGCGCCCCGGTGTCGTCCTGGGGGCGCTCTTCCTGCCGCCGCACAAGCTCCTCGTCGTCGCTCGCGTCATGGGAACTCTGGGCCTGATTCCCCTGGCGGCGGGCTCCGCGCTCCTTCCGGCCCTGGCCGTCTGGCTCCCGCATCAACTTGCCCACGCCGGGCATTCCTTCCAGTCGCTGCGCAATCATCACGGGGCCATCGTCCTGGCAGCCCTCGTGTACGCCTTTCACGGCGGATTCGGACGGCTCCAGAAAGCCTTCCCGCGGCGGCGGGATTCTCTCGCGGCCGTCGCCCTGCTCGGCGCGTCCTTCGGCTTCTTGACGGCGCCCGCGCTCCGCGTCGTCCGCGCGCCTGCGTCCTGGTTCTACGCAAGCGAGGGAGCCGTCGCGGCGGTCCCGGACGGGGCGAAAGTCTGGTCGGACGACTACCTGCTCGCGCGCCTGGCCCAGCGGCGGTTCCTGAGCCCGCTCCCGCTCTCGGCCCGCGACGCGGCCGATTTCGTCCCGGACCGGGTCGTCGCCAGCGCGTATTGGACGGAACTCCATCCACTCGCCGCCGAGAGGCTCGCCGCCTCTCTCCGTCGCGGGCGCTACGCGCCGGTCTTCACGGCGAGTGGCCTTTGGGTCTTCGCCCGGCCGGGGCCCGAGGAGCGACCTTCCTCGGGCCGGTAGCTGTTCAGTCCTCGCGCGGGGCGAACGGCTTCTTGGAGAGGCGGCCGCCTTCGACGGAGAGGGCCTCGACCTTGGTCTTGGCATCCTCCAGGCGCGCGGTCAGGTCCTTGGACAGGGACACGCCCTTCTCGAAGAGGGCCAGCGACTCCTCCAGGCTCTTGTCTCCGGCCTCCAGCTCCCGCACCAGCTCCTCCAGCGCCGCCAAAGACTTCTCGAACGGCTCGGTCCTCGCGTCCTTCTCGCCTTTCGCCTTGGTCATTCGACCACCTCGCATTCGAGCTCGCCCTCGGCCAGACGCACGCCGATCAGGTCCCCGGTCTTCGCCTGCGACGCGCGCGTGAGCACCGTCCCGTGCAGGCTGGCGATCGCGTAGCCGCGGCCCAGGACCTTTAGAGGGCTGATCGCGTCGAGCTTCCCCGCCGTCCCGGCCAGGCGCAGCGCCAGGCGCTCGAGCGCGCGGCGCGCGGCGTCGGGCAGGCGCGCGGAGAGCTCGTCCACGCGCTGCGCGCGCTGCTCCCAGAGGCGGCGCGGGTCCTGGAGCAGGGGATGGGCGGCCGCGTACGCCAGGCGCCGGGCGAGGTCCTCCAGCCGGTCGCGCAGGGTCTGGGCCATCGCGTCGCCCAGCTCCGCGAGACGGTCGGCGACGGCCGCCTTCTCCGGGACGGCCAGCTCGGCGGCGGCCGACGGGGTCGGGGCGCGCAGGTCGGCCACCAGGTCGGCCACCGTCCAGTCGGTCTCGTGGCCCACGCAGGAGACCGTGGGGATCGCGGACTCGGCCAGCGCGCGGGCCACCGGCTCCTCGTTGAACGCCCACAGGTCCTCGATGGAGCCGCCGCCGCGGCCGACCAGCAGCACCTCGGTGTCGGGGGCCAGCGTGTTGAAGCCGCGCACCGCGGCCGCGATCTCCGCGGCCGCGCCTTCTCCTTGAACGCGCACCGGCCACACGCGGATCTCGAGCCCCGGCCAGCGCCGCGAGAGGACATTGATGATGTCGCGCACGGCGGCGCCCGCGCCGGAGGTCACCACGCCCACGACCTTGGGGTAGGGGGGGAGGGGCCGTTTGCGCTCCTGGTCGAACAGACCCTCGGCCTGGAGCTTGGCCTTTAGCTGTTCCAGGGCCAGCTGGAGCGCGCCCTTCTCGCGCGGCTCCGCGGCGGACAAGATCAGCTGGAGCTCCCCGCGCGGCTCGTAGGAGGTCACGCGCGCGCGGACCAGCACCTTGAGTCCGTCCTGGAGCTTGAACTTGACCCCGTACGCCGCGCCCTTGAAGAGCACCGCGCGGAGCTGCGCCTTCTCGTCCTTGAGGCTCAGGTAGGTGTGGCCGGACAGGTAGGTCTTGCAGTTGGAGACCTCCCCCTCGATCCACAGCTCGGGGAACGACGCGTCCAGCAGCTCGTGGACCTGGGCGTTGACTTCCGAGACGGTCAGGACCCGGCGCTCGGTCACGGCTATTCCGCCCGCGGGCGCAGGACCCAGCACAACACGCCGCCCGCGAGCAGCCAGCCGAGCAGATGCGCGGCCAGGCTCTGCCCGTGCGCGGCGCGGGGGCCGGCGACCCAGGCGGCCAGCGCCAGCGTCAGGACGGAGGCGAGGCGTTCGACCAGCGAGCGCGCCCCCAGTTGGACCAGGAGCAGGGCGGCCAGGAGCCCCGCGGCGAAGCAAGCTGGCCCGCTGCGCCAGCCGGGGACGAAGAAAAGGACGAGCCCGGCCGCCAATCCTCCCCCGATGACGCGCATGGGGAGGATGATACCAAAAGGCGGCCGGGCTCTCGTCCTAGAAGCCGTCCGACGACTGGCTCTTCGGGTGCAGGGAGATCAGATAGTCCGCGACGGCCCCGATCTCGTCTTGGGTCAGCATGTCGCCCCAGCGCGGCATCACGATCATCGGCTTGGGCTTGCTGGGGTCGGCCGGCAGGGGGGTGACCCCGTTCGTGATCTTCTGGACCAGCTCGGCCTTCGTGTAGCCGTCGGAGACGAGCGTCAGCGTCGGGATCATGCCGCCGGCCACGTTGTTGTCCGGCTTGCCGCCGGTGCCGTTCGGACCGTGGCAGCCGACGCACCCGGCCATGTTGAAGATCAGGTTGCCGCGATCTTTGGAGGGCATCTCCAGCGCATCCTTCGTGCGCCACGGGTAGACCTTCCAGGCCTGCCCCTTCTGGATGCTCAGGAAGTCGGCCAAATCCGAGATCTGCTGGGGGGTCAGGTGCAGGTTCGGCATGATGGTCTTGGGGTTCCAGTCGTGCGGGTTCGCGAGCCAGCGCGAGATCCACGCCGAGGACTTGCGGAAGCCGACCATCGTCAGATTGGGGCCGGGGCCGTACTCGCTCCCCTCGTCGCCGAGGCGGTGGCAGCGCATGCAGCCCTTGGTGCGGAAGTCGCGCTTGCCCCGGGCGACGGGGTCCGTCAGAGGGGGTTGGGACGCGCAGGCGGCGAGTCCGAGTCCGAGGGTGAGGGTGAATGCGATCCAGCGGTTCATGAGGGTCGTCTCCTTCGCGATGTCCGCGGGACCCGGGCCTTCCGGTCGGACTTGGAAGGCCCGGGTCCATTCACGGAGTGCGGCGCGTCGTTGCAGTCCTTACCGGCGCTAGAATCCGAGTTCGATCGAGGCGGTGACCCGGGTGCCCTTCGGATCGCGGACGGTGTTGCTGCCCGTGATGTCCTGCTTGAGGTCGGCCATGTACTCGATGGAGGACTTGAGGTTCGCGGCGAAGTAGTGCGACAGCTGCGCCGTGACGTAGGAGAACTGGTCCTTGCCGTTGTTCGTCGTGTACCAGTTCGCGCGGACCAGCGGCACCAGGAACGGGAGCTGGCTGTCCCCGCGCCGGATGACGTACTGCGCTTCCGCGTAGGCCGCGCGGTCGGTCTGCTTCTTGTCGCCGTTCGGGAAGTAGGTCGCGTCGAAGGGCGCGACGTCCTTGTCCTCGCCGTACATGAAGGCCGCGCGGGCCGTCGCCGGCCCGTGCTCGAGCAGCATGTCGACGCCGGTGCGCCGGATCTCGGTGCGGTCGGCCGGAGCCGCGCTCGCGTTGGTGTTCAGACCCTGGTAGCCCCAGCTGCCGAACGTGCCGAAGACCAGGCCGCGGGAGGTGTCGTAAGCCAAGCGGACGTTGCCGACGTCGCCGCCGATGCCGGCGTCGCTGTCCTTCTGCGCCGTGACGCCGGCGGCGTAGTACAGGTAGCCGACGCCGTCGTTGCCGACCTCGCCGTAGCCGGCGACGGTCTGGGCGGTCTGGTCCATCGTCCACGCGGACAGCGGGCTGTCGACCTGCTGGCCGCCCGAGATCCCGCGGTTGGCGATCGTCGGGCTGCCGAAGTTCGTCAGGGTCTGGAACGGGTCCATCACGTAGAACCCGCGCCGGGCGACGACGAGGTTCAGGTAGTCGCTGGGGTTGTAGCCGAGCTGCAGGTCGGCCATCGCCAGCGGCGAGAAGCCGCTGTCGGCGTTGGCGTCCATCTCGCCGAACCAGGAGACGTGGTGCGCCGCGTCGCCGCCGGCGAAGAAGAAGTCGGTGTCGTAGATGGCTTGCATCTTGGTCGAATTGCTGGCGCCCTTCGTGACGTCGAGCGGGCGCGAGCGCACGATCACGCTCAGCGGGAAGTTCTTCTCGACCCACAGCAGGCCGTCCGCGCTCTTGAGGACGCCGTCCTCGCTGTCGCGGCTGGGAACGTAGCCGTTGAGCTTGAACTGGCGGCCGTAGGCGTTCAGCGTCGGCCAGTTCGAGTGGCACTGCATGCAGCTGAACCCGTACTTGCGGGCGAAGGCCGGGACCGCGGCGGCCTGGTCCACGCCGTCCGGCCGGACCGGGCAGAGATGGCGGGCGCGATGGACGACGGGGGGCAGGACCCAGACGGCGGCGAGGATGGCCGTGAAAAGGGCCAGCGAGGCCGCGCGCTTCTTGCTGAGCGGGCGTTTCATCGTGAGGAATCTCCTGTGGGGCTGTGGGTTAACGGCGTCTGCACTTTTATCAACTGACTTGATGACGGAAGTCGTGTAGCAACAATAATGCCATTCCATCGGCCCTCCCGCTCCTCGGGACGCGGGCGCTTATCGGATGTTATAATGACGGGGATGAGGCTTTCAATGATTTTGCTGGCCGCCGCGGCGTCATTCCCGACGCTTGCCGCGCGCGCCGCGCCCCCGGCGGCCTCCGGGCCCGTCCTCAAGAGCGTGCGTCTCTCCGTGGCCGATCTTCCCGGCGCCGTCGAATGGTTCCGGCGGACCCTGGACTGGACCCCGTCCTTCCGGACCGGGTCGCGCGCGGCGTTCTCCGGACCGGACGCGGGCGTGGAGCTCGACTCCGCGACGGCGGACTCTCCGGCCCGTCTGGTGCTGTCCAGCCCGGACGCGGACGCGGACTACAAGCGCCTGCTCGACCGCGGCGCGCAAGGCCTCGCGGCTCCCGAGGACCGGCCGTCCGGATTCCGCGAGGCGGCGGTACGGGGGCCGGGCGCGCTGATCGTCGAGCTCGACGGCCCGCTGGCCTCCCCGCCGGACTTCTCATTCACGACCCTCTCCCCCGGCCGCGGCGAGCCGCCGGGCCCGGAAGACACCGTGCGCGTCCGCTACGAGGGGACGCTGACGGACGGGACCGTTTTCGATGGGGCGCACCGGCGGCGTTCGACGCTGGTCGCGATGAAGGGCTCGGTCCGCTGTTGGGCGATGGCGCTGCGGCGGATGCGCCCCGGGGAGCGGGCCCGCTTCGCCTGCCCGCCGGACCTCGCGTACGGCAAGGCGGGCAAGCCGCCGCGCATCCCTCCGGACGCGACGCTGATCTACGACGTGACCCTGCTGGCTGTCCTGCGCTACTAGGTCAGCGTCCCGCGCCGCGGGGCGCGGCCTTCTCCAGCTCCTGCTGCATCGCGTCGAGCTCGGCGCCGGCCTCGGAGAGCTTGCCCTTCGCCGTCAGGCTCCGGTAGCGCTCCAGGTGCGCGCGCAGGGACGCGGCCAGGCCCGCCGCCCCCGGCCCCGCCGGGACGCGCG
>JAJXTZ010000135.1 GCA_021783355.1 bacterium | reverse complement strand
GGGCAGGCTCAGCGGCGCGGCCAGCGGCGCGGCCGCCGGGGCGGCGACGGCGTCCAGTCGCGGCACCGCGGTCTCGACGACGGCGGCGCGCGCCGGAGCCGCGAGCAGCGCCGCCAGGAGCAAGGCTCTCATAAAGGAAGGATGGACGCGCGCGGCGCGCCGCGCCGGGGTCTTTGGACCCAGCGCGGGGGGGCCTTCGGCGTCTTGCGGCGGGACCTAAAATTAGAGAGAATCCCTGCGGATTGACCGGGCTCTACGTCCACATCCCGTTCTGCGCCGTGAAGTGCTTCTACTGCGACTTCGCGGCGTACTCGGGACAGAACAAGCAGGTCCAGCGCTACCTGGCCGCCCTCGAGGCCGAGGCCGCCCTCCTGCCTCCGCGCGTGCCGGACACCCTCTACGTCGGCGGCGGCACCCCGTCGGAGCTCTCCGCCGCGCAAGTCCAGGAGCTCTTCGCCGCGCTGCGCCGCGCGCATCCGGCCTCCCGCTTCGTCGAGTCCACCTTCGAGGGCAACCCGGAGAGCCTGGACGCGGAGAAGCTGGAGGTCCTGGCCCGCGCCGGCGTGACCCGCCTGTCGATCGGCCTGCAGACCGCCGACGACGAGCTGCTCAAGTCCGTGGGCCGGCGCCACACCGCCGCGGACTTCGCCCGCGTCTTCGGCCTGGCGCGGGCGGCGGGCATCCCCGCCCTCTCGGTGGACCTGATGTACGGCCTCCCGGGCCAGACGCTCGACAGCCTGCGCGCGACGCTCGACTTCACGCTGGCGCTGGCGCCGGATCACGTGTCCCTCTACGGCCTGCAGGTCGAGGACCGCACGCTGTTCGCCAAGCGCGGCGTGGCGGAGGATTCGGACCTGGGCCGGACCATGTACGAGGCGGCGCTGGCCGCGCTGGCCGCCGCGGGCCTGGAGCGCTACGAGATCTCCAACTTCGCCCGCCCCGGCCGCCGCTCGGCGCACAACGTCAACTACTGGCGCCGCGGCGAGTACCTGGGCCTGGGGTGCTCGGCCGCGTCCTTCCTGGACGGGGTCCGCTCGACCAACGAGCTGACGCTGGCCGCGTACATGGGCGCCGTCGAGGCCGGCCGCCGCCCGTCCGCCGAGGGCGAGACCCCGGCGGGCCTGGAGGCGCTGGGCGAGGAGGCCTTCCTGGGCCTGCGCCTGATCGAGGGCTTCGAGCCCTCGCCCGCCCTGCGCGCGGCCTTCGCGCGACCGTGGGACCAGCTCAAGTCGCGCGCGCTGGTGCGCGAGGACGGGCCGCGCTGGCGCCTGTCCGACGAGGGCGCGTTCGTCGCCAACGACGTCTTCCGGGAATTCGTGCCGCCGTTCACGCTGGAGGAGGCTCTCAGATGAAGACCTTCGTCTTGGACACGAACGTGATCCTGCACGACCCGATGTCGCTCTTCGCCTTCCACGGCTCGAAGGTCGTCATCCCGCTGACCGTGATCGAGGAGCTCGACACCTTCAAGCGCAACAACGACGAGCGCGGACGCTCGGCGCGCCTGGTCGCGCGCAAGCTCGACGGCCTGCGCAAGGAGGGCGGCAAGCTCTCCAACTGGGTGGCCCTGGAGCACGGCGGCAAGCTCAAGGTGGAGATCATGGTCTCCGACGGCCTGCCCAAGGCCTTCTCGGCCTCCAGCAAGGACAACGAGATCCTGGCCTGCGCGCAGTACCTGGAAAAGAAGGGCGAGCAGGTGGTCTTCATCTCCAAGGACATCAACCTGCGCATCAAGGCGGAGGCGCTGGGCCTGGAGACGCAGGACTACGAGAAGGAGAAGGTGGACGTCGACGAGCTCTACACGGGCTGGCGCGAGGCGTCCGTCCCCGCCGAGACCATCGACCGCTTCTACAAGGACAAGCGCCTGGCCCCGCCCGCCGGCGACCTGGTCCCCAACGAGTTCGTGATCCTGAAGGCGGCCGACGGCGGCTCGAAGAGCGCGCTGTCGCGCTACGACGCCAAGGCCGCCGCCCTGGTCCCGCTGGTCAAGGCGGACTCCGCCCCGTGGGGCATCAAGCCGCTCAACACCGAGCAGCGCTTCGCGCTGGAGCTCCTGCTCAACACCGACGTCCAGCTGATCACGATGGTGGGCCTGGCGGGCTCCGGCAAGACCATGCTGGCCCTGGCCTGCGCCCTCCAGCAGACGCTGGAGGAGAAGGTTTACCGCCGCATCCTGGTCGGCCGCCCGGTGATCGCCGTCGGCCACGACATCGGCTTCCTGCCCGGCACCAAGGAGGAGAAGCTGACCAACTGGATGGGCGCCATCTACGACAACCTGTCCTACCTGCTGGAGAAGCCCAAGGGCGCGCTGGAGACCGCGGACATGGACATCCAGATGCTGATCGAGGAGGGCGCGCTCGAGATCGAGGCCGTCACCTACCTGCGCGGCCGCAGCCTGCCCAACCTGCTGATCATCATCGACGACGCCCAGAACCTCACGCCCCACGAGATCAAGACCATCATCTCGCGCGCCGGCAAGGGCGCCAAGATCGTGCTGACCGGCGACCCGCACCAGGTGGACAACTACTACCTGGACGCCGCGTCCAACGGCCTGACCAACCTGGTCGAGCGCTTCAAGGGCCAGGGCCTGTTCGGCCACGTGACCTTCACCAAGAGCGAGCGCTCGGCGCTGGCGGCGCTGGCCTCGGACCTGCTGTGAGCCCGGAGGCGGCGCGGCGCGTCGTCCTGGTGGACGACGACGCGCTGGTGCGCGAGACCGTGCGCCTGACGCTGGAGCACGCGGGCTTCGCGGCCACGGCAGTGGGCGACGCCTCCAAGGCCGTGGAGGTCGTGCGCGCCGAGAAGCCGGACCTCCTGATCCTGGACCTGTACATGCCCGGCGCGGACGGGCGCGAGATCGCCCGCGCGCTCAAGGCCGACCCCGCCACCGCGGCCGTGCCGATCCTCTTCTTCTCCGCGTCCAACGAGGCCGTGGACGTGGTGACGGGCCTGGACTCCGGCGGCGCGGACTACGTGGCCAAGCCGATCGACGGCGAGGTCCTGGTCCGCAAGATCCGCTCCCTCCTCAGGCTTCCCGAGGCGCGATGAGGCGCGCGGCGGCCTTGGCGCTCCTGCTGGCGGCGGCCATCCCGGCGCGGGCCGACTTCACGCCCCCGCCGCCGGACGCGGATCTCTCCGCGCCGCCGGCGGCCTCCTCGGCCCCGGCCGTCGCCGCCGACACGACCACCGCCGCGCCCGCGGTCTCCACCGGCGGCGTCAAGGTCGCCGGGGCGCGGAAGAAGCCCGTCCTCAAGCGTCCAATCCTCGCGCACCTCCACCGCGCGGCGCGCGGCTGGCGGCCGCTCTCCCTGCGCGCGGGCGGCGACCCGGAGCGGGCCCGGACCTACGTCGAGCTGAACCTGCCGCGCTCCGGCCCCCGGCGGCGCGGCGAGCGCCTGAAGGCGACCGCCTCCGCGCGCCTCTACAAGGACGGCGACGAGCACTGGCTCGTGATCTCCGTGTTCCCCAAGCCGCGCGACCCGGTCCTCGCGCGCAAGCGCCTGCACTTCGAGATCCGCCTGCGCGTCGTGCTCGGCTTCGTCGAGGAGGTCCGCGCGGCCGCGGTGACGCTCTCCGGCCCCGGCGCGGCGCGCGGCGCGGGCCTGAACGCCCGCGAGCTGGACGCGCGCGGCGTGGCCTACGAGGAGGACGCGCCGGGCTCCGGCGAGGTCCTGATCTCCGCGCTGGACCCGCGCCCGTCGTGGACCGCGTTCAACGCCGGCGTCCTGCGCCGCGCGGCCTTCGCCGGCCGCGGCGTGCGCCTCAGCGACGTGTCCTGGAAGGTCCGCGGCCTGCGCTAGCGCGCGGCCTTGCGGGAAGCGGCGTAGTCCAGCATGTCGGCCTCGACGGCCTCCAGCAGCGCGTCGTCGATCTCCCAGATCTCGCGCGCGCCCAGGTGCCCGGCGATGCGCCGGGCCAGCGCGTCGTCGATGAACGGCGTCACCCGGCCGGACCGGTACTCGTTCTCCTTCTCGCCGTAGAGGCCCAGGAAGGTCTTGTCGCGGAACCACGCCTCGCGGTTCGACGCGGTCTCCAGCGCCTTCAGGAGCTCGGGGCCCGGGTCGCGCTGGACGAACTCGAAGAATGTGGCCGTCGGGCGGCCGCCGGGGGTCATCCATTCGCCGGAGAACACCTGGATCAGGTCTTCGTCGGCGTCCTTCAGGATCGGGGTGATGAAGTTCACGCCGCGCTCGACGCAGAACGCGTGGAAGGCGGGCAGGTCCGGCGTGCGCAGGGCGATGTGCTGCCACGCGCACCCGCCGCCGCGGTTCTTGAGCATCTGGCGCACGTGGGACGAGGCGCCCTCGGGCTCGGTGGGCTGGACGACGGCCACGATGGTCTGCGCCGGCACGCGGGCGTCCTTTTCGACGCCCAGGCGCGAGGCGAAGGTCATCGACGCGGGCTTGGCCTGCCCCGGCCAGGCGGAGCGCTTCTCGTAGATCAGGTCCTCGCGCGACACGCCGAAGATCACGCGGAAGAGCGCGTAGGTGGTCTTGTAGAGGTCGGGCTCCACCAGGAAGGTCATGTGGTCGACGACGAAGTTGTGGAAGGGTCGTTTCTTCACGCGGCCTCCGGTCTCGGGAGCTCGAAGTCGTCCGTCGTGCGGCAGTACCAGTCGCCCTCCAGGCGGCCGACGGCCTTGCGCTCGCGGTGGGGGATCGCCGGGCCGCGCAGCAGCCGGTCGTCGCAGTGCACGCGCACCACCCGTCCGATCACCAGGTGGCCGCCGAGGGGGCCGTCGCCCAGGTCCACGACCTGGATCAGCTCGCACTCGAAGGCCGCCGGGCTCTCGCCGACGCGCGGGGGCTTGACCTTGACGGACGGGACGGGGGTCAGTCCCGCCTTCTCGAACTCGCTGACGCCGCGCGGGTACGGCGCGGCGGTCTGGTTCATCCTTGCGGCCAGGGACTCGTCGACGAAGTTCACGACGAACTGGCGCGTGGCCTCGACGTTGAGCAGGGTGTCCTTCCTGCGCCCGTGACGGTCGTTGACCGGGGCGAAGCACAGGGTCATCGGATTCGCGGTGATGCCGGTGAAGAAGGAGAAGGGGGCCAGGTTCGGCGCGCCGTCAGGCGAGGCCGTGCTGACCCAGGCGATCGGGCGCGGCTGGATCAGGCCGACCATCAGGCGGTAGCGCTCGCGCGCCTCCAGCTCCTCGGGGTCGCGGTCCATCAGTCGATCTCGAGCCCCTGCGTGTCGCGGTTGAAGCTCAGCGCGTAGTCCTTCTCCGCGATGCCCAGCGCCTGCTTGGCCACCGACAGCGGCTCGAAGAAGGTGTCCAGCATCACCGCCAGGTAGTCGGAGAGCTTGCGGCGCTCCTCGAGGCTGCGCTTGGCGGCCAGGCCGTGCGGCGAGTGCGGCAGGGCGCCCGGGTGGACGGTGAAAGAGCCCGGCTCGACCAGGCCCTTGCGCGCGCCGTAGGAGGTGTTCGAGAAGAACATCACCTCGTCGGAGTCCGCGTTGAAGTGCGCGTACGGTGCCGGGACATCGCGCGGGTGCCAGCCCTCGATCTGCCCGCGGAAGGTGCAGACCGCGAAGCCGTCGCGCGGCGCGGTCCCGGACTGGAAGGTCTGGCGTGTGGGCGGCGCGGTGTGGATCTCGCGCGCGAGCGGGTGGTGGTCCTCGGCGTGGAACGCGTACGGGTACAGCGCGCCCTCCCAGCCGACCAGGTCGAACGGGTGGTGCCCCAGGAACATCTCGGTGACGAACCCGCCGCCGTGCTTGGTCCAGATCCGGAACAGGCCCTCCTCGTCGCGGGCGGGGCGGAACTCCGGCGCCTGCACCTCGGTCTCCACCACCGGGGCGGTCAGGTGGGCCTGGCCCGACGCATTGAGGTAGTGCGGCGCGAACGAGATCGGGCGGCGCGACTCCACGATCAAGAGCCAGCACTCCTCGCTCTCCAGCTCGACGCGGTAGGTGGTCCCCTTGGGCACGGCCACGTAGTCGCCGGGGCGGAACGGGACCACGCCGTACTCCGAGGCGAGCAGGCCCCGGCCCTCCTGGACGAACCACAGCTCGTGGCCGTCGCCGTTGCGCACGAAGAGGTCCGCGGCGCTGGAGCGCTCGAAGCGCGCGGCGTAGACGAAGGTGCTGGTCCCGTAGACCAGCGGCACGCGGGAGCTGAGGACGTCGCCCTGCACCTTCAGGCGTCCGGTGCGCAGGTGCCACGGCTGCAGCGGCTGCGGCGGCAGCGGCTGGGGGCGCAGGTCCAGGGTCAGCTTGTGCGGCGGGAGGACCTGCTGGGTCGGGTACTTGCGGTAGTGGTACTTTCGGCTGTAGTCGCCGGAGAAGCCGCAGGTCCCGTGGATCTCCTCGAGCGCCAGGATGCCCGGCTCGGAGTAGAACTCGGTGTGCGGCGTGCGCGGCACGCGGCCGCGCGTGAGGATGACGCTCATGAGGCGTAGCTCCCGTCCTGGCGGTATTTGAGGCGCAGGGACCCGCGCGGCGCCCCCACGGTGCTGGCCAGCACGCCCAGCGGCCCGGCGTCGAGCTCCAGGCGGTCGCCGGGCTTCAGCCACCGGTCCTGGTCCAGGCCGCAGCCCTTGAAGTAGGTGCCCGAGCCCAGCAGGTCGCCGGGGAGCAGGGTCTCGCACTGCGAGGCGTGCGACAGCATCGTCGCGAAGCTCCAGTAGGGCTGGAGCCCGTTCGAGCGGCTCCACTCCTCGCCGTTGACCCGCACGATCAGCTCGGGGACGCGCCCGTCCCATTCGTCGACGGTCAAGAGATGCGGCCCCAGCATGGTCGCGAAGTCCTTGCCCTTGGCGGGTCCCATGCGGCAGACCATCTCGTTCTTCTGGATGTCGCGCGCCGAGCAGTCGTTCATCACCATGACCCCGGCGATGAAGCGCTTCGCGTCGGCGACCGGGACGTCGCGGCCCTCGCGGCCGACCACGGCGGCGACCTCGAACTCGAAGTCCAGGCGGCGCGTGAACGCGGGCCAGGGCATCTCGTCGCCGGGCCCGTACACCTCGCGCGGATTGCCCTTGTAGAAGACGGGCTGGTCGTACCACTCCTTCTGCATCGGCTCGCCGCGGCGCGCGGCGCCGGCCTTCGCGTGGTCCTCGAAGGCGAAGAAGTCGCGCAGGGAGCGCGGGCGGGGCAGCGGCGCGCGCAGGCGCACCAGCGCCGCGTCCCACACCGTCCCGCCGCCGGAGGCGGACTCGAGGGCGCGCCGGGCCTCGACGAGGGACTCCTCGCCGCCGTCGAGCAGGCCGAGCAGGTCGGGCGGCACGAAGAAGGCGGCGCGCGCAGCGGGGCGGGCGCGGCCCTCGCGCTCGTAGAGCCGCTCGGCGGCGCGGTTCAAGTCCACGACCTCGCCGCCGCGCAGCGCCCCCAGGCGCTCGACGGGACCGAGGGGAGTCCCGACCTCGAAGGTGACGAGCTTCACGGACCGAATCCTAGCAAAATGGCCCGCGCCTGCGGGACCAGCGCCGGGTCCGCGTCCGGCGCGGCCAGAGCCGCGGTGAGGACCGCCTTCGCCCCGGCCCGGTCCCCGGCCGCCGCGCGCGCGGCGCTGACGCTCAGCGCGGCGGGCAGGAAGCCGGGGTCGGCGGCGAGGGCCGCGCGGAAGTCCGCCTCGGCCTGCGCGCGGCG
>JAJXTZ010000134.1 GCA_021783355.1 bacterium | reverse complement strand
TTGACGGCCTGGTCGCCGACGCGCTCCAGGTCCGCGTTGATCTTGATGGCGGCGGCGATCAGGCGCAGGTCGCGCGCGGCCGGCTGGTGCAGGGCCAGGAGCTTCACGCACGCGTCGTCGATCTCGATGTGCATGCGGTTGACCTGGCTCTCCCACCCGCGCACGGCGTCCAGGTGGCTCTCGTCGCGCTCGACGACCACCTTCACGGCGTAGTGGATCATCTCCTCGCACAGGCTGCCCATGCGCAGGAGGCGCGCCCGCAGGTCGTCGAGGTCCGCGTCGAACTGCCGCTTGATCGTCATCCTTAGCCGAACCTCCCGGTGATGTAGTCCTCGGTGCGCTTGTCGGACGGCTGGGTGAAGATCGCCTGGGTCTCCCCGTACTCGACCAGCTCGCCCATCAGCATGAAGACAGTATACTCCGAGACGCGCGCCGCCTGCTGCATGTTGTGCGTGACGATCACGATCGTGAGCTGGTCCTTGATCTGGAGCAGGAGCTCCTCGATGCGCGCGGTGGCCAGGGGGTCCAGCGCCGAGCAGGGCTCGTCCATCAGGAGGACGCGCGGCTCGACCGCCAGCGCGCGCGCGATGCACAGGCGCTGCTGCTGGCCGCCGGACAGGCCCGTGCCGGGCTTGTCGAGCTTGTCCTTGACCTCGTCCCAGAGCGCCGCGCGGCGCAGGGACTCCTCGACGCGCTCGGCGATCTTCGCGCGGTCGCGCTCGCCGTTGAGGACCAGGCCCGAGGCCACGTTCTGGAACACGCTCATCGTCGGGAACGGGTTCGGCCGCTGGAAGACCATGCCGACCTCGCGGCGCAGGACCACCGGGTCCAGCTGCAGGACGTCGCGCCCGCCCAGGCGCACGTCGCCCTCGCACCAGGCGCCGGGGATCACCTCGTGCATCCGGTTCAGGCAGCGGATCAGCGTGGACTTGCCGCAGCCCGACGGGCCGATGATCGCGGTGACCGTCCGCTCCCGGATCTCGAGGTCCACGCCCTGGAGCGCCTGGGCGCCGGCCGCGTAGCCGGCGCGCAGGCCGCGCACCGACATGACGACCGGGCGCCGCGGCGCCCCGGGCGCGGCGGCGCCCGCGGGGGGCGGGATGTTCGCGGCGGGCTGTTCGGCGTCCATGGCGAGGAGGTTCATGATATCAATTGGCGGCGCGCGGTCTCAGCCAGAGGCGCGCGGCGAGGTTCACGGCGAGGACGAACAGCATCAGGACCAGGGCCGCGGCCCAGGCCTGCCGGTGCCAGTCGTCGTACGGGGAGATCGCGTAGTTGTAGATCGTCAGCGGGAGGGTCGCGACGGGCTCGAGCAGGCCGCGGCCCCAGAAGGTGTTGCCGAAGGCGGTGAAGATCAGCGGCGCCGTCTCCCCGGCCACGCGGGAGACCGCGAGCAGCGCCCCGGTCAGGATCCCGCGCGAGGCCGACGGCAGGACCACGCGCAGGGTCACCTTCCAGCGGGGGACGCCCAGGGCCAGGGCCGCCTCACGGATGGTCCCGGGGACCAGGCGCAGGAAGTCCTCGGTGCTGCGCAGGACGACCGGGACCATGATCACGGACAGCGCCACCGAGCCCGACAGCGCGCTGAAGCGCTTCATCGGCAGGACGATCAGCGCGTAGGCGAACAGGCCGACCACGATGGACGGCACGCCGTTGAGGACGTCGGCCGCGTAGCGGACCCAGAAGGCGAGGCGGCCGCGGCCGTACTCCGCCAGATAGACGCCGCCCAGCACCCCGACCGGCACGCCGATCAGCGCGGCCAGGCCCACGACCTCCAGCGAGCCCAGCACGGAGTTGGCGATGCCGCCGCCGGTCTCGCCGACCGGGACCGGAAGGCGCGTCAGGAACGCCCAGCTGACGGCCGAGGCGCCCTTCCAGGCGATGTAGCCGAGGATCGCGAACAGCGCCGAGGCCGAGAGCAGCGCGCAGAGCGCCGTCAGGCCCAGCATCAGGGCGTTGGTCCGCTTGCGCCGCGCGGGATGCCCGCTCATCGCGGGCGCTCCAGGCGGTAGATCAGCAGGCGCGCCAGGCCGTTGACCACGATGGTCACCCCCAGCAGGGTCAGCCCGATCGCGATCAGCGCGGAGAGGTGCGCGTCGCTGACCGCCTCGGCCAGCTCGTTGGCGATCACGGCCGCCATGCTGTAGCCCGGCGAGAAGAGCGAGGCGGAGATGCGCGGGGTGTTGCCGATGACCATGGTGACGGCCATCGTCTCGCCGAGGGCGCGGCCCAGGGCCAGGAACACCGCGCCGAGGATGCCGGGGCGCGCGTACGGGAGGCTGACCCCGCGCACCACCTCCCAGCGCGTGGCGCCGAGCGCGTACAGCGCCTCCTTCAGGGAGCGCGGCACGGTGGCCAGCACGTCGCGCGTGATCGCGGTCACGTAGGGCAGGATCATCAGCGACAGGATCAGTCCCGCGGTCAGCAGGCCCAGCCCGTACGCGGCGCCGCGGAAGAACGGGAGGAAGCCCAGCCAGCGCTCCAAGGACGGCTCCACGAAGCGCACCGCGGGCACCAGCAGGTACATGCCCATCAGGCCCAGGATCACGCTGGGGACCGCGGCCAGGAGCTCCACGGCGAACCCGACGGCGGACGCCAGGCGCCGCGGCGCCAGCTCGGTCAGGAAGACGGCCGTGCCCACGCCCAGCGGCACCGCGATCAGCAGGGCGATCAGGGAGGTCACGAGCGTCCCGTACAGGAACGGCAGGGCCCCGAACACGTCGTTGACCGGGTCCCAGGTCCGGCCCCACAGGAACGACGCGCCGAACGCGCGCCAGGTCCCCAGCGAGCCGCGCGTCAGCTGCCAGGCCAGCGCGGCGACCGTCGCGAGCGTCAGGAGCGCGAAGCCCGTCACGATGAGCCGGAAAAGACGGTCCCCGGCCCTCTCGCGAGGGCCAGGGACCGGCACGAGGCCGCGCGCGCCGGACGAGGTCCGTTCCGGCGCGGCGGCGGGGGTCATCCTTGGATCGTCTCCACGACCTTCGCCACCCGGGCCTTCACCGCGCCCGGGAGGGGGGCGTAGCCGAGCGCCGCGGCCTCGCCCTCGCCGTGCTTGAGCATCCAGCGCAGGAAGTCGCGGATCTCGACGCCCTTGCCGTCCTGGCCGTGACGGCGGACCAGCAGCCAGGTGAAGGTCGAGATCGGGTAGGACCCGCGTCCCGGGGCGTTCGTGATCGAGACGCGGAAGTCCTTGGGCATCGTGCGCGCCGCGCCCGCCGCCGCCGCGGTCACGCCGGCGAGCGTGCCCTTGACGAAGAGGCCGGCGCGGTTGCGCACCGACGCGTACGAGAGGCCGTTCTGCAGCGCGTAGATCAGCTCCACGTAGCCGATCGCGCCCGGGTTCTGCTTGACCAGCCCGGTCACGCCCTCGCTGCCCTTGCCGCCCATGCCCACCGGCCAGTTGACCGAGGTCCCCAGGCCGACCGACTTCTTCCACTCCGGGCTGACCTTCGACAGGTAGTCGACGAAGCAGTAGGTGGTGCCGGAGCCGTCCGCGCGGTGGACGACCATGATCGGCATGTCCGGAAGCTTCGCCTTGGGGTTCAGCTTGACCAGCAGGGGGTCGTTCCACTTGGCGATCTTGCCCAGGTAGATGCCGGCCAGGGCCGCGCCGTCGAAGCGCAGGTCCTTGACCCCGGGGACGTTGAAGATCGGCACGACGCCGCCCAGCACGGTCGGCAGGTGGAGGACGTCCCCGCCGGCCTTCTGGATCTGCTCGTCGGTCATCGGGCCGTCGGTGGCGCCGAAGTCCACGGTCTTCTCCGTGAACTGGCGGATGCCGCCGCCGGAGCCGATGGACGCGTAGTTGATCTGCAGGCCGGGCTTGGCCTTGTGGTACTCGGAGAACCACTTGGAGTAGATCGGGAAGCCGAAGGTGGAGCCGGCGCCGTTGAGGACGCGGACCTGCGCCGCCGCGGGAGCCGCGGACAGCACCGCCGCGGCGAGGATGGTCAAGATGCGCTTCATCGTAGTCTCCTTGCGTTAGATGTTATCGTCGTGATTTGACGGACGCGTGACGGGGCGCTCAACGCCCCGTGACGGGCCGTTTAGATCTTCACCATGATGTCCGCGAGCGCGTGGCCCATCCACCGGCTGCTCGTGTAGCCGGTGCCCGTCAGGGCGCCCAGGACGCGCGTGTCGTAGAACGACAGCTTGAGCTGGACGTTGTCCTTCGGGGCGTAGGCGACCCAGAAGAGGTGGCCGGCCAGGTTCGTGCCGCCGGGGCCGAAGTCGTCGTCCACCTGGTTGGCCGGCGTCGCGTCGGCCTCCAAGTACTTGTAGTAGTAGGCCGCTTCCCAGGTGCGGGCCTTCGACGCCTCGCCGAGCTGGGCGCCGGCGATGAAGCCGAAGCGGCGGCTGCCGATGCTGTCGGCGACGTTGTTGACGTAGCCGCCGGACAGGGCGACCGGCAGGCCGCGGGCCTTGCCCTTCAGCTCGCCCCAGACGTGCACCACGTGGAAGCGGCTGGCCAGCACGCCCGACGCCTGCGTCGTGTTGCCGAAGTTCGTCTGGACCGCGCCGTCGGGATGGCGGTGCAGGTTCGTGAAGTAGT
This sequence comes from bacterium, assembly GCA_021783355.1. GTDB lineage: Bacteria > Elusimicrobiota > Elusimicrobia > UBA1565 > UBA9628 > GWA2-66-18. The sequence goes on along the minus strand of JAJXTZ010000134.1, from coordinate 3,086 downwards.
TGTCGTCCACGGCGAGCGTGGCCGTCGCGCCGCCGACCGGCGCCTTGACGCCGACGCGCTCGGCGAACATCCACGGGCCCGCGTTCGCGAAGGACGCGGACTCGTTGATGGGGAACTGCCCCGCGCGGACGAACACGCCGTGCGGCAGGTCCGCCGCCTGGGCGTAGCCCTCGGGGTTGAGGTCGGGGTCCCAGACGAGCGACGACTCCCAGCCCGCCCAGAACGGGTTGGCCATCCGGCCGCCCGACAGGGTCAGGACGTCGTCGGCCTTCCAGCTCATCTCGGCCAGGTCGATGTAGACGCCCTTCTGCGAGAACTGGTTCTGCTCGGTCTGGTTCGCGGAGCCCTGCGCGCCGGTGCCTGAGGCCAGGCGCAGGACGGCCGTCACGCCGCCGCTGCCCTTGGCGACGAAACCGTAGCGGGCCCGGAAGCGCTCCCGGTTGCGGCTGCCGCGGCCGGCGGTGGCCAGCTGGGCGTCGTGGCGCAGGCGGAGGTCGCCGCTGAGCTTCACGGACTGGACGTAGTCGGACAGCTGCAGCTTGTCGGACTGCGCGGACGCGCGGCCGGCGGCCGCGAGCGTCGCGGCCGCGAGGGCCGCGATCAGGGTCTTCTTCATTGGGTCTCCTCGGCGTGGTGTGTGCGTCACGGCGGGGAGAGGCTAGCGGTTCGGCCGGGCCCGCGCCCATCCGCGCCGGGTCAACAGCGCGTGACGGCCGGATGACGCCGCGTCAGGCCGCGCGCAGCGTGAAGCGGAAGGAGGAGCCGCCGGGCTGGCGGCTCTCGACGGAGACCTTGCCGCCGTGCGCCTCGACGAGATGCTTGACGATGGACAGGCCCAGGCCGGTGCCGCCGGCCTCGCGCGCGCGGGCCTTGTCCACGCGGTAGAAGCGCTCGAAGACGCGCGGGAGGTCCGCTTCGGGGATGCCGGGGCCGGTGTCGCGCACCGTCACGCGCAGGCCGCCCTCCCAGGGCTCGACGGAGAGCTCGACGAGGCCGCCCTCCTCGTTGTACTTGATCGCGTTGTCGGCGAGGTTGACCAGGATCTGGCGCAGCTGATCGCGGTCGGCGCGCGCGGGGGGGACGCCGGCGCTGGGCAGGACCTCCACGCGCACGGCGCGCGCGGCCGCCTGCGGCGCCAGCTCGCGGACCACCTCCGCGCAGAGCGCCGGGGCGTCCGTCGCCTCGAAGCGCGGCGCGCGGTGCCCGGACTCGATGGCGGTCAGGTCCAGGAGGTCGTCCACGAGCTTGGAGAGGCGGTCGGCGTGCTCCTCGATGGTGCGCACGAACTCCACGCGGTGCTCGCGGTCGTCGAGCGCGCCCTCGCGCAGGGTCTCCGCGAAGCCCTTGATGGACACCAGGGGCGTGCGCAGCTCGTGGCCGACGTTGGCGACGAAGTCCCGGCGCACCTGCTCCAGGCGCCGCAGGCGCGTGATGTCGTGCAGGACGAGGAGGGCCCCGGCCAGACGGCCGTCCTCCAGCAGGGGCGCGGCGTGCGCGTCGAAGACCAGCTCCTCGCGGGCGACGATGCGGACCTCCTGCGCGGCCGGGCGGCGGTCGCGCAGGACCGCGCCCAGCAGCGCCGAGATGCCGTTGTGACGCAGGCTCTCCAGGTACGAGCGCCCGCGCGCGGCCGCCTCGTCCACCCCCAGCAGGCGCGACAGGGCCGGGTTGACGACCAGGACGCGCCCCTCCGCGTCCACGGCGACGACCGCCTCGGTCATCTGGTCCAGGACCGCCTCGAGCTGGGCCTTGTCGCGGGTGAGCCCCGTCAGCGCGCGTCCCACGCGCTCGGCCAGGGCGTTGAGCTCCGCGCTGAGGCCGCCCTCCAGCTCCGGGGCGCGCGCCGCGAAGTCTCCGGCGGCCAGGCGCCGCAGAACGCCGAGCAGGTCCGCCAGGCGCCGGTCCACGCCGTAGCCGAACGCCCACGCCGCCGCCACTAGGGCCGTGACCGCCGCGGCGGCCGCCGCGGTCGGGGGGAGGAGGTGGACGGCGATCCAGACGAGGGGCGCCGCCAGCGCGGCCAGAGCGAGGGCCGCGCGGCGGCCCGGGCCCAGGCGCATCAGTCCAGCTTGAGGCGGTAGCCCACGTTCTTGACGGTCAGGATGCGCCCCGCCTCGGGGCCGAGCTTGTCGCGCAGGCGGGCGATGTGCTGGTCGATCGTGCGCGTGTCGATCTCCATGGAACGGTCGTAGCCCCAGATCTTCTCGAGCAGCTGGTCGCGCGAGAGCGCGCGGCCGCCGGCCTGGATCAGGCACTTCAGGAACTCGAACTCCTTGGAGGTCAGCGCGACCGCGCGGCCCTTCACCCGCGTCTCGTAGCGCTCGACGTCCACCTCCAGCTCGCCGACGCGCAGGACCGGCGACGCCGGGGACTGACCGCGGTCGCCGACGCGGCGCAGGATGGCCTTGATGCGCGCCAGCACCTCGCGCACGCTGAAGGGCTTGGTGACGTAGTCGTCGGCGCCGAGCTCCAGGCCCAGTACGCGGTCGACCTCCTCCTTGCGCGCGGTCAGCATCATGACCGGGGTCTTGGCCTCCTGGCGCACCGCTTTCAGGAAGCCGAAGCCGTCCAGCTTGGGGACCATCACGTCCAGCATCACCAGGTCCGGCCGCTCCTTGCGGAACAGCGCCAGGCCGGCCTCGCCGTCGTGGGCCGAGAAGACGCGGTAGTCCTCCTTCTCGAGGTTGTACTTGAGCAGGCGGACGATGTCCTTCTCGTCCTCGACGACCAGGATCTTTTCGTGAGCCATCGCCCCATCATCGGACCAAATCGGGGGCGGGGAGTCAACGACGGCCGCGTGACGGCCGCCCCGCAGTCACTCGGCGAGCCGTCTCAGGTGGCGGGGCGCCAGCGACCATAGCAGGACCGCGGCGCCCGGCTGGAGGACCGGCAGGTCCAGCCGGAGGGCCTGGGACTTCTTGAGCCGGACGACGGGCCGCGGGTCCCCGGTCATCAGCCACGAGGCCAGGCGCGAGAGCCCCGGCTCGTGGCCGACGAGGACCACGCGCTCCTCGCGCCGCCCCTTGAGCCAGTCGAGGACCTCGGCTGGCGCGCGGCCGGGGACCAGCGCGGGACACGCCGCGGGC
>JAJXTZ010000133.1 GCA_021783355.1 bacterium | reverse complement strand
CGCCGCCAGCAGGGCGGCCGCCTGCGCGCCGGTCCGGGGCACGAAGGCCTGCAGCTCTCGCCAGTGCGCGGCGTAATCGGTGATCGTTCCGGCGACCAGGCGGTCGCGCAGCAGCCACAGCCCGAGAGGCGCCAGCGAGCCGGCCAGGACCGCGGCCGCGCGCCGCGGACCCAGCCTCGGCCAGGCCCCGGCCGCCAGCGCCGCCGCCAGCGCCAGCCCCTGCGCGCGCAGCAGCGCGCCCAGCGCGCCCAGAGCCGCCAGCAAGACCGGCGACGGGGACTCGGCCGCCAGCCCCAGCAGGCCCGCGGCGGCGACCGCGGCGAAGGGGATGTCGGGCATGGCCACGCCGGCCCAGCCCGTCAGGGTCGGGTTGAGGACGGCCAGGGCGGCGGCGGCCCAGGCCGCGGGCTCGCCGCACAGGCGGCGGACCAGGCGCCACAGGAGGACCGCCAGCGCCGCCGCGGCCAGCAGGGAGGCCCCGCGCAGCAGCCCCCAGCGCGGCGCCAGCAGGCGCACCGGCAGGGCCATCAGGAACGCGAAGCCCGGCAGGGGGTCCGTGACGGGCCGTCCCGCGGCGGTGGGCACCGCGTACGCGCCGCGCAGCAGGTTGCGCGCCAGCAGGAGGTGGAGCGCGTCGTCGGAGGCCGCGCCCAGCGGCACGCGCAGGGCCGCGCCGAGGTGGAGGGCCGCCGCGGCCGCCGCGGCGGACGCGGCGAGCGCGGAGCGGCGCGTGTTCGCCATCGCGAATATTCTATGATAGGCGGCGGCATGCGCACCAAGTTCTCGCGCCGGATGGCGTCTTTCGGCCTGACGGCCGCCCTCGCCCTCGCCACGGTGGCGGTCGCGCGCGGGCGGTACAAGCCGTACTCCCCGTCCGCCCCGGACTTCCGAGTGGAGGGCCCCGCCGACGCCAAGGTCACGGTGGTGGAGTTCTCCGACTTCCAGTGCCCCGCGTGCCGCTACGCCGAGCCCCCGCTGCGCCAGCTGCGCGCCCTGTACCGCGGGCGCATCCGCTTCGTCTTCAAGCACTTCCCGCTGCGCATGCACCAGTGGGCCCGTCCCGCCGCGGCCGCCGCCGAGTGCGCCGGGCGCCAGGGCAAGTTCTGGCCCTACCACGACATGCTCTACGACCGCCAGGACGAGTGGACCAACGAGAAGTACGACTCCTTCCTGACCGGCTACGCCCGCCGCGTGGGCCTGGACCTGCCCGCCTGGCAGGCCTGCCGCGCCGGCGCCTCCGCCGCCGCGGCGGTGCAGGCCGACGTGCAGGAGGGCGACGACGCCTGGGTCAACTCCACCCCGACCTTCTTCATCAACGGGCGGCGCTTCGTGGGCGCCCAGCAGCTGACCGCGCTGGGCGTCCTGCGCATCGACCAGGAGCTCAAAGCCCGATGAAGACCCGGGAAACGACGGGGACCGCGGCGCGCCTGGTCGTGGGCGCGGTGCTGATCTTCGCCGGCGCGTCCAAGGCCGCCGCCCCGGCCGCCGAATTCGCCCTGGTGATCCAGGCGTACGGCCTGCTCTCGCCGTCCCTGGCCCTGCCCATGGCCGGGCTCCTGCCCTGGATCGAGATCGCCGTGGGCTGGGCCCTGCTCCTCGGCCTGGAGACCCGCCTGGCCGCCGCCGCGGCCGGCGCGATGTTCGGGGTGTTCCTGTCCGCGCTGGCCTCCGTGATCCTGCGCGGCATCCCGATCCCCAACTGCGGCTGCTTCGGCGGCGCCGCCCATTTCTCCCCGCCGCAGGCCTTCCTGGTCGACTCCGTGCTCCTGGCCCTGAGCTGGACGGCTTTCCGCGCCGGGCCCTCGGCCTGGAGCCTGGACAGCTGGTCGGATCGGGGGCTATAATCCCGCCCATGGCCAAAAAGCGCATCCTCGCCGTGGACGACGACGCCTCGATCTGCGACTTCTACGCGCAGAGCCTGAAGCTGCTGGGCTACGACGTCGAGACGGCGGCCAACGCGCGCAAGGCCAAGGAAGCCCTGGCCCGGCAGAAGCCGGACCTGATCCTGATGGACATCATGATGCCCGACCAGGACGGCATCAGCCTGACGCGCGAGCTGCGCGCCGACCCGAAGACCTCCGACGTGCCGATCATCGTGGTCTCCGGACTGGCCGACGCCGGCACGCTCAACGACGCCCTGCTCTTCGGCGCCGTGGACTACGTGGTCAAGCCCTTGGACGTGGACGCCCTGCAGGCAAAGATGGAGCGCACTTTCGCCGCCCTGGAGAAGCGCAAGAAGCCTTCCTGACCGGGGCCCGCGCCCCCGCGTCATGGGTCCTTGGACCCAGCCCCCGACGGGCCCCTCGCCCCTGTCCCCGCCGTCCCCGCCCTGTTACATTTGTCACATGCCCGTGACCTCCGCCCGCACCCAGGGACCGCTGATCGCGCTCTCCACCGATTTCATCCGCGCCAAGGAGTACTTCGAGGCGATCGTCGCCTCGTCCGGCGACCTGATCTGCACGACGGACATCCGCGGCCGCATCATCTACTTCTCCCCCGGCGCCGAGCAGATGCTGGGGCTGAGCGCCGCGGAGATGGTCGGCCGTCCCTGCCACGACTTCTACGCCGGCGGCCGCGCCGAGGCCGAAACCATCATGCGCCTCCTGCGCGAGAGCCCCGACGGCCGCGTGCGCAACCACGAGCTGCGCGTCAAGGCCTCCGGCGGGCGCGTCCTGCACGCCAGCATGTCGGCCTCGTTCCTGAAGGACGGCCGCGGCCGGGTGATCGGCACCCTGGGCGTCGCCAAGGACATCACCGACCGCGTGGAGCTGGAGCTTCGCCTGCGCGAGATGACCCGCACCGACGACCTGACCGGCCTCTACAACCAGCGCTACTTCCACGACCGCCTGCGCGAGGAGGCCGGCCGCGCCCAGCGCCAGAAGCGCGCGCTGTCGATGCTCCTCTTCGACCTGGACGGCTTCAAGCAGGTCAACGACCGCCTCGGGCATCTGGAGGGCGACCGCATCCTGCGCGCGTTCTCGCGGTCCCTCTGCGACAACATCCGCCGCGAGGTGGACGCCGCGTTCCGGTACGGCGGCGACGAGTTCATCGTGCTCCTGCCCGAGACCCCGACCCGCGGCGCCGCCCGCGTCGCGCGCCGCGTCGCCGAGGCGGCGAGCGCCGCGCTCTCCAAGGACGGCGTCTCCGCCAGCTGGGGCGCCGCGGAGCTCCCGCGCTCCGGCGACGTGTCCGCGCTGGTGCGCAAGGCCGACGCCGCGATGTTCGCGATGAAGTCCGAGCGCAAGGGCGTGCGCCTGCGCGGCACCGACCTGGCCCGCGCCTTCTCCGAGACCCCGCGCGGCCGCCGCGTCTAGCGCCCGCGCGCCCGGTCCGCGATCAGGCGCGCCGCCAGCGCCGTCCAGCCGGTCTGGTGCGACGCCCCCAGGCCGCGGCCCGTCTCCCCGTGGAAGTACTCGTGGAACGGGACCAGCCCCTTCCACGCCGGGTCGCGCGCCAGGCGGAAGCCGTCCAGGCACGGCGGCACGCCCGAGGGGCCGGGCAGGAACAGGCCGGACAGGCGCGCGGAGAGCTCGGCGGCGGCCGCGCCCAGCGACAGGCGCCGCCCGGAGCGCGCGGGCAGCTCGGCGGTCAGCGCGTCGCCGTAGAAGCGCCCATAGGCGTCCAGCGCCTCGACGAGCAGGTAGTTGAGCGGCATCCACACGGGGCCGCGCCAGTTGGAGTTGCCGCCGAACTCCCGGCTGTCGCTCTCGCCCGGCGCGTAGCGGACCTCGCGGCGCTGGCCGAGGAGGTCGGCAGCGAACGGGGCCGCCGCGTAGGCCTTGGACAGCGAGCGCACGCCGTGCGGGGACAGGAACTCGTCCTCGTCGAAGAGGCGGGCGAGCAGGCGCTCCAGGCGCCCGCGCGTGGGCACGGCCAGCAGACGCCGCCCGGCCGACGCCCCCGCGCCGGGGACCAGGAACGAGGCGTGCTTCGCCAGGTCCGGCCGGTGCGCGCGCAGCCACTCCAGGCGCGCGTGGAAGCCCGGGTGACGGTCCAGGTCCTCCGCGTCGAAATCCTGGACCGCCAGCAGCGGGATCAGCCCCACCAGCGAGCGCAGGCGCACCGGGCTCTGCGAGCCGTCGGCGCGGACGCGGCTGTAGTAGAAGCCGTCGTCCTCGTCCCAGAGGCCGCCGCAGCAGGCTTCGTTCATGGCGTCGGCGATCGCGACGAAATGGTCCAGGAACTTGGTGGCCATGTCCTCATAGGCCGGGTTGTCGCGCGCCAGCTCCAGCGCGATGGCCAGCATCGTCCCACAATAGAACGCCATCCACGCGGTCGCGTCCGCCTCCTCCACGACCGCGCCGCCGGGCAGGGGCTTGGAGCGGTCGAACGCGGAGATGTTGTCCAAGCCCAGGAAGCCGCCGGAGAAGATCGTCGCGCCCCGCGCGTCCTTGCGATTGACCCACCAAGTGAAGTTCACGACCAGCTTCTGGAACACGCGCGACAAGAACAGGCGGTCGCGGCCGCCGCTCGCCGCGGCGGCGTTGTAGACGCGCCAGGCGGCCCAGGCGTGCACCGGCGGGGTCGCGTCCGAGAACGCGAACTCGTAGGACGGGACCTGCCCGTCGGGGCGCATGTACCACTCGCGCAGAATCAGGACCAGTTGGTCCTTCGCGGCCTCGGGGTCCACCCCGGCGAGAGCGACGCAGTGGAACGCCAGGTCCCAGGACGCGAACCACGGGTACTCCCAGGCGTCCGGGATGGACAGCAGGTCGCGCGCGAACACGTGGTCCCAGCCCTCGTTGCGCGTCCGCCCCGGCGGCGGCGGGGGCTGGGACGGGTCGCCCTCGCGCCAGTCGGCCACCACGAACTCGTAGAACTTCCGCGACCAGAGCAGGCCCGCGTAGGCCTGGCGCGCGGCGGCGCGTTCGGCGGGCTCCAGCGCGGCCGGCAGGCGCGCGGCGTAGAAGCGGTCCGCCTCCGCGGCGCGCGCGGCGAACGCCGCGTCGAACTCCGGGCCGAAGGCCGGGGCGGCCGCTTCCGCCTCCGGGCGCAGGCGCAGGCGCAGGACCGCGGTTGCGCCCGGCGGCAGGGTCAGCGCGTAGAGCGCGGCCGCCTTGGTGCCGGTCCCCGAGGGATCCGCGGCGCCCGCGTCCCCCCGGACCACGGCCGCGTGGAAGGCGTCCTTGACGAATGGGGACGGGTTCGGCGCGCCGAACAGGCGGGTGAAGTTGGTCTCGTTGCCGGTGAACAACAGTTCGGGCGCTCGGCCGTCGGGCCCGGGCGCGGCGCTCAGCCGCACGCGGCCCAGCGTCTCGTGCTCGGCCAGCACCTCGCCGGGACCGGCGCGCGACAGGCGCGGCCGCGACGGCGCGTCGTCCTCGTCCGCGCGTCCCCAGGACCAGGTGTTGCGCAGCCAGAGGGTCGGCAGGACGGTCAGCGGCGCGGCCTCGGGCCCCCGGTTTTGGACGGTCAAGCGGATCAGCACGTCGTCCGGGGACGCCTTCGCGTACTCGACGGTCAGGTCGAAGAAGCGGCCCCCGTCGAACACGCCGCAGTCCTCCAGCTCGAACTCGGGCTCGGCCGTCCCGCGGCGGCGGTTCTCCTCCACCAGCCGCGCGTACGGGAACTCCGCCTGCGGATAGCGGTAGAGCGCCTTCAGGTAGGAGTGCGTCGGCGTCGCGTCCAGGTAGAACCAGGACTCCTTGGCGTCCTCGCCGTGGTTGCCCTCGGCGTTGGTCAGGCCGAACAGGCGTTCCTTCAGGATCGGGTCGCGGCCGTTCCACAGCGCCGGGGCGAAGCACAGACGGCACTCGCGGTCGGTCAGGCCCAGCAGGCCGTCCTCGCCCCAGCGGTAGGCGCGGCTGCGCGCGTGGTCGTGCGGGAACGACTCCCAGCAATTCCCGCCGGCCGAGTAGTCCTCGCGCACGGTCCCCCACTGGCGTTCCGGCAGATACGCGCCCCAGCGCCGCCAGTTGGCGCGGCGCGCGGCGTCGTCCGCCAAGCGGGCGGACTCGGGGTCGGGGTCCGGGGCGCCGGACGCGGACGGGGGTCTCATGCGGGCTTCCCCGACTGTACGATTTTTCCGGCCCCGCGGGCGCGGTCGCGGGCGCCGCTCGACCCCGCCGCCGCGAAAGAGCTATCATGCCCCCATGGCGCGCGTGCTGATCATCGACGACGACTTCGAGATCGTCTCCATCCTGACCGAGATCCTCAAGACCGAGGGCCACGAAGTGGACTCCGCCCCGGAGCCGGTCGAGGGGATGCAGAAGTCGCGCAAGTACTCGCCCGACCTGATCATCCTGGACTACCACATGCCGGGCAACACCGGCGCGCACCTGTTCGAGTCCCTGCGGCGCAACAACGCGACGAAGGCCACGCCGATCCTGTTCATGAGCGGCGAGGCCGACCCCCAGCAGATCCTCGACGAGATCACCGACTCGGCGGGCTCGCGCTTCCTGCCCAAGCCGGTGCCCCTGGACGATTTCCGCCGCACGATCCGCGAGATGCTCGCGGAGGGCAAGGAGGCCTGACATGGGCAAGCTGGCGCTGGTCCGGCACGGGCAGTCGCAGTGGAACCTGGAGAACCGCTTCACGGGATGGGTGGACGTGCCCATCACCGACAACGGCGCCGCGGAGGCGCACCGCGCCGGCCGGGAGCTCAAGGGGATCAAGTTCGACCTGGCCTTCACCTCGGACCTCAAGCGCGCCCAGCAGACGCTGGACATCCTGCTGGCCGAGACCGGCCTGACCGGAATCCCGGTGGAGAGGTCCCAGGCGCTCAACGAGCGGCACTACGGAGACCTGCAGGGCCTCGACAAGGCCGAGACCGCCGCGAAATTCGGCGCCGAGCAGGTCCACGTCTGGCGGCGCTCCTACGACGTGAAGCCCCCCAACGGCGAGAGCCTCAAGGACACCGCGGCCCGGACCCTGCCTTATTTCAAGGAAAAGATCCTCCCGGCGGCCGCGGCCGGCAAGAACGTGCTGGTGGCCGCGCACGGCAACTCCCTGCGCGCGATCGTGATGGCCCTGGACGCCCTCTCCCCGGAGCAGATCGTCAAGGTCGAGATCGGCACCTGCCGGCCCCTGATCTACGACATCGGCCCCAAGGGCGAGGTCCTGGGCAAGACCGTCTCCGCCGCCGCGTAAGCCCGCGCGGCCGCGTTTTGGTATCATGGCGGCATGATGAAGAACCCGATGCGATTCCTCGCCTTCGCGGCCGCCGCCGCACTCCTGTCCGCCTGCGCGGGGGCCGGAGCCTCCCGCAAGTCCGGCTTGACCGGGGGAGCCAAGACCCCGTCCTCCTCCGCCGCCGAGGCCGCGCCCGCCGCCCCGCCCGCCGAGGTGACCGAGGCTTCCCTGCGCACGGGTCCGTTCTCCGCGCGCGAGGACCTCAAGACCGTCCACTTCCCGTATGACAGCGCCACGCTGGCGCCCGAGGCCCTGAGCGTCCTGAAGGCCAACGCCGAGGTCCTCAAGGCCGACGCGTCCATCGACGTTGAGGTGACGGGCAACTGCGACGAGCGCGGCACCGTCGCCTACAACCTGGCCCTGGGCCAGAAGCGGGCCAAGGAAGTCCGCGACTACTACATCCTGCTGGGCGTGGACGGCGGGAGGATCGCGACGATCTCCTACGGCAAGGAGAAGCCGCTCTGCACGGAGTCCACCGAGGCCTGCTGGGCGCGCAACCGCCGCGCCGAGTTCAAGGTCGAGCGCTGACCGTGCGGTTCCGCCGTCTGGCGCCG
>JAJXTZ010000010.1 GCA_021783355.1 bacterium | reverse complement strand
GCCGCGGCCGGGGCCGTCTCGGCCGGAGCGTCGGCGAAGAGATGGCGGTAGCGGTCCTCCTTCTGCCCCGGCCGGCGCGCCGTCCTGGCCACGCACGGCTCCGGGCGCGCCGCGAGCTCCTGCAGGAGCGACTCCACCTCGGCCGCGCTCTCGAAGCGGTGCAGGCGCTCGGCGCGCGTCTTGAGCTCGCCCGCCGTCTGCGGGCCGCGCAGGAGCAGGACGCAGAGCAGGGCCCGGACGCGGTCGTCCGCGCCGGAGACCAGCATCTCGCCGTGGTGCATGAACTTGGGCACGCGGCTGCCCGGCTCGTGGATGCGCCCGGCCAGGCTCTTCTCGATCAGCGCGTGCAGCCCGCGCCCGACCTCCGCCTCGTCCAGGGCCATCACCGGGTCGCGGCTGGTCTTCTGGTTGCACGCCGTCACGAGCGAGTTCATCGTGAGCGGATAGAGGTCCGGCGTCGTCCACGCCTTCTCCATCAGCGAGCCCAGCACCCGCGCCTGCGTCTCGTCGAGTCGGATGATCATGGCGGGGATTCTAGCACTCCGCGCGGGGCCGGAGGCGTCCGGCGTCATGCGCGACGCTGGACTCCGACGCCCGCGTCGTGGATCGATGCGAGCGTTTCCTTGACTCCTCGCATTCAAGTCGCTATCCTGGGCGCGGGACGACCCCATGAAGACCAGGCTCCCTCTGACCCTGCGCCTTTCAGTGCTCGGCCTCCTGGCCGCGCTCGCCCCTTCCCCGTCCTTCGCGACGCACGTCGCCTGCTCGCAGTTGGCCGGCGCCGCTGGCCACTCCGACGGATTCTGTAGCCAAACGCCCCAGTCCTCCGAACCCCCGACGGGCGCCGCATCCCCCGCCGCCACGGCGGTCCTTTCCGGCGTCTACGGGGCCATCGGCGAGGGCATCGGCAAATCGCTGGTCTCGCCCCTGCCGCCGATGAAGCCCCTGCCCGAGGTGACGCCGATCGACGCCGATGACGACCTCACCGTCAGCACGACCGAGAAAACGGGCGCGGCGCTTGCGCTGGATATCATCGGCGGCTATTCAGGCCCGCTCGCGGGAAGTGAGCTTCCGACGCCGCGTCCTGACGGGCTCCCCGCGCCAGCGTCTCTCTCGCAGGTTCGGGCGACGATTGCTGTGCTTACGCCCTTCCTCGACTTCGATCGCGCCGCAAAGGACGCTGAAGACCCTGGCTACCGCAAGCTCAAGTGTCCCAAAGGTTGCGGATGCTCCGATAGAAGGACAGGCCGTCATTACTGCACTCCGACATGCAGCGGTACATGCTACAACTACGGAGGCAAAGACCCTCGTCCTGCCGGGACCGGGCTAGATTGTAGCGGCCTTATCGGACAAGAGAACCCCTGCTTCTGGTACAACAATTGCCACTACACTAGCCGCGACATCATAAACGCGGCGGAAGAACATCAGGTACTTAGACACCCCGGACCTAATGGAAAGGATTTGGACGATATAGATAGAGCGCGCGACATGAGAGCAGGCGATGTCGCATTCTTCAACGAACCCGTCCCCGATGGCATGGGTGGCACCATGCTCAAAACCGATGGCCACGTCATGCAGATCACCCAGAATCCGATCTGCAACCATGATGTCTGCCTGGTCAGCGTCATTCATGCGCCTCATACCGGGACGCCATCCAACGAGCGACCTTCGCAATCGATAGAAACAACCGCGTGACAAAGCTGATTACGGACGCAAAGGGGCATAGTCACTGGGTTCTCACGGACTTCACATTCAATGGCGCGGGAACCCCTCCGCCCAACACCGGGGAAACCCGCTCACCCTGAGAGGACTCGATGAAAAAACTCGCCTTCCTGGTGGCTGCTCTTCTGGGCACAAATGCTCTAGGCCAGAGTCTGCCTCCCGGCGTGCCGCCCTTGCCGAAGCTTCAGCCCAAACTCAAGGTGGACACGGAAGGTCTGATCCACGTCGCGGCGAACACGGACTGGCGTGCCTGGCTGTCCCGACATTATCCCGACCGGGAGAAGACCTGGCCGGAGAAAGCCCGCCTGTCGTTCGAGACTCTCGCGAAGGGCGGACGCCGGGACTTTGTCGGCACCGGTGACTATGGCGGGGACAAGACCCCGATGGCGATACTGATCCGATTCCTCCCGTCCAAGAAGCCGGACGCGGGCGCGATGTCGACGTTCGTGATCGCGAAATGGGTCCAGGGACGCTGGACGAGGCCCGTCATCCTGGGTGCGCAGGAAGGCGCCCGGCTCAACGGCAAAACCTCGGATGACCTGGCGGATCAGGACGGCTATCTGATCGATCTTGTCCGCGGCAATCCGGCCAATGTCGAGCGTCCCGGGATTCTCTTTTTGATGGAACTCGCCAACCGCTACGGCACCGGCATGTCGGACCCCGCCCAGTTGTACTTCTCGGTAAAACAAAAGGAGTTCGTGCTGAACGACGACTTCGGGCAGTAGCGCCGCGACCTTCAAATTCCGACATAACGCCCGCGTAGCTCAGCGGTAGAGCAACCGCCTTGTAAGCGGTAGGTCGCCGGTTCGATCCCGGCCGCGGGCTCACGATTTCAGGTCAACAGCCGATGGCCCGGGAGATGACCAGGCGCTGGATCTCCGAGGTGCCCTCGCCGATCTGCAGCAGGCGCTGGTCGCGGTAGAAGCGCTCCACGTCGAACTCCTTCATCAGGCCGTAGCCGCCGTGGATCTGCACCGCCTCGTTGGCCACCCACTGGGCGACCTCGGAGCAGTACAGCTTGGCCATCGCGGACTCGGTGCCGAACGGCTGGTGGGTGTCGCGCAGCCAGCACGCCTTATACAGGAAAGTGCGCGCGTGCTCGATCTTCATCGCCATGTCGGCCAGCTTGAAGCCGATGGCCTGGAAGCGCGACAAGGGCTTGCCGAACTGGTGGCGCTGCTTGGCGTACGAGAGGGCGGCCTCGTAGGCGCCCTGCGCGCAGCCCAGGCCCATGGCCGCGATGGAGAGGCGGCCGGAGTCCAGGGTCTTGAGCATCTGGCGCGAGCCCGCGCCGCGCTTGCCCAGCATCGCCGACGCCGGGACGGTCACGCCCGAGAAGTAGAGCTCGGCCGTGTTCGACGCGCGCCACATCAGCTTCTTGTGCATCGTCTTGGTCGTGAAGCCCTTGGTCCCCTTCTCCACGATGAAGCAGGTGAACTCCGGGGCGTCCTTGGTCCCGCCGCTGACGGTCTGGACGATGATGCCGTCGGTGATCGGCGTGGAGCCGTTGGTGATGAAGATCTTGGCGCCGTTGATGGTCCAGGTGCCGTCCGGGTTCTCCACGGCCTTGGTCGTCGAGCCGCGGGAGTCGGAGCCCGCGCCGGGCTCGGTCAGGCCGAACGCGAAGAGGCCCTCGCCGGCCGCCAGGCGGGGCAGATGCTTCTTCTTCTGCTCGTCGGAGCCGAAGTAAAGGAGGGGGGCGATGCCCAGGCTCACCCCGGCGGCCACCGTGGCCGCGTGCGAGCCGTCCACGCGCGCCAGTTCCTCCACGGCGATCACGTAGGACGAGTAGTCCAGGCCCTGGCCGCCGTACTCCTCGGGGACGATCAGCCCGAAGATCCCGAGCGCGCCCATCTCCCGGGTGAGTTCCTGGGACCACTCCTCCTTCTCGTCGAGCTCATGGGCGCGGGGCTTGACGCGCGTCTCGGCGAACTTGCGCACCGTCTCGCGGATGGTCTTCTGCTCGTCGCTCGGGTTGAAATCCATTTCGTCCTCCGGGCGCCCATTGTAGCGAATCCGCGGGCTCTTGGCATTCTGATAGAATAGCGCGCCATGAAGGCCCGCGCCGCGCACCCGCACGAGAAGCCCCCCCACCCGAACTGGCTCCTGGCCGCGCTCCTCTTCGCCTTCGTCCTGGCCCTGGGACTGGGCGGCGTACGCGAGCCCTCCACCTGGATCTCCGTCAAGACCGGCCGGACGATCCTGGCCTCCGGGTCCGTGCCGCGGACCGACCCGTTCTCCTACGGCGCGTCCGGCGCCGCGTGGACCACGCCGTCGTGGCTGGGCGACGAGGTGCTGGCCAAGCTGGACGCCGCCGGCGGCCCGCGCCTGGCGGCGGCGGCGCTGGCCGCGGCGGCGGCCCTCGCGTTCGCCCTCCTGCTGCCCATCAACCACGGCAGCCCGATGATCGCGGCCGCCCTCCTCTCCGTCGGGGCCTGCGCCGCGTGGACGGGCCTCGCCGCCGCCCCGCTGAGCTTCGACTTCCTCTTCTTCGCCGCCTTCCTGCGCCTGCTGCGTCCCCGTCACCGCTTCCGCTGGCGCGACGCCGCCGCCGGCGCCGGGCTGACCGTCCTGTGGGCCAACCTGCACGGCGCCGGGGCGCTGCTGGCCGTCTGGATGGTGGGCCTCAAGGTGTTCAAGGTCTCGCTGCGCACCGCGACCCGCGAGCGCCTCGGCTATTGGACCATGATGGCCGTCTGCCTGCTGGCGTTCTCGTGGAACCCGCTCGGCTACGGCCTGCTCTCCCAGGCGTTCGCGGACGCCGCGTCCGGCGCCGCCGTCTGGCGCACGCCGCTGGCCTCCTTGTACGGCCTGTTCCTGCTGGGCGGGACCGCGGCCTGCTGGTTCACCCTGCAGCAGGAGTTCGTCACCACGCTGGCCTGCGCCACCGTGCTGGCCCTGTCCGTGATCCTGCCGGGCCTGCGGCCGCTGGCGGTCCTGGCCGCCTGCCCCGTGATCGCGCTGGCCCTGGGCCACGCCCTGCCCCCTCGCGGCGAGACCTGGCCGCGCGTCGCGCGCTGGTGCGCGCTGGCGGCGGCCCTGCTCCTCGTCTATCGCCGCGAGGTGACCCTGCCGCTGGCCCCG
The DNA here is from genome assembly GCA_021783355.1 of bacterium. GTDB lineage: Bacteria > Elusimicrobiota > Elusimicrobia > UBA1565 > UBA9628 > GWA2-66-18. The sequence goes on along the minus strand of JAJXTZ010000010.1, from coordinate 26,385 downwards.
TCGGGAGGGTACGGCGCCCCGGCCCTCTCCGGCGCGGCCAGCTTCCTGTCCACCAACGGCGTGCGCGGGCGCATGTTCAACCCGCCGGAGCTAGGCGACGAGCTCATCGGCCTGACCGACCGGCCCGTGTTCTCGGACGCGCGCCAATCCCTGTACCCGGAGTCCTTCCTGCGCGACGCCCAGGACTGGGAAATGCGCTTCCCGGCCTTGGACGCCGTGTACCACTTCGATTACGCGGTCGTCCCCAACCGGCGCGGACGCGACGCCGCGCGCACCATCGCGCAGGACCCGGGCTGGCGCCTGGCCTACGCGGACGACCGCGCCCTGGTGTACCTGAAGACGACGGGAGCCGATGAATGGCTGGTCCCGCAGTCCCCGTTCCGCGCGGTGGACCCCGACCGTCTTTGGCCGGACTCCCTGGACGCCGCCCTGGCCCGCCCGCGCGACGCCGCGCAGCTGCTCGCCGAGCTGGACCGCTGGGCCTTGCAGGCCCCGGATTGCGTCCAAGCCCTCCTCTGGAAGGCCTACGCCCTGGAGCGCCTCAAGATGAGCGACAAGTCCGCCCGCCTCCTGGCGCTCGCCCAGGCCCGTCCCGCCCTGCGCTGGGACCCCGAGCTCCAGGCCGAGGAGGCCTTCGTCCTGGAAGAGCGCGGGGACGCCGTCCGCGCGCGCGTCCTGTACAACCGCGCCGAGCGCTCCGCCCGCCGCCTGGGGCGCTGGTCCACCGCCGCGGCCGTGCGCGCGCGCCTGGCCCGCCTCCCGCCGGCCGGCGCCCGCTGAACATGGACAAAGCCCTCCTCTCCTGTTATACTCGCCTCCGGGCATGAAAAGGCTCGCACTCGCCGTCGCCGCGCTGGCGTCCCTCGCCGCCGCCTGCAGTCCGCCCAAGTACGCCGTCTACCGCTCCGTCTTCGACGACTACACGGCGTCGGTGCCGTGGGGCTGGAAGGTCACGGCCGAGGCCCAGCACGCGGATTTCGCCCAGGTCCTGTTCGTCGGCCCCTTCGACCCGGACTTCTTCCTGGGCGAGCCGAGCCTCAGCGTGCGCTGGTACCGCGACTATAGGGCCCACCATCTCCCGGGCGGGGCGCTGGAGATGTACTCCGGCCCCGACGACTTCATCCGCCAGACCCTGGCCGGCGTCTACGGCCGCGACGCGGTGCTCTACGGCGCCGGCCGCCGCCAGGACGGCGGCCGCCCGATCATCGACGCCCCCCAGGACCTGACGCTGAAGGGCTCCGGCCTGACCGCGAAGTTCTTCATCGTGATGTCCCCGGCCCCGGCCCCGGCCGACTTCCACTACGGGCTGGAGACCGGCGCGGACGGCAAGCCCGTCAACATGCGCATGCACGCCTACGCCGTGGTGCCCGTGGGGGAGGGCTTCTACGTCCTCTGCTACCCCGCCACGAAGCGGGGCTTCGAGAAGCATCTGCACGACTTCGAGGCCCTGATCGGCAGCTTCCGGCCGCTGACCGCCGGCCCCGGCGGTCCGCCCGTGCGCCTGCCCGCGCGGGCGACCGCCGCCCGCTGACGGGGCCCTGGCCATCCCGCGGGGCCTCTGCTAAACTGACACCCATGCCCGCCGTCCTCCGCCGTCCTCTCTCGAAGACCCGCGACGTGCGCCTGACGGCGCGCCTGCGCGCCAAGCCCGAGGCCGTCTACCGCGCCCTGACCTCGGCGCGGGAGCTGACGCGCTGGTGGCTGCTGGGCGCGGAGACCGACGCGCGCAACGCGGGCCGCGTGCGCATGGTCTGGCCCCGGGTGCGCAACGGCGACGGCACCCGCTGCCGAGGCTTCGGCGAGCGCGAGGGCGTGTTCGTGGACCTGGAACCGGGGCGCAAGGTCGCCTGGCTCTTCCGCCCCGCGCGCGGCGACAGCCACGCCCCGCCCCTGGTCAGCGTCTTCATCGAGGGCCGCGGCGCCGGCAGCGAGGTCACGCTGATCCACGCCGGCTTCCCGTCCGGCCCCGCGGCCGACGAGGTCTACTGCGGCTACTCTCGCGCGTGGGAGGACGGCCTGGCCAAGCTCAAGCTCTTCCTGGAGACCGGACGCACCTGCAAGATGGAACGCATGGACCTGGAGGCCGTCCGCATCCTGACGAGGTCGCGCCGGTGAGCCTCGGCGTCCTGCTCCTGGCCGTGCTGGCCGGCGCGGCGATCGCCGGGGTGGTCTTCTACGGGGTTTTCTTCTCCGCGCGCAAGAATGAGGCCGCGACGCGCGTGCAGCTGCGCGAGGACTTCCGCCAGCTGCTGGAGCTGGCGGAGCAGAAGTTCGAGACCGAGCGCGTGCGCCAGAAGGGCGAGCTCGACGAGAAGCGCGCCGCGGTGGAGAACGCCGTCGCAGGCCTGTCCGAGCGCCTGAAGTCCTATGAGGAGATGGTGCGCCGCTTCGAGACCGACCGCGCCGTCAAGTACGGCTCGCTCGAGAAGGGGCTCAAGGACGCCGCCGAGCAGACCTCGAAGCTGGCCTCCTCCACCGAGGGCCTGCGCTCGCTCTTGGACAACTCCCGCGCCCGCGGCCAGTGGGGCGAGCGCATGGCCGACGACATCCTGCGCGCCTCCGGCCTGCAGGAGGGAGTCCAGTACCTGAAGAACCGCGCGCTGGACACCTCCGCGTCCCGCCCGGACTTCACCTTCCTGCTCCCCGAGGGCAAGAAGCTCAACATGGACGTGAAGTTCCCGCTCGACAACTGGCTGCGCTTCTCCCACGCCGCGAGCGACGAGGAGCGCGTCCGCTTCAAGAAGGACTTCGAGAAGGACGTGAAGGCGCGCATCAAGGAGATCCAGAAGCGCGACTACGTCAGCCCCGAGGAGGGCACGCTCGACTACGTGCTCCTCTTCATCCCCAACGAGCAGGTCTACGCCTTCATCCAGGAGTCCTTCCCGGGGCTGGTGGACGAGGCGCTGGGGCAGAAGGTCGTTCTGTGCTCCCCGTTCACGCTGTACGCGGTGCTGGGCGTCGTGCGGCAGGCCTTCGACCACTTCCACTTCACGCAGGCCACGCAGGAGGTCCTCAAGCTGATCTCCCAGTTCGCGGCGACCTACGACACCTTCAAGGGCCGCTTCGAGGACCTGGGCAAGAAGCTGGAGGGCCTGCAGAAGACCTACGACGAGATCGCCGGAGCGTCGTTCAAGCGCCTGGACTCCTCGATCGCCAAGATCGAGCGCGTGCGCCGCGGCGAGGAGAAGCCGGCCGCGCCGGGCCTGCCGGCCGACCTGGGCTAGGGCTCGGGGCTCCCCGCCGGGACCGAGCGCGTCAGGTAGGCCGCCCAGTCCGCGCGCGAGCCGTTGAACACGTCGGCGTCCACCGGCCCCGAGACCCCGAGCACGCGCGCGCGGCCCGAGTACTGCCAGAACACCCACGGCCGGTCCAGGCCTCCCGGCCGCCAGAAGGTGCTGCGCACCCACACCCCCGCGTCCTCGGGCAGGGAGTCGCCGTAGGCGCGCAGGAAGTCCGGGGTCGCGTAGTAGATCGGGACCTGGCCCGTGGCCCGCTCCACGCGGCCGACGAAGTCCAGCAGGTCGGCGTGGAGCTCCTCGGGCGTGGGGCGGCGCGAGCAGTTCCCGCGGAACTCCAGGTCCAGCGCGGGCGGCAGGGCGGGGGCCGGCAGCGCCGCCGTGGACAGAGTCGCCAGGAAGTTCTCCGCCTGCGACTGCGCGTCGCGGCAGAAGGTGAAATAATGGTAGGCGCCGAGCTTGAGGCCCGCCGCCGAGGCCGCCGCCCAGTTCTCGGCGAAGCGCGGGTCGCGGTAGTCGCCGCCCTCCGACGCCTTGACGTAGGCGAAGGAGACCCCGTCCGCGGCGACGGCGTCCCAGCGGATTGCGGCCTGGTGGTGGGACACGTCGATCCCGCGCACTGGGTAGCGCCCGCGGCCCGGCACGCCCAGCCGCCGCCCGACCGTGAACCACGCGACGGCCATGACCGCCGCCGCCCCCAGCGCCGCCGCGTGCCGCCGCGTCATGATCTCCCGCACCGGGCAAGGGTAGCCCGCCTCCGGCGGGGGGTCAAGGGCGGGCGCGGGGAGGTCGGGCGCCGCATTATTCGCTAGAATCCCCCATCCGCCGCGAGGAGGCCTCCCGCCCGTGACCATCGCCGCCGTCCGGTTCTCGAAAAAGGACGCCCGGGGCCCGTCCGCGGCCTCCCTGCGCAAGGTCCGCTCCGCGATGGCGCGCGACGGGGCCGTGGCGTTCGAGGGCCTGTTCTCCCTGTCCCTGCTGAGGCGCCTGCGCCGGGAGGTCCTGCGCCGCCATGAGTCGGGGGAGCTGCGCGCGCGCGGGCTGGTCCGCGACATCGCCGGGCGCTACGCCGCCGTCCTGCCCTTCACGGGGCCCTTCTTGTCGCCGGCGTTGTACGCCGGCCCCGTCCTGCGGGGGATCGTCGGGGCCCTGCTGGGCGGGGACGCGCGTCTGAGCAGCCTGGAGACCGTCATCGCGCTTCCCGGGGCCGTGGGCCAGCATCAGCACGTGGACGGGCCGCTTCGTTTCGACCGGGTGCTGGGCCGCACGCGGACGCCCTTCCGCGGCGACCTGTCGACCTTGCCGCCCTACGCCGTCTCTCTGGCGGTCCCGCTCTGCGACCAGGGCGAGGACAACGGGCCCACGGCCCTGTGGCCGGGCTCGCATCGGACCGCGCTGCGGCCCCGGCCGCCGGGGGAGGCTGCGGTCGCCCGCGAGTTCCCGGAGGAGCGCATGGTCGGGCCCTTCGGGCGCTCCTACCTGTTCGACTTCCGCCTCTTCCACCGGGGACTGCCCAACCTCACGCGGGAGCCCCGCGCGCTCCTGGTGCTGGTGTTCACGCGCAGTTGGTACCGGGACCCGAACCTGGCCGAGGTCCGGTCCGGCCTGGTGCTTTCAGGGCGGGATTTGGCCCGGATCCCGGCGCGGCACCGGGACCTGTTCCTGCTGGCCCCCTCGGCCCGCCGGGGGCTGTGGCCGGGACGGCCCGGCGGCAGCTGATCCGGACGGACTAGAGCCCGCAGGCTCCGCCGCCGCAGCAGCCGCCGCCCTGGGGGCCGCAGGGGCTTTCGCGCTTGGCCGTGGAGCGGCCCTTCGAGGCGACCTTGGGCACGCCGTCGCTGACGAGGACGATCTCGCCGGTCTCGCGGTCGTACTTGTAGGTGCCGGTGATGCCGGCGGGCGTCTTCTTGGGGGCGGTCTTCGTATTGGCCATGACCATATTGTAGCTCCTCAAAGTCCCGGAAACGAGACCTCCGTCAGCGTCTCGGAGACCTCCCAGAGCCGGCGGGCGCAGGCCTCGTCCTTGGCCTGGGGGCGGCAGTCCACCCGGACCGGCCGGCCGGTCATCTCCAGCCAGCCGTTCGGGCCGTAGTAGCCGCCCGGGGCCGCGTCGGGGAGGGTGGCCGCCATCAGCGTGGGCAGCGCCCCGGCCTTCTCGTCGTGGGACAGGGGGGACAGGCGCATGCCCGCTTCCAGCAGGCGCACCAGGACGGTGCGGCGTCCGCCGCCCAGGCCGTTGGCCAGGAGGCTGGTCCGGGCCACGCCCGGGTGGGCGGCCACGCTCTTCAGGCCCCAGCCGCCCCGGTCCGAGCGGCGCTGGAGCTCGAAGGCGAAGAGCAGGTTGGCCAGCTTGCTTTGGGCGTAGGCGGCCCAGGGCGCGTACCGGCGCTCGCTCATCAGGTCGTCGAAGTTCATGCGGCCGCGGCGGTGGGCGATGGAGGCGACCGTGACCACGCGCGGGGCCCGGGAGCGCCTCAGGGCGGGCAGGAGCAGGGCCGTCAGCGCGAAGTGGCCCAGGTGGTTGACGGTCATCTGGACCTCGAAGCCGTCCGGGCCGGTCTTGCGCCGGGGCGGGGCCATGATGCCGGCGTTGTTGACCAAGAGGTCCAGGGGCTCCCCGCGCGCGGCCCAGGCGCAGCCCGCGGCCTTCACCGAGCCCAGGTCGCCCAGGTCCAGGAGCTCCAGCCGGGCGCGGGCCCCCGGGACGGCGTCCTTGAGGCGCCGCAGGGCCTCCTCGCCCCGCTCCCGGCTGCGGCAGGCCAGGGTCACCTCGGCGCCGCGCCGGGCCAGTCCCAGGGCCGCGTGCCAGCCGATGCCGCTGTTGGCGCCGGTCACCAGGGCCCGCAGGCCGTCCAGCGCGGGGATGTCGTCCTCGGTCCAGTCATTCATGGGGGGATTGTAGCGAAAAGTGACGGAAAATGAAGAGAAATAACGCCCCCCGTCCGGGCCAGCCGGACGGGGGGCGCGTGAGGGCTCGCGTCGGCTCTTTAGAGCTTGACGACGTTGGCCGCCTTCGGGCCCTTGTCGGTCTGCGTGAGATCGAACTGGACCGCCTGGTTCTCGGAGAGGGTGCGGAAGCCGTTGCTCTGGATCACGGAGTGATGGACGAACACGTCCGGGCTTCCGTCGTCGGGAGTGATGAACCCGTATCCCTTCTGATCGTTGAACCACTTCACTTTGCCTTGCATGGCCATTTATGTCTACCTCGGTGTGCGGCTTGCACGGGCCCTCGGCGGGCCCCCCTCGACGACGGGGCTGTCTGAATTATATCACGGGCCTTTCGTCCGTCAAGTGCCATTTTTTAGCGTTTCGGCCCTCTATTTTGGCACCCTGTCCGAAGCCTTCTTCAGAGGAGAAATGGGGAGCCGATCGGGACAAAATCGGGCTGGCGCCTTGTCGTTTTAGGCATTAAACTTCCGGGTCGGCCGCATTCCATGGCTCGTGAAAGACCAGAGAGACCCCGGCAGCCGGTCGATCCTGACGGCGGGCCCCAGGAGTCTTCCAAGGAATGGAACCAACATGACGAACCTCGGCGTCCTATTGACCGTTCTCTTCCTGATCCCGGCGCTCGGCGCGGCGCAAACGGAGCGCGACCACGATCACGGCGCCGCGGGCGTAGCTCATGCCGATTGGAGCGCGGGGGCGTATTTCGGCGAACCCTCCTGGATCGAGTGGCTGCGCGGCGAGTTTCCTGACGCGCGCGCGCTGGCCGAAGACGGCGGCCGCCGGCTTCGCGCGTGTCGCCGGTGCGGCCGCCTGTCGTTGAACGGCGCGGTCCCGGACGAGCTCGATAATCCCGACATACGCTGGTTCACCGGAGAGTTCTCGGCGCCGACGCCCGCCGCGCCGAAAGACGAGGAGCATCGGGCCTACCCGGGCCTCCAGATCGAGGTCGCCCCGCTACACGCAGGCGGGGATCCGTTCGGCGACGGCTGCTCGGTGAAGTATTTCAGAGAGGGCCGGCGCTACGTGGTCGACTGCGGTTGAGACCGGGATCAGGAACGGCCCCTTCGACGCCGACCCGGAAGAGGACCGCGTCCGGGCTCAGCCCCGGCGGGCCTTCTGGCGGGCCAGCCGGCGCTCCTCGGCGGCGGCCCAGCGGGCCTTCTCCTCCGGGGTTTCGAGCAGCAGGGGGGGCACGGGGGCGGGGCGGTTCTTCTCGTCCACGCAGACCATGGTGACCAGGCAGGAGTTCGTGTGGGCGCGCGTGCCCTGGAGGAGGTCCTCGGCGTAGACCTCCACGCCGATCTCCAAAGACGAGCGCCCGGTGTGGTTGACCTGGGCCTCGACGATCAGGAAGGTGCCCACGCGGATGGGGAACAGGAACTCGACGCGCTCCATGGCCACGGTCACGCAGATGCGTCCCGAGTGGCGCATCGCGCAGACGGCGGCCGCCTTGTCCACCATCTGCAGGACCTTGCCGCCGAAGACGGTGCCGTGCATGTTGGCGTCCGGGGGGAACATCAGATCGGCCACCTTGGTGAGCGACTCCCGGGCGGGCCGGGGCCTCAGGTCCGGTCGGGCGGCGCGGCGGCGCTCAACGGCCATACAGACGCGGGCGGCGGTCGGCGAACAGGTCGTTGGCGGGGTGGACCTTCTTGTCCTTGGCGGTCCAGGGTTCGATCTCCACCACGGCCGCCTGCGGGCGGTCGCCGCCGAGGCGGAAGCAGAGCTCGCCGTTGGGGGCCACCATCTGGGACTGGCCGATGTAGCGCAGACCCCGCTCGGCGCCCACGCGGTTGGCGGTGGCCGAGAAGACGCGGTTCTCGAGCGACCGGATCTTCATGCCCTCCGGCCCCCAGGGCAGGACCAGGTTGGACGGGTGGGCCAGCACCTGCGCCCCCTTGAGGGCCAGCGTGCGCGCGCTCTCCGGGAAGAACCAATCGAAGCAGATCATCACGCCCACCGGCACCCCGCGGACATCTTGCGTCCAGAAGCCGGTGTCGCCGGGGGAGAAGAAGCGCTTCTCGCCGCCGAAGAGGTGGGTCTTGCGGTAGGTCCGGGACTTCTCGCCGTCCACCAGCACGGCCGAGTTGTAGAGGCGCTTGCCGGCCTTCTCCGGGAAGCCCGCCACGATCGCGCAGGCGTTCTTGGACGAGTAGGCCTTGAGCAGCGAGACCAGCGGGCCGTCCGCGCTTTCCGCGCACTTGGCGGCCTCGCGCTTGGTCTTGAAGTTGTAGCCGGAGGCGAAGAACTCGGGCAGGACCCAGAGGTCGGCCTCGTGCCGGTCCATCAGCTCGAAGGCGGCCTTGAGGTTGTCGGCCGACTTGAGGAACTTGGGGCGGTTCTGGACGACTCCGAGTCTCAATTCCATGGGGCGGAGTCTACCAAAAATCGGAAGGGCCCGCCTCCGAGGGAGAGGCGGGCCCTGACGACGCCGCGGGAAAGGGGGGGCTTCACCGCGACTTCCGTCCGCTTCCGGGATCCCGCCGTCACGAGGCGGGGAGGAGGAAGCGGGGCGCTGGTCTTAGGTTAGCCGGGAAGCGGGGCCGCGGTCAGGGTCGTGGGACCTGGCCCCATCTGGGCCCAAAGGCCTATGCGGCCCGGGACGGGCCCCGGCGTCGAAAAGCTAGAATGGCCGCATGCATCCCTGGCACGACGTCGCCCCCGGCGAGAAAGCTCCGGCGCTGGTCTCCGCGGTCATCGAGGTCCCGAAGGGCTCGAAGACCAAGTACGAGCTGGACAAAAAGAGCGGCCTGATCCGCGTGGACCGCATCCTGTTCGGCTCGGCCCATTACCCGGCCAACTACGGCTTCATCCCCCGCACCTACTGCGGCGACCACGACCCTCTCGACGTCCTGGTCCTGGGCCAGGAGTCCGTCGTGCCGCTGGCGGTCTTGAACGCCAAGCCGATCGGGGTCATGAAGATGTCGGACCAGGGCGAGCCGGACGACAAGATCATCGCGGTCCACGCCGACGACCCGGAATACGCGTTCTACGACTCCATCGACCAGCTCCCGCCGCACCGGATGATCGAGGTCCAGTCTTTCTTCGAGGACTACAAGAAGCTGGAGAACAAGGTCGTCGTCGTGGAGAGGTTCCTGGGTCCCGGCGAGGCGCGCGCGGTCCTCTCGGAGGCGCTGGCGCTCTACGCGTCGCGCGAGGCCGACCTGCGCGCCGGGCGCCGCTAGCCCCGCGCGCTCAGGGCCGCAGCACGCCGGAGGCGTGGATCAGCCAGAAACCCGCCGCCGTGGCCAGGACGGCCAGGACGAGCAGGACCTGGAGCTTGCGCCGGGCCGCGGAGTCGTCGCGGCGGTCGTTGACCCGTCTGTCGAGGGGCGGCTTCATCCCCCATAGAGTAGCCCCGCGCGGGACGCGCGTCAACCGCGCCGCCGCCTTTGTTGTAGAATCGGGTCGTGCGCAAAGAGGCCCTGTCGTGGTGGCGGATGCATCTGGAGGACGACCCGTCGCGGCGCACGCACGCGCTGGTCAAGTCCCAGATCGACGGGGTGGAGCGCTTCCTGACCCTGGAGCCGCGCTCGCGCGTGCTGGACCTGGGCTGCGGCTCGGGGCGCGGGACCCTGGAGCTGGCGCGCCGCGGGCACCGCGTCCTGGGGCTGGACGCCGACGAGGGCGCGCTCGCCCAGGCGCGCGCCGCGGCCAAGGGCGAGCGCCTGAACGTCCACTTCGTCCAGGCCGACCCGCGCGCGATCCCGTACCGCGCGGACTTCGACGCGATCGTCTGCCTGGACGGGGCTTTCGGGCGCCTGCCCGACGACCGCGACGACCTGCGCGCGCTCGAGTGCGCGCGCAAGGCGCTCAAGCCGGGCGGCTGGCTGCTGATCGACGCGATGAACAAGGAGTGGCTGATGCGCCACTTCGAGCCCAACTACTGGGAGCGCGGCGACGAGGGGCGCGGCGCGGTGGTCCTGGACCAGATCTCGTTCGACTTCGAGAAGGGGCGCCTGGACAACCGGCGCGTCGTCGTCGGCGCCGACGGGCGGCGCACGCCGGCCCCGCTGAGCGTGCGCCTCTACGCGCTGACCGAGCTCAAGGCCCAGCTGGAGCGCGCGGGCCTGAGCTACCGGCAGAGCTGGGGCGGCTTCGACGGCGCGGCCTACGGGATGGACAGCCCGCGCCTGGTGGTCCTGGCCCGGCGCCCGGCCGACGAGAAGCCCGCGCGCCGCGAGGACGACGGCCTCCCCAAGGCCCTGCGCATCAAGGGCCGCCGGCGCTGAAACGAGGCCGGGCCGGGCGCTTCAGCGCGGCGTCGCGTCCAGGATCACGACGGGCTGGGGCGCCAGAGGGATCGCGGCCGCGCGGTCGCGCGCCGGGGCGGGCGTCTCGTCCGGGCGCAGCGCGCGGAAGACGACCGTCACCGCGTCCGGTCCGGCGGACACGGACAGGATCTTGGTGGCCGAGGGCTTGAGGACGACCAGGCGCTCGCGGGCGAAGTCCGCCGCCGGGGCGCGGCCCGGCAGGCCCAGGACCACCCAGGACGCGGCCAGGCTGCGCGCGTCCGAGAACACCAGGCCCGCCTCGGGGGCCGGCCTGCCTTCCGCGGACGGCGCGGCGGCCGCCGGCGGCTCTGGGATCGCCGCCGAGGCGGGGGCGCCCTTGGCCTCGAGCAGGGCCGGGGCCGAGGCGGCGACGGCCGGCGCCTGGGGCCCGCGCGACAGGACGCGGGCGCGCTCCACGAGCCGCTCCTCCGGGCTCATCGCCCGCACGATGCCCATGGCCTTCTTCTGCCGCTCCAGGTCCCCGATCAGCGCCTCGTTGCGCGCGGAGCGCTCCTGCTCGGTCATCGTCCCGCGCGCGCGGGCCCGAGCCTCCGGGTCCAGCGGCGCGCCGGGGGCGCGTCCGCTGCGCGCCGCCAGCTCCTTGCGCTCGGCCTCGGCCGGGGCGGGGACCAGGGGCAGGGACTCGTCCTGGTACTGCCGCTCCGCGGCGGGGGCGCCCATGCCCAGGTCCGCGGTTCCCGCGCCCGCCCGCCCGCCGCGCGTGACCCGGCCGCTGACGTTCAGCTGGGACACCGGCGCGGAGGCGGGCAGGGCCACGTTCGCGGCGCCGGCGGGGAACACGTCCTCGGGGGGAGGCGGGACGGCGACGCGGTCCCAGATCGTCAGCGCGATCACGCCGATGGACAGGGCTGCCGCCGCGGGGCGCAGCTCGTGGGGGAGGAAGACCCAGTCGCGGCGCGGCGCGTCGCCGCGGTCGCGGCGCGCGCGCAGGCGGACCAGGAAGCCGTCGGGCACGGGGCTCTCCGGGTGGGCGTTCCGCACCGCGCGGGAGACCGCGCGCAGGGACTCCAGCTCCGCGCGCAGGGACTCCGACGCGGCCAGGCGCGCCTCCAGCGCGCGGCGTTCGCCCTCGGGCAGGGCCCCGTCCAGGTAGGCCCAGAGGGTCTCGCGGGTCTCGTCGTTCATCGCGTCTCCTCCAGAAGGGCCTTCAGCCGCGCCCGGGCGCGGAAGAGCCGCGAGCGCACCGTCCCCGGCGGCAGTCCCAGCAGCGCGCCGATCTCCTCGTAGGACTTTTCCTCCAGCTCGCGCAGGACCACGATCGCGCGGCCGTCGTCGTCCAGCTCCGCCAGCGCGCGGCGCACCGCGGCGCAGCGCTCGGCGGACTCCAGGCCCGCGTCGGCGGGCGGGTCGGACGCGGGGGCGTCGGCGCCGCCGTCCACCAGGCCCAGCGTGGCCGTGCGCCAGAACGCGCGCCGCCGGCGCGCCCGCAGCAGGCTCTTCCAGGCGTTGAGCGTGATGCGGTAGGCCCAGGTGGAGGCCTTGCTCTCGCCGCGGAAGCCCGGCAGGGCCCGCACGGCCTTGAGGAGCGCGTCCTGCGCCAGGTCCTCGGCGTCGGCGCGGTTGCCGGTCAGGCGCAGGGCCAGGTTGTACACCGGGCCGGCGGTCTGCTCCAGGAACTCCTGCTCGGAGACGGGCACGCGGGGGGCGCGGGGCTCGGCGCTAGCGCTCGTACGCCTCGAGCTTGGGCGCGGTCTTGAAGGGGACCCCGGTCAGCGCCTTGACCGCGTCCACGCTCGAGTCCGGGTGGAGCGCGGTCATCAAGAGGCCTTCCGGGGTCACCTCGAAGGTCGCCAGCTCGGTCACGATCACGCTCACCACGCCCTTGCCGGTCAGCGGCAGGGTGCAGCGGGGCAGGATCTTGGGTGTGCCGTCCTTGGTGGCGTGCTCCATGGCGACGACCACCTTCTTGGCGCCGGCCACCATGTCCATCGCGCCGCCCATCCCCTTCACCTTCTTGCCGGGAATCATCCAGTTGGCCAGGTCGCCCGCCTCGGAGACCTGCATGGCGCCCAGCACGGTGGCGTCCAGGTGGCCGCCGCGGACCATCGCGAAGGACTCGTGGGAGCCGAAGTACGAGCAGCCGGGCAGCTCCGTGATCGTCTCCTTGCCGGCGTTGATCAGGTCCGGGTCCTGCTCGCCGTCGTGCGGGTACGGGCCGTAGCCCAGCATGCCGTTCTCGGTGTGCAGGGTGATCTCCACGCCCTTGGGCAGGAAGTTGGGGATCAGCGTGGGGATGCCGATGCCGAGGTTCACGTAGTCGCCGTCGCGCAGCAGGCGCGCGGCGCGCTTGGCGATGACGACGCGGGAGTCCTTGATCTCAGGCATGGGCGGCGGCCTTCCTCACGGTGAGCTTCTCGATGGGTTTCGCGTACTTCGCGCCCTTGAGCACCGCGTCCACGTAGATGCCGGGGGTGTGGATGTGGTCCGGGTGCAGTCCGCCGATCTCGACCAGCTGCTCCGCCTCGGCGACGACGAAGTCCGCCGCGGTGGCCATCACCTGGTTGAAGTTGCGCGCGGTCTTGCGGAATTCGAGGTTGCCCGCCGCGTCCGCGCGCCAGGCCTTGACCAGCGCGGCGTCGGCCTTCAGCGCGCGCTCGAAGACGAACCAGCGGCCGTCGAACTGCCGCGTCTCCTTGCCCTCGGCCACCGGCGTGCCGTAGCCGGTCGGGGTGTAGAAGCCGGCCACGCCGGCGCCGGCGGCGCGGATGCGCTCGGCGAGCGTGCCCTGCGGGTTCCACTCCACCTGGATCGCGCCGGCGAGCGCCCCGTCCTCGAACGCCTTGCACTCGCCGCCGTAGGACATGATCATCTTCTTCACGCGCCCGGCGCGGATCAGCGTGCCGATGCCGAACTCGTCGAGGCCGGCGTTGTTGGAGACCAGGGTCAGGTCCTTGGCCCCGCCGTCCAGGAGGGCGGCGACCAGGTTCTCCGGGACCCCGCAGACCCCGAAGCCCCCGAGCATGATCGTCGCGCCGTCCTTGACGCGCGACACCGCCTCGGCGGCGCTGGCGACGGTTTTGTTCATGCCCCGATTCTACAAAAAGACGCCGGGGGTTTCGCCCGCGAAAAAGGGCCCCGTTCTCGCGAACGGGGCCCTTCGTGCGGGTCGCGGCGGGGACTAGGCGACGGCCAGGACCTTCCGGGCCTTCGCGCCCCGGCCGAGGACTTCCTCGCGCAGGGCGTCCGCCTTGTCCGTCTTCTCCCACTCGAACCCCTTCTCGGTGCGGCCGAAGTGGCCGTACGCGGCGGTCTGGCGGTAGATCGGGCGGCGCAGCTTGAGCGTCTCGATGATGCCCTTGGGCGTCATCGGGAAGATCCGGCGCACGGCGTGCTCGATGCGGCTCTCCTCGGCCGTGCCGGTGCCGTGCGTGTCGAAGTACACGCCGACCGGCTCGGCCACGCCGATCGCGTACGCGAGCTGGACCGTGCACTCCTCGGCCAGGCCCGCGGCCACCACGTTCTTGGCGATGTAGCGCGACATGTAGCAGGCGGAGCGGTCCACCTTCGTCGGGTCCTTGCCGGAGAACGCGCCGCCGCCGTGCGGGGCGCGGCCGCCGTAGGTGTCCACGATGATCTTGCGGCCGGTGAGCCCCGTGTCGGAGGCGGGGCCGCCGACGACGAACTTGCCGGTCGGGTTGACCAGGAAGCGGGTCTTGGCGTCGATCAGGCGCTTGCCGAGCACGGGGCGGATGACCGCGTCGATGAGCTCCTTGCGGGCCTTCTCGGTGATCTGGTCGCCGGACTTGTCCAGGATCTCCGGCCCGTGCTGGGTGGAGAGGACCACGGTGTCCACGCGCACCGCGCGGCCGTCCAGGTACTCGACGGAGACCTGGGACTTGCCGTCGGGGCCGAGGTACGGCAACTCGCCGGTGCGGCGGACGTCGGCGAGCTTGCGGGTCAGCTTGTGGGCCAGCTCGATGGGCAGCGGCATCAGCTCCGGCGTCTCGCGCGTCGCGTAGCCGAACATGATGCCCTGGTCGCCGGCGCCGCCGGTGTCCACGCCCTGCGCGATGTCCGGGGACTGGCGGCCGATCGCGTTGAGGACCGCGCACGAGCCGGCCTCGAACGCGTACTCGGGGCGGGTGTAGCCGATGTCCTTGACGACCTTGCGGACCAGCTGGTCCACGTCGAACATGGCCTTGGTCGTGATCTCGCCGCCGACGATCACGAGGCCGCGGGCGACGAAGGTCTCGCAGGCGACGCGGCCGGTCGGGTCCTGGCCGAGGACGGCGTCGAGCACGGCGTCGGAGATCTGGTCGCAGACCTTGTCGGGATGGCCCTCGGTCACGGACTCGGAATTGAAGAAATACTTGCCCTTGCGCATCGTTGTTCGTCCTCCAGGTCTCGTCGAGGGTCAGCGCCGTCGACGGCGGTTCCGGCGATTATACTAATTTTCCCGCCGCCGGGACGCGGGGTTCCAAGGGCGCCGGCTACGCGGCTTCCCGGCGCCGCGCCGGCATCCGGCGCTGAAGACGCCGTCGAAAGCCGCGACGGGCCCGGCTCCCGCTTGGATTTCCTCCGATTGCTCCCGTCCGGGATGGGAAACGGAGTCCCTGCGAGAGGTTCGAAGCAGCCGACGATTCTCAAATTCGCCCCGAGCACGAGAGCGGAACCTCAAAAAATTCGTAAAAATGAAGGTCAGTATTGTCGTTTTACTTCGTTTGGGTCTTGCGCTATATCCGAACGGGGTTATACTCCACACCAATGTTTCTGTGCGCCGCCGCATCGCCGATGATCGTGTTGAGCCGGAGGCTAGCGCCGCGTCGGATTGCGCTTGTGCTCGCCGTCTTCCTGTCGCTCAGTCTTGGCGCGTCTCCCGCGCGTTCGGCGGCATTGAGCTGGACCGGGGCGACGAGCGGCGACTGGTCCGTCGCCTCCAACTGGTCGCCGGCGCAGGTTCCCACCGCGGTTGATGACGTCACGATCGACGTCAATGCGACCGTCACCGTCGGGGGTGCCGCGACGGCGACTTTCAATTCGCTCGTGCTCGGCGATGCGGCCGGTTCTCAAACGCCGACGCTCGAGATTTCCGGCGCGGCCTCCTCTGCGGGCCAGGTCACGATCAATTCCGGCGCGACACTGCTGCAGAACACCACGAGCCTGTTGACCTTCCGGCGAATCGGCGTGTTGGCGGGCGGGCGCATCACCCATTCGCCGAATTCGTCGGCGAGGGCGGCCATCGTCAACCTTTCCGTCAGCGGCGATTTCTCTCTGGCGTCCGGCGCGGCGATATCGGTTGACGGCAGCGGTTATGCCGGGGGCGGATTGAAAAGCGCTGGATTCGGACCAGGCGGCGGAGGGACGGGAAGTTCGAACAACGGCGGCGGGGGCGGACATGGCGGAGCCGGGGCATTCGGAACCGGCGGAAGCCCCGGCGGGCCCCCGTACGACGATACGACCAATCCGATCGATTTGGGCTCGGGCGGCGGCGGGGACGCCCACAACGGCGGCGGAGCGGGCGGCGGAGAAATCAACCTGAGGATCGGAGGGATGCTCGCGCTGAACGGGACCATGTCGGCCAACGGCGTCTCGGGAGGCGGCAGCAACTTTTTCATGGACGGCGGAGGAGGCGGCAGCGGCGGCACGATTAACATCACGGCGGCCGGCATGACCGGGGCGGGGTCTCTGACGGCCAACGGCGGCGCGGGCACGCCTTATGGAGGAGCTCCTGGAGGCGCCGGTCGGATCTCCATCGCCGTCACGGCAAGCGATTCCTCGGCGCTCCAGATCCATGCTGACCCGATTTTAGCGGCGGGGGCTACCGGCGGCCAGGGAACGATCGCGATTCAGGAGCCGGGCGCCGCCGGCTATGAGCTCACCATCGGCGACAATTCGATATCGCGCCAGGCGGTCACCGAGGTCTTGGGCGCCTCCCCGTCGTTCGTGGGAGCCACGCTCATGAATTCGGATGTCGCCTTCGACACGGGGAGCATCCTGAGCATTTCCTCGATCAGCGTCATCGGCCAAACCCGCGTTCTGGCGGGGACCTTGAGCTTCGCTCCGGGCGGGGCGATCGAGGTGCGCAGCGGCGGGCTGCTCCAATTCGACGCGGCCGGGGTCTCGGGGGCGGCGCTCTTCGTGCGCAACACCGGGGTATTCGAGACGATGAACGCGAATCGCCTCGACTTCACCTCGGTCGAGGTGGATTCCAGCGGCAAGCTCACGCACGCCGCGAACGCCGCGACCAAATCTTCGTTCTTGGATCTGACCATTGAGGGCGATTTCATCGTGCAGTCTGGCGGTCTGGTTTCCAGCGACGGTTTGGGATATTCCGGCGGTGGCCTCAATCAGCCGGGTAACGGGTCCGGTGGCGGAGGAACCGGGAGCACCAATAACGGCGGAGGGGCCGGCCATGGCGGCCTGGGCGCGGCTGGGGCCGGGGGCAGTCCGGGCGGAGCCGCCTACGACGACCTGACCAACCCGACCGACCTTGGGTCCGGCGGCGGCGGCGACGCCCACAACGGCGGTGGAGCGGGCGGCGGCGAGATTGCCCTGAGGGTCGGAGGGACGCTGACGGTAAACGGGACCCTGTCGGCCAACGGTGTCCCCGGCGGCAGCAGCAACTTCTATATGGACGGCGGTGGGAGCGGGAGCGGCGGCACGATCAACGTCACGGCGACGAACCTGGCCGGCTCGGGCGTCGTGAGGGCCAACGGCGGACCGCCGGCGCCCTATGGGGGCGCCCCGGGCGCGGGGGGACGCGTCGCAGTCGTGGTTTCGGGCAGCGATGGCTCGACGATCCAGTATCAGGCCGACCCGCCCGGTTTGGGCGGCGCGACGGCGGGCGAAGGCGTGATCGCCACGCGGGGGCCCGGCGCGGCCGCTTACAGCCTGAGCGTCGGCAGCCCGTCCGTCCTCCGCCAAGCCCCGACCCCGATCAGCGGGGCGTCATTGACGCTCGGCGCCGTGACGCTCAACAATTCGGTCGTCGCTTTCGACACCGGCAGCACCGTCAACCTCGGCTCCCTGGTCGTGAACGGCGCGGCGGCGCTCTCCGGCGCCGATTTGGTCTTCGTCCCCGGCGGAACGATCAAGGTGAGAGCCGGCGGCGTTCTGGCGCTGTCCGCTCCCGGCACTTCAGGCGGGAATCTGGTCGTGCGTAAAGGCGGGATATTCCAGCAGGCGAGCGTCCCGCCCCTGAATTTCACCTCGGTCGAGATCGACACCGGCGGAAAACTCACCCACGCGCCGAATTCAAGCGGGGTGAGCAGCGAACTCGCCTTGAACGTGTCGGGAGACTTCAATCTTCAAAGCGGCGCATCGATCAACGCGGACGGTCTCGGTTTCGCTGGCGGCGGGGTGCGCACGGTCGGCTTCGGCCCCGGCGGCGGAAGTGGGACCAGCACGAACATCGGCGCGGGCGGCGGCCACGGCGGCGCGGGAGGTGTCGGAGGCGGCGGCAGCAGCGGCGGCGGAATCTATGACGAGATGATGAGCCCGGCGGACTTCGGGTCGGGCGGCGGCGGGGACTCCCACAACGGCGGCGGCGCGGGAGGCGGGGCGATCGTTCTCCAGGTCGCGGGGACGCTGACGCTGAACGGCGCCGTGTCGGCCAACGGCGTTTCCGGCGGCGGCAGCAGTTGGTTCATGGACGGCGGCGGCGGGGGCGGAGGCGGCACCGTCAACATCGCGGCCGGGACGCTGACGGGCTCCGGGACTCTCGGCGCCAACGGCGGCGCGGGGACGCCTTACGGCGGGGCGGGCGGCGGAGGCGGGATCATCGCGCTCTCCTATGCGACGAAGACCGGCTCTCCCGCCTACTCGGTCCTTGGCGGCGGCGGCACCGGTCCCGGCAGCCCGGGAATCGTCTTCGACAACGGACACCTGAGCGGTTTCAATGCGTCCGCTTCGACGACTTCTTTGTCGCAGATGCAGGCCCAGCTCACCAGCAACCAGAACCTGAGCGAGACGGTGTCCGCCCAGTCGCTCGATTTCACCGGCGCCGTCTCCACCGGATCGCCAATGGGCACCTTCACTCG
Source organism: bacterium (assembly GCA_021783355.1). Taxonomy (GTDB): domain Bacteria; phylum Elusimicrobiota; class Elusimicrobia; order UBA1565; family UBA9628; genus GWA2-66-18. The sequence goes on along the minus strand of JAJXTZ010000010.1, from coordinate 7,929 downwards.
GGCGATCCTCCACCTCGTCACCGTTCAGACCGGCTCGTTCGCGGGCAAGGGATTCTTCACCGGCGCCTGGAGCCTGACCCTGCCCTCGGGCGATTCGCTGAGCGGGCAATGGCAAGGGACGGCGACTTCGGATTCGGCCTCTCGCCAGATGCGCCTCAATGGATCAATGGAGGCCGGCATCCGCGGCATCCTCAGCGGCGTGCTGACCGAATCGGTCGCCGGGAGCGGGAACTTCGACCGTCTTGCCGTCAACTGCCGCGTCATACAGGAGGGAGGTCAGACCGGCGCGACGGACCTTTATTTCACCGGCTCCTCCCAGACCCCGCAGACGGTCCAATATCCGGGAACGCCGCTCAGCCTTCTTCAGGCGTCCATCACCGGTCAAGTCAGCGGCTACGCCGCGGGCGCCCTCGAGACCACGTTCACGCTCCTGCGCATCGCCAGTCCCGGGAACCCGTACGACGGCCAGGGCTTCTTCCTGCCGACCTACTCCGCCGCTGCGGGCGCCGGCGTCGGTTGGGCCTACGCGGCCACGACTCCCGCGCAATCGGTGCGTCTCTACGGCTACCTGGATCAGCCGTTGTTCGGTTTGTTCAACGGCTGGCTCGTCACCACCTCACCGCAGTCCCTGCTGATGACCTTGGACAAGGCCGACATCGGCCTTCCGATCCAGCCTCTCCTCAGCATCTTCACGACCTATCCGCACATCTTCAACACAGGCGAGCTGGAAACCTACGAGATCACCGTCCGCAACGACGGCTACGCGAGCGCTCCCGGCCTCTCTCTCGTCGCGGAATCATCGGAATGGGCGGATTTCGTCTCGGCGAGCGGAGACTACACCGTCTACCAGCAGGGCTCTTGGTGGAACAATACCGGCGCGCTCTACCGCAAGCCCTTCGTCCGCTGGGACATCCCCGTGGTCCCGCCGCGTGCCTCGCTGACCTTCACCTATCAGACGCGCGTGCGCCTCCCCGTCGCGAGCGGCCCGCAGCCCCACAATCTTCTTAACGGAGGAGAAGTCCAGTTGGTGAGCACCGATTACGCCAATCAAGTCTTTGCGAACGTCTCGCCCGGACTGATTCCCTAAGGCATCCTGGAGATAAAATGAAACGCCCCGTCATGCTTATTGTGGCCTTGGTCTTCGCGTGCGACATGGCATATCCGCAAATGCCGAAGAGCATCCAGCCAGTGACCCTCATTGAAGCACGAGACGGGTCTGGGCCGGGCGAGCTCAATATCGTTCCAGAACAGAGTCCGTTGCACGGGTTCGCGATTGATGATCAAGAGCACATATACATACTTGATGCCCTGAACAATCGACTTCAAGAATATGATGACAATGGGAAGCTCATCCGTTCCATTCCGATCTCCTCATCCTCACCGACTACTCCGGACGAACAAAAACGAGGTCTTGCAGCAAAAATTATAACGGTAGAAGCAATCGACTTCATCAATGGGTCACTTTACGCCGTGCAACAACGAGCGACAGGAGACGCGCGGCATCCTGGCCGCCGCCATCTGATTCGTATGGAAGGAGGTGGCTTTGTGAACGTTGACGATGACAAGGCTGCTCGGGGCATTCTCAATATGCTGACTCCAGCGCATTACAACGATTTGCGTGCGAGAGACCTCCGAGAGGGCTTCTCGCAGTTGGGGACGACACAAGAGAAATTTGTAGCCCGGCATCCTTTGGAAAAGTCGAGACCCATACTCGGAATCCTCCGCGATAAGGACGGGGATATTTGGTCCGTTGGGAATACAATTCGCGTGTATTCGCCGACGGGCGCCCTCATCTATGAGAAATCAGAGCAGTATTTTATCACCACTGAATTCTCAACACATGGGAATTTGTATGTCATGGCCTATTATGTCGATTCGGCGACTCAATATTGGGCGATTCGTATAACAAAATACTCATTGTCTGGGAAATGACATTCCAGAAGACCATGTTGGTTGTGGTCCTTTTTATAGCGGGGAGCGAATTTGCTCACGCCCGGACTCGTGCGGATATTGTTAACGAGGCTCTTGGGATGAAGTCAACACCAACCTCCTGCTAAAACCTGGCCTATTTGCCTTTTATTCTCCATTCCCAATCCTGACAAATGCAACTATGGATAGCGTCAAGGCAGATGGAGCGACGATCAAAAATGCCGCTCCCAATATCGAGGCGGATATTTGCGCGTCGGCGAAGACGCCCCTCACCGGCGTTCCATCCGCCGCGATCGACGGCCGCGCGATAATATTCGTCGCCGGGACCAGCGCGACGGGCGTGCCGGGGTGCGGCGGCCTCTTGACGCCGTTCACTTATAAGCCGCAAGTGCCGCTGGGAAACGGCCTGCACACGCTGACCGTCTCCGCGGTCAACTCGCTCGATTTGGAGAGCGACGACGCACTGACCTTCACCGTCGCCGGCCAGCCGACGATCCTCGTGGGCGACGCGAGCGGCCGGCCCCTGAAGCAATGGGATTACATATACGCCGATCAAGTCTTCGCCGGCGTCTCGCCCGGACTGATTCCTTGAAGCAACATGGAGAACCAATGAAGCGTTGCTACATGCTCATTATAGCCTCGGTCTTTGCGAGCGGCATTGCTTATCCGCAAACCTCGGAGAGCATCCAGCCGATCACTCTCATTGAAGCCAGGAATGGGTCGGGACCTGGGGAATTTTCAATTATGCCGGAAGAGGAGGGCCCTTGGCCCGGCCTTGTGATTGATAATCAAGAGCACATTTATATTCTCGATACCCTCAACAATCGACTTCAGGAATACGATGAAACCGGGAAACTCGTTCGCTCTATAGCGATCCCATCTTCTTCCCCGACCACGTCGGAGGAGCGCATGCGCGATCTCCCCGCTTTGATTGGGATAGTAGAAGCCATCGGTTTCATAAACGGTTCTATTTGTGTCTTACAGCAACGCAATGTCGCAGACTCCATGCATCCTGCCCCTCCGCATCTGCTTTGTCTGCGCGGGGATGGATTTGTAAACGCTGATCATGACAAAGATGCCTCAACTATTCTCAAGACGCTGGCACCCGCGCATTATAACGCCTTACACGCCAGGGAGCTTAATGAGGGATTCGCGCAATTGGGAACGACAGAAGAGAAATTTCGGTCTCGCCACCCATTAGAGAAATCGAAATACATATTCAGAATTCTTCGGGATAAAAATCGCAATGTTTGGTCCGTTGGGAATGGTGTCAGGGTGTATTCTCCGATGGGAACTCTCATCTATGAGAAGTCGGAACCGTATTTTATTACTAGTGAATTCTCTAGGCGAGGGAATTTATATGTCATGGCGTATTTTATCGATTCCGCCACAAAATATTGGGCGATCCGTGTAACAAAATATTCTTTGTTCGGGAAATGACACTCCGAAATTTCTCGTTGGCTGCGGTCCTGATTGTCGCCGGGAGCGAATTCGCTCAGGCGCGGACGCGTGTCGACATTGTAAACGAGGCGCTCGGGATGTGGTCAACACCGGCGTGGACTGTCGTGCACAACTCGACAGGCTGGCCCAATGGGTATTTATGGACGAGCAAGAACCACGAAGTCGGTGACCAATATTCGGATTGGCCCTATGTATATGGTGGGCGCGAGACTCGAGCCAGAACCGCGAGTAGAATTAATTCTGGGACGCCTCCTGGAGGGAATAATTCGAATGTCCGGCCGGACACATATGCGATATTTAAAAAATATGGTGCAGATTCGCCATTAAGGCCCGCGTATATGCTGGCCGGCATTGACTGTTCCGGCTTCGCATATGGCGCTTTGTTTGGAGAAGAAAACATCCCGAAAGACACGACGGATAACGCCGCAGCCATGGCCGGGTACTCAGTCCCGATTCCGGGTAGCGCGGCCCATGCTGGAGACTTAATCGTCGAAATTCAATCGAACGGCGAACCCGGGGGACATGTCCAAGTAATCACTTCCATTGATCCCGTCACACGCAGTCCCGTAATCATGGACGCGTATGGTTCTCCGATCGGCAAGGTCCGGGCGCCGACGCAAGACCTTCTGCTCCCGGGCGCATATGCGTTTTACTCGCCGTTCCCGCTGCTGACGAGCGTCACGCTGGACGGGAGCAAGACCGACGGCGCGACGACCATGAACGCCGCGCCCAAGATCGAGGCGGATATTTGCGCGTCGGCGAAGACGCCCCTCACCGGCGTTCCATCCGCCGCGATCGACGGCCGCGCGATAATATTCGTCGCCGGGACCAGCGCGACGGGCGTGCCGGGGTGCGGCGGCCTCTTGACGCCGTTCACTTATAAGCCGCAAGTGCCGCTGGGAAACGGCCTGCACACGCTGACCGTCTCCGCGGTCAACTCGCTCGATTTGGAGAGCGACGACGCACTGACCTTCACCGTCGCCGGCCAGCCGACGATCCTCGTGGGCGACGCGAGCGGCCGGCCCCTGAAGCAATGGGATTATTCGAACGCCCCGCCCTATTCCGTCACGGTCAGTCAGGGCGTTCCGCTCAACAGCGTGGTGGTCGAGGACGCCGGTGGCAGCCAGATCTATACCGCTTCATTGGCGAGCGGCCAGCAGGCGGTGTCGTTCCAGTTCTCGCCTCCCGGCGACGGGATGTACACAATCAAAGCGCAAGATGCGAACAACCTCATGGCGGTCTTTTCGTTCACGTCCGAGACTTCGTTCCCCGCGGTCAGTGCCATGGACACGCTCGGCCAAACCCTGGGCGCAAATGCCAGGACCCCGAACGACCCGATCGCTTTTTCGGTGGCGAAATCGCTGGCGCCCATCGTGAGCCTGAACATCTACGAATTCGGACTGCTTCAGGCGTCCTCGAACGGTTCGCCAATCACCTTCTCTGCGCTCAACCCCGACGGCGATTGGCTCATCGCCCAAGCCTGCGACAAGGCGAACAACTGCTCCGTGCCGTTGACCGTCGGAGATTTCCCGCCAGGCGCCACGCCTCCCAGCCCGCCCTCGCCGCCGCCTTCTCCTCCTGGGACAAAAGGCCCTCCACCACCGCCATATACGGGACCGCAGCAACCGGGCACCCCGTCGCCGGCGTGCCTGGGGGCGGGAATCGCGAGCTGCTTCCCCGGTCCGGGAGGCCCCGGCGTCCTGTGGCCGCCGGCGCAGCTTCGCGCTCCCGGCGATCCGAACTCGATCACTGGGCCCGAAGGGTCCGTCGCGCCGGGCCAGACGATGACCTATACCCTCGAGTTCGAGAACGTCGGCGATGGAAACGCATTGGGCGTCTACGTCAAGGACGTACTCGACTCGTCTTTGGACGACTCCGTTCTGAGCATCTCGAACATGTACAGTCTGGTCTTCTCGAGTGGGGTCCCGCTCTCGACGACCACGGCGAATTTCCCCTGGGCCTACGATCCCGCGACCCGGACGCTGACGGTCTTGACTGGAAACGCCGCACCCAGCGCGGGGGGCAGCTTCGTCTTGACGACGCGGCTCAAGTCCGGGACGCCTGCCGGCGCGGTAATCCGGAACCAGGCCGATGTCTATTTCCCGAACGCGGTCCAGCAGGTCACGCCGACCAACACGATCCTGTCGGCCGTGCCGTTGCCCACGCAATTGGCCTACACCGGCACGACCAGCGGCATCTTCGCGAGCACGGCCGCGTTCTCGGCCCGGTTCGCCGCCGGCGGCGGGGGACCGCGCCAGCAGCGCATCAGCTTCGCGATTGCGCCTTCGACGCAGACCGCGTCCGCGATTACGGACTCCACGGGCACGGCGACCCTGCCGACGACTCTGCCCGCCGTCCCGGGCGACTACACGCTGAACGTCTCGTATCCGGGCGACGGCCTGTATTACCTGCCCGTCAGTACCAGCGTCCACATCACCGTTCTGAAGAAGCCGGCGATCCTACAGGCGCCGTATGCTGTGGCTTACGCGACGGGCTCCGCGCGCCTGACGCTGACGCTGACCGACGCCGACGGAAATCCTCTCCAGAACCAGGGCGCGAAGCCGAAGACCGTCTACTTGGAGACCGTCGACGGTTCGACGACGACGGTCCTCGCGACCGGGCTGCTCTCGGGCACGACGGTCTCTTTCTCGTTCGCTCCCCAAGCGCCCTACCGTCAGTTCACTGCCCTCCAGGCGCGCTTCGCCGGGGACTCGCTCTACGCCGCGGCGCTCAGCACGGGCGCGCTTCAGCTCCTCGACCCCGTTCCGCCGAGTGTCGCGATTCAGCCGGTGCAGTCGAGCACCGGGCCGTTCCTTAGCGGGACCTCGCTCAACATCGGCTACTCGGTCGCGGACACGCTCGATTCCAGCACGACGGTCAGCGCCTACTTGATGCAGCAGGGGCCTCAGCCTCCGATTCCGGTCACGAACGGAAGCCCTGTCCCGGTGTCCGCGCTGGCCCCCGGCAGTTGGCTGCTGGAGGTGACCGCGACGGACTGGGCGGGCAACCAGACCTCAACCGCGACGGCGGCGTTCCAGGTCCTGGCTTCCACGTCCGCTCCGGTCACTGCGCTGGTCGCGGGCACCCCCAGCATCGGCAGCGACCCCGTCTTCATCGGCACCCAGACGGCCCTGAGCCTCCTCGCGTCCCCCGGCCAGCAGGGGCCGAGCGTGGCGCAGACTTACGTCAGCATCGACGGCTTCGCCTTCGCACCCTACGCCGGGACGATCCCTTCCCTTTCCGCGGGGACGCACATCCTCTCGTTCTACAGCAAGGATGTCGCCGGCAACATCGAACCGACCGAGACTTCCACCGTCGACGTCGACACAACCGAGCCTCACACGGATGTCCTCATCGACGGCGCGATCGTCGCGTCATCGTCGCCGGTCATCACTTCGACAGATACGATTTCCTTCTCTGCGCAGGACTCGGAGTCGGGCCCAGCCCTGACTTTCTATTCGATCGATGGGAGCTCGCCCGCGGTCGAGCAGTCCCCGTTTTCCTTGTCCTCGGGGACGCATGTCCTCGCCTATTATTCGCAAGATTTCGTCGGCAACACCGAGTCCGCCAATGTCCTTCGCGTGACCGTTTCCCGGGTCTTGGATTTCCTGCCTCCGCGAACCTCCTTGGTCGTCGGCCTGCCGGAGTTCGCCGGCGCGAGCGTGTTCGTCACGAGTGCCACGCCGTTGTCTCTGAGCGCGGTCGACGACCAGACCGTCGTCGGTGACGGCCTCGGCGTGGGCGTTGCGAAGACGTTCTACGCGGTGGACGACGCGACATTCTCCGCCTACTCCGGGACCTTCACCCTGGTCGCCCAGGGAACGCACACGATTTCTTTCTACAGCGAGGATTCGGCGGGGAACACCGAGATTCCCCGCAGCAGCCAGGTCGTCGTGGACTTCGTTCCGCCGGTCACCGACCTCCTCTTCGTCGGCGGCGTGCAGTCCACCGGAACCGCCGGCACATACGCTTCTTCGAGCACGGCTTTCGCCCTCAATGCCGTCGATCCGCCGAACGGAAACGCGGCCTCCGGCGTGAGTCTGACACGCTATCAGATCGACGGCGGCGCCTACATGGTTTACGCGGGGACTTTCACCATGTCTGCCGGCGCGCATTCCCTCGCCTTCCAGAGCTGGGACAACGTCGGGAACGCGGAGCCGCGGCGCGAAGCGGCCGTCCTGATCGACACGGCGCCTCCCGTCGTCTCGGTCCATGTGGACTCGCCGTCCTACGCGGCCGCGGACGGCGCGCTCTTCGTGACCCCGGCGACGCCCGTGACCTTCTCCGCCGTGGACCCGTCGTCGGGCTCGGTCGCCTCGGGCGTGGACCGCATCGAGGCGGCCGTGGACGGCGGCGCGTACGCGGTCTACGCCGCCGCGCTGACCTTCGCGCAGGGCCGCCACACGGTCGCCTACCGCGCGGTGGACAAGGCGGGCAACGCCTCGGCGCCCCGGACCCTGAGCCTGCAGTCCGACGCCACCCCTCCCGTGACCGGTCTCGCGCCGAGCGGCAGCTTCTACTCGTCGAACGGCCGCGACT
>JAJXTZ010000132.1 GCA_021783355.1 bacterium | reverse complement strand
GTGATCGCGCTCAAATCCAGATTCGCGACGACGTCCACGATGAAGTGCGCCAGATGTTCTGACGGCAACCAGTCCTTCACGGATGGCGGCATCAGGAACAGCTGATCCGGTTCGTAGGGACGGTAGGATTTCATTCTCTCCTCGGACGCCGAGAGAATTTCACCGATTACAGACGGGGATTACTCGGACAGGCTCCTAGCGGCGCGGGGGGCGCAGCAGGACCAGCAGGGCCGCGCCCATCGCCAGCGCCGCGACCACCGCCGGCAGCAGGGAGAGCGCGAACCCGCGCCACCGCGGCGACGAGAGGACCCGCGCCGCCAGGGCCGTGCCGATGATCCAGAACAGCGCCGCCGCGGCCTTGCCCGCGACCACGCTCCAGTCGGCGGCGGCGGGGCGCGTGACGCGGCGCAGGATCCGGCGCTCGCCCCAGCTCAGGCCCGAGAACTCCACGCCCGCCCACTCCGCCATCGCCAGGTTCTGCGTCCAGGCCACCCGCCCGCGGGCCGAGATCTCGCCGGCGGCGTCGAGCGACAGGCGGAAGCGCACCGCCTGTCCGCGCTCCAGCTTGGCCTGCGACTCGGACTTGAAGCCGTGGTCGGAGAGGTCGTGGGCCAGCGCGCGGTCGTCCAGGACCTTCCCGGACGCGTCGAGCAGGACCAGCGGGTACTCGGAGAGCAGGCGCGCGGAGCGGCGGCGCTCCTCGGGGGGGCTCACAGCGGCATCAACGGCAGCGAGTCGTCCTCGCGCTTCTTCTTCGGCGGGGGAGGCCCCAGCTCCAGATGCAGCAGGAACGCGCGGAAGGCGGGCTGCAGGGCGCGGAACGCGGCGCGGTCGGCGCTGAAGCGCGCGGTGTACATGCCCCGCGGGTAATCGACCAGCACGGTCTCGGTGACGACCACGCGCGTCTCGCTGCCCACCAGCGTCCCCTCGGGATAGCGGTAGGAGGTGGTCCGCGCGCCCAAGCCCGTCCAGGTGCCCACGCGGACCTCGTAGACGGCGGCCGGGTCGTCGATGCCGCCCGCCGCGGCGCGCATCTCGCGCACGGCCTCGTCGTAGCCGCGGAAGCCCGGGGCGGCGGCGCTGGTGAAGAAGACGGCGATCTGCGCGCCGCCCTTGGGCCGGTCCCAGACCAGTCCGCGGGTGAACCGGCGCGGGGGGCCCCACTCCAGGGTGTCTCGCCAGGAGAACAACGGCTCCTCCTGCAGGGGGACCTGGCGCTCGCGCAGGCCGCGCGTCGGCGCGGGCTCCGGAGTGCCCAAGACCTCCAGGCGCGCGACGACCGCGCGCTCCCAGTCCGTGCCCTTCAGCGCGGCGCGAGCGTCCAGCAGGGCCGCGCCCTCGGCCTTGGGGCCGCGGTCGAAGGTGCGCAGGATCACGTCGCGCGGGAGCACGGGGCGGCTCAGGAACGGGGTCAGCCAGTGGCCCAGCACGGTCAGCGCCCGGTCCACGGCCACGTCGAACTCGGGGAACACGCCGTCCAGGGTCAGGTCCCCCAGGAAGGCGGCGCCGCCCGGCTCGAGCACCACGTCGTTGCGGCGCGCCTGCGCGCAGGAGATCGCGACCTCGTAGGTGACGCCGCGGGCGGGGAAGGAGACCGCGTCCAGGGCGTAGCGTCCGGGGGGAAGATCGAGGAAGACGACCGAGCCGCCTTTCGTCCTCAGGCCGGACACCGCGACCTTGCCCGGGATCGCGTTGCCGTTGTCGTCGAGCTGCAGGACGCGGGCGCGGGCGGCGGTGTCGCGCAGGAACCAGAGCACCGCCCCGTTGACGTGGGCCCGGGCGATCAGGATCCCATGGTCCACGGAGGTGGGCTCGGCCGGCGCGGGCAGGCCCGCGCAGCCGGAGGCCAGGAGGGCGCCGAACGCCGCGAGACAGGCCGCCAAGATCCGCATCCGCGCCATTGTACGATTTTCTATAATCCGGCCGATGGAGTACGACTTCCAGACCCTGGCCAGGGAGATCGCCGTCGCGCTGCGCGAGGACTCCAACGCCCCCGCCGACGCCGCCGAGGCCGCGCGCAAGATGGTGGTGGCCGCGGTCGCCAGCACGCGCGAGCGCCAGGATCCGCGCCACACGGTCTCCGGCGTCTGCCGCGGGATCATGGCGGGCATGGCGCTGCTGGACAAGGACCTGCCGGCGACGGCGGTGGCCCTGCTGGGGCGCATGGCGGCGGTCGCGCAGGAGACCGCGCTGGACCCCGCGGAGTGCATGACCTGGGCGATGGAGGGCATCGCCCCGGTCGCGAAGACGGCCTCCGGCGGGACCGGCGACGCGGTCCGCGCCGCCATCGAGGAGAACTTCATGGGCGCGGGCGAAGTCTTCGACCGCCTGCTGGCCGAGTCCGGAGCCTAGGATGAAGGTCGCCCTCGCGCAGATCGACTCCGTGGTGGGCGACCTGCGCGGCAACTCCGTGAAGGTCCTCGCGTCGCTGGCGGAGGCCGGGCGACGCGGCGCGCGCCTGGCGGTGTTCCCGGAGCAGACCCTCGGCGGCTACCCGGCGCTCGACCTCTGGGAGGAGCGCGGCTTCGACGAGGCCAACGAGCGCGCGCTCAGGGCGCTGGCCAAGCGCGTGGGGAGCGTCGCGGCGCTGGTGGGCTTCGTGTCCCGCAACCCGGGCCGCGCCGGCAAGCCGGTGCGCAATTCCGCGGCGCTGCTCCACCGGGGGCGCGTCGTCGCCGTGCGCCACAAGACGCTGCTGCCCACCTACGACGTCTTCGACGAGGCGCGCTACTTCGAACCGGCGCGGCGCAGCCTGCCGATCGCCTGGGGCGGCCGGCGCCTGGGCGTGACGATCTGCGAGGACGCCTGGGCGCGCGATCCCACCGCCGAGCGCCGCCTCTACGAGACCGACCCCGTGGCCGCCCAGGCCCGCGCCGGCGCCGACCTCCTGATCAACCTCTCCGCCTCGCCCTACCTGCGCGGCAAGACCGCGACCCGCCGGCGCCTGCTCTCCTCGCACGCGCGCCGCCACGGCCTGCCGCTGCTCTACTGCAACCTCGTCGGCGGCAACGACGAGATCCTGTTCGACGGCGGCAGCCTGGCCTACGACGCTCGCGGCCGCCTGCGCGCGCGCGGCGCCTTCGCCGCGCCGGATCTGCTGGTGCTCGACGCCGACTCCTGGGAGGGGGCCACCGTCGCGCCGGAACCCGACGAGATCGGCCAGGCCGGCGAGCTGCTGGTCATGGGCATCCGCGACTTCGCCCGCAAGTGCGGGCTCGGGACGGCATTCCTGGGCCTCTCCGGCGGGATCGACTCCGCCGTGGTCGCCGGGCTGGCCGTCCGCGCTCTGGGACCCGGCCGCGTGGTCGGCGTCTCTATGCCCTCGGCGTACTCGTCACGCGGCAGCGTGCGCGACGCCGCGCTCCTGGCGCGCAACCTCGGCATCGAGATGAGGAGAGTGCCCATCGCCGGCATCTACGCCGCGTACCTGAAGGCCTTCGGCCCCGGCTGGGGGAAGGGCGCGCCGGACCTGGCCGAGCAGAACCTGCAGGCCCGCGCGCGCGGCGCGATCCTGATGAGCCTGTCCAACAAGACCCCGCGCGGCTTCGTGCTGACCACCGGCAACAAGTCCGAGCTCGCGGTCGGCTACTGCACCCTGTACGGCGACATGTGCGGCGCCCTGGCCCCGCTGGCCGACGCCCCCAAGCACCTGGTCTACCGGCTGGCGGACTGGCTCAACGCCGCGGGAGAGGTCGTCCCGCGCGCCACCATCGCGAAGGCCCCGTCGGCCGAGCTCGCCCCGGGGCAGAAGGACCAGGACGACCTGCCGCCCTACGACGCCATCGACGACGCCCTGGAGGCCTGGGTCCAGGCGCGCCTGTCGCCCGCGCGCGTCGCCCAGGCGGTGGGCGACCGCCGCGTCGCCGAGACCCTGCTCGACCGCATGGACTCCTCGGAGTTCAAGCGCCGCCAGGCCCCGCCGTCGTTGAAGATCTCCGCCAAGGCCTTCGGCATCGGCCGCCGCATGCCGATCGCCAAGGCCGGCTGGCGCGCCCGCGCCGGCCGTTAGCCGCCCGTCCGGGCGTGGGGCCGCGGAGGAAAACGGTGACGCCAGCGTCAGTCGACCGATTTGGTCAGGATTCGGCGCCGGTCAGGACGCCGAGGACTGGATCTCGGAGAGGTCGGCGACCCGGTTGAAGGCGTTAACGAGGGATTTAAGAAGCGCCGCGCGATTCTTCTTCAAGGCTTCGTCCTCGACCATCACCATGACTTTGTCGAAGAAGTGATCGAGATGCGGCTTGATCGGGACGAGAGTCTTCAGAGCCCCTTCATAGTCTCCGGCCGAGAACCTCGCCCGGGACGCGGCGTCGAGCTCGAGGAGCTTTTCATGGAGCGTCCGCTCGGCCTCCTCCTTGAGCAAGTTCCGGTCCGGCAGCTTCCCCTGAAGCTCGAAGCGCATCTGCTTGGAGATGTTCGACGCGCGCTTGAAGGCCGCCGCCAGCGGCTCGAAGGCTGGATCGCTGCGGACGGCATGGACGGCGGACAGCCGGCGCTGAGTCCCGCAGAGGTCCTCGAAAGCCCCGGTCCTCACGGAGCGGATCTCGTCGCTCTTGAAGCCCTGATCCTCGAAGTAGGATTCGGCGCGCGTCCAGATGAAGCTCATCAGTTGGCCATTCAACGCATCCGCGTCCGCCGCCGAGACCGGTTGAAGCCTGAATGCCTGTTCCACCGCCTCGTTCAGGTTGAGTGGGAGATTCCGTTCTATCAGGATGCGCACGACGCCCAGCGCCTGACGGCGCAGGGCGAAGGGGTCCGCCGAGCCGGTGGGGATGAGGCCCGCGGCGAAGCAGCCGGCCAGGCCGTCCAGCTTGCCGGCCAGCGACACGACCGCCGCCTCCGGCGTCGCCGGGACCGCCGTGCCGGCGCCGACCGGGAAATAGAACTGCTCGACGGCGGCCGCGACCGCGTCGCCGAGACCGTCGCGGCGCGCGTACACTCCGCCCATCGCGCCCTGGAGCTCGGGGAATTCCTTCACCACGTCGGTGACGAGGTCCGCGTAGACCAGCCGCGAGGCCGCGGCGACGATGTCCGCGTCCAGCGGGGCGGACCCCATCAGCGAATCCGCGATCCACGCGGCGAGGGCGGACACGCGCCCGGCCTTCTCGGCCATCGAACCCAGCGCCTTCTGGTAGGTCACGCGCTCGAGTTCCGGCAGGCGGCTCTCCAGGCGCACGGCACAGTCGCGCCCGAAGAAGAACGCCGCGTCGTTGAAGCGCGCCTCCAGCACGCGCCGGTAGCCGACGCGGACCAAGTCGTCGCCCTGATGCAGGCCGTCGCGCACGCCGACGAAGGCGGGGGCCAGGCGCCCGTCCTGCGCCAGGACGGGGAAGAACTTCAGCTGCTTCTTCATCACCATCTTGAGCAGCGCCGCAGGCAGGACCATGTGCTCGGGCTTGAGCCGCTCCACCACCGCCGCCGGCGTCTCGGTCATGAACACCGTCTCGTCGACGAGTTCCGGATCGAGGTCGACGCTCCCGCCGGCGGACTTGCCCGCGGCCTCCAGTTCGGCCAGCAGGGCCGCGCGGCGCTCCGCCGGGTCGGCGAGGACGGAGCCGGCGCGCAGGGCTTTCGCATGACCGGACGGGTCCGCGAGCGAGACCGGCTTGGGCGCGTACGTGGGATGGCCGTAGGCGAGACGGCCGGAGGTGACGCCGGCCAGGGTCACGGGCACGACCTCCGCCCCGTAGAGGGCCGTGAGCGCGCGGATCGGCCGTCCGAACTTGAAGCCGGACTCCTCCCAGGTCATGAACTTGGGGAATTGCAGCGCGCCCAGAAGCTCGGGGATGAGCTTTTGAAGGACGACGACCGCGGGTTCTCCCTTCTTCTCGACTTCGGCGTAGAGGACGCCGTCCACCGGCTTCAGTTCCGACGCCGGGATGCCGTACTTCCGCGCGAAGCCTTCCGCCGCGGGCGTGAAAGAGCCGTCCGGCTTGCGCCAGACCGATTCCTTCGGTCCCTTGAAGCGCTCGCGCGAGTCCTGAGAGCTCGCCTGCAGGCCGTCGATGCGGACGACGAGATGCCTCAAGGTGCCGCAGACGGACACCTCGCCGTGGACGAGCTTCCCTTTCAGCCGCTCGACGGCGCCGGCCTTCATCTGCTCCAGCGCCGGCGCGACGAAGCGCGCGGGCAAGGGCTCGGTGTGCACGTCCAGCAGGAAATCGGCGGCGGTCTTCGCCATGGTCACGCGGCCTCCGCGGGAGCCTTGGGCTCCATCGTCTCGATGTAGAGCTGCATGACCTTGCGCGCGAGGCCGCGCACGCGGCCGATGTAGCGCGCGCGCTCGGTGACCGAGATCGCGCCGCGCGCCTCCAGCACGTTGAACAGGTGGGAGACCTTGACGACCGAGTCGTAGGCCGCCAGCGGCAGACGCTTGGCGACCAGGCGCTCCCCGTCGGCCTCCCACTCGTTGAAGTGGCGCGCCAGCATCGTCACGTCCGCGTCCTCGAAATGGAAGTGGGAGAACTCGCGCTCCTGCTGGCGATGCAGGTCGCCGTAGGAGCGCCCGCCGCCGTAGTCCAGGTCGAACACGCTGTCCTTGTCCTGCAGGTACATCGCGATGCGCTCCAGACCGTAGGTGATCTCCACCGAGACGGGCTTGAGCGGCATCGACCCCATCTGCTGGAAGTAGGTGAACTGCGTGATCTCCATCCCGTCGAGCCACACCTCCCAGCCCACGCCCGCGGCGCCCAGCGTCGGGGACTCCCAGTCGTCCTCGATCCAGCGCAGGTCGTGCTCCTTGGGATCCAGGCCGATGGCGCGGAGCGACTCCTGGTACAGGTCGGTGACCCCGGCGGGCGCGGGCTTGAGGAGGACCTGGAACTGGTAGTACTTGCCGAGGCGGTTGGGGTTGTCGCCGTAGCGGCCGTCGGCGGGGCGGCGGCACGGCTCCGCGTACGCGTAGCGCGCCGGGGCCGAGGTGAGCGCGCCGAAGAAGGTGGCCGGATTGAAGGTGCCCGCGCCCTTCTCTAGGTCGTACGGCTGGACGATCGCGCAGCCGCGCTCCGACCAGAAGCCCTGGAGGCGGAGGATCAATTCCTGGAAGCTGAGGGGTTTCATGCGGGGGCTCCTTCGCGGCGGGGGGCGCAGGCGCGCAGCGCCTCGCGGAACTCGGCGACCTTCAGCGGACGGCCGATCTGCGTCTCGGCGTGGGTCTCCATCAGGCGGCGCGCGTCGGAGGCGGCCTCGCGGTCGAAGGGCAGGCCGGCCAGCTCCGCCGGTTCGGTCTCGTGCAGGGCAGTCCACACGCGGGCCGCGGAGGCCGGGGCGCGCTCGCGCAGTCCGAAGCCGGCCAGCTCCAGCGTGCGCAGGCCGAAGGCCAGGGACAGCCAGCGGCTCGGCGACTCCTCCAGCGCGGCCAGCGTCGCGCAGAGCAGGCGGTACTTGCCCGCGTCCGGCGCGTGCTCCGGCGTCAGGCGGTCGAGCAGCTCGCAGCAGAAAAGGGCGGCGGTCAGCCGCGGCAGGTCGCGGCGCAGGCCCGGGAAGGTGCCCGTGAGCTTGCCGCCCACGCACTTGGCCAGGTCCGTGCGGGGGGAGAGATGCAGGCGGTACTCGCCCCAGACCGCGGGCTCCGACAGGGCCTTCAGCTTGCCCGCCGGGCGGCTGACGCCGACGAAGCGCACCGGCAGCTTCCCCAGGCCCTCCGTGTACACCGTCGCCTGCCGGTCGTACTCGCCGGTCGCGCGCCGCGCCAGCACCACGCCGTGCGCGTTGACGATCACGCCGCGCTCCGCGCCAGGGCGCGCCGCATCG
>JAJXTZ010000131.1 GCA_021783355.1 bacterium | reverse complement strand
CGGCCCGGGCTGGACCCTGGGATCCTTCGCGAGCGACGCCGGCGGGGTCCCCGCGTACTTCAAGCGCCGCGCGGGCGCACCCGGCGGGCGGGTGCGCGTCTACGCCGGCGGCCTGGCCTTGAACGAGAGCTTCGAGGCCCTGTTCGCGCGCCCCGCGCCGAAGGCGGACTCCGAGTACTTCCTCTGGACGCGCGGCCACCCGCCGTCGGCCTGGGCGCCGGTCAATTCGCCGCTGGACGCGGACGCGCGGGACCTGGCGCGGATGATGGTGACGGCCGCGCGGGAATCCGGCGCCGCCTCGGTCGACCTGGTCCTCCACTCCTACGGGGCGATGGTCTTCCAGCGCATGGTCCAGCTGCGCACGCCGGACGCGCGCGCGGCGCGCCGCCTCTTGGCGGGCGCGCGCGTGACCCTCCTCAACGCCACCACCCATTACCAGGGCAGCGAGGCCAAGACCGGCCGAGAGGCCGTGCAGATCGCCGACGCGGCGCGGACCTTCGCCGACTGGCTGGACCTGATGGGCGCGGCCGCCGAGGCCTGGCGCTCCGCCGCGCGCGTCAACCCGTTCCTGTGGGGCCAGGCCGAGGCCTTCCAGGCCGCCTGGGACTTCTCGCGCGGCCAGGCCCTCTCCGCGGCCTCGCGCGGGGCCGTCAACATGATGCACAAGGACCTCAAAGGCCCGTGGGGCCCGGGCCTCGAGCCCCTGCGCAAGGCCCACCTCAAGGACTTGGAGGCCGATGCGCCGGACGAGGGCTGGCAGGAGGCCCTGGCCCGCCGCTCCGCCGACGCCTTCCGCCTGGAGTTCACCCCGCGCGACGCCGCGCGCCTGCGCCGCCTGGGCGTGCGCCTGGACGTGATCCTCGCCCACGACGACCAGCTGCTGAACTGGGAGAGCGAGAAGCTCCTGCTCGACCTGCTGGGCGTGCGCGCGCCGGACGCGAAGCCCGCCGCGGGCACGGTCCTCAGGGACGCGACCGGCCGCTTCACCGCGCGGGTCGTGCCCGGCGACCACTACTACCCGGTCAAGAACAGCGCCGAGCTCTCCGGCCTGCTGGGGCGATGAGCGGCCTTCGCGCCTTCGCCATGCGCGTGGCGGTCCCGCGCGCCCCCGTTCTAAAGGAGGCCGACCTCCCGGACCTGACCACCGCCCCCGACCGCGCCGCCGGGACCCTCGCCCCCGACGCCCTGCACGTGGTCCCGCCGGAGGGCCTCTGGACGCCGCTGCCTCGGCCCGTCCCGGGACGGCTCGTCGCGGGGACCTTGCCCCCCGACCAGTTCGCGCGCTTCGTCCTGCGCCTGCCCCGGGACTGGAACGGGCGCCTCGTCGTGGCGGCCGCCTCCGGCATCACCGACGAGCGCACCTACGACCTCTATTTCTCCGACTTCGCCTTGAGCCGCGGCTACGCCTTCGCCGCCACCGACAAGGGCGTGCGCCGCGCCACCTTGGACGGCGACACCGTGCTGATGCCCTTCCTGCCCGAGAACTCCGTGCGCCGCTGGGCCTCGCGCCTGGAGGCGCTGGCCGCCTTCGCGCGCGGGAAGTGCGAGGCGTTCTACGGCCGCGCCCCGGAGAGGACCTACGCCGTCGGCCTCTCCAACGGCGGCTTCCTGGCCCGGCGCGCGGCGGAGGAGGGCTTCGTGGACGGCGCCGTCGAGGTCTCAGGCGTCCTGTGGCGCGCGGAGTCCGGCAATCTCCTGCGCCAGCTGCCCGCCGCCCTGCGCGCGACGGCGGCGCCCGTCTGGGACCGCGACGCGCTGGCGTCCGCGGGCTTCCCCCGCGGCGACGAGCGCTGGGACCCCGTGCTCGCCTTCTACCGCGCCGCGTACTGGGAGGCGGTGATGCTCCTGTTCCTGGGCGACCTGGACCCGGACTACGCCGGGAAGCCGGAGGAGTACGACCTGGACGACCGCCCCGCCTCCGTGCGCGGGGCGATCGCCTCCTTCCAGAACACCGGCGACCTGAAGGTCCCGCTGGTCTCCCTGGCCGGGCGCATGGACCTGCTGATCAGCGCCCGCGGCCACGCCGAGGCCTACCGCGACCTGGTGGCCGCGCGCGGCAAGGCCGCCCTGCACCGCCTGGAGCTCGTGGACGACGCCTCCCACATCGACGCCAACGCGGCGATGTTCCCTTTCGTCAAGCCGCTGATGCCGCGCCTGCACGCGGCCTTCGACGCGCTGGCCGCGCGCGTCGAAGGCGCGGGCGCCCCCCGCGGCTGAACGCCGCTCAGAACCGGGCAGTGACGCTGACCCCGCCGGTCAGCGCCGTCATGCTGCCGCTGATGGAGTTCACGCCCAGCGACTTGGCCTGGCCGGTGGCCTCGTACCGGGCGCTGCCCAGGTAGTTGAAGGCCAGGAACGCCCCGGCCAGGAGGTTGTCGGTGAAGGCGTAATCCGCGCCGCCCTGGATCTTGAGGGCCGGGCCCAGCGCCTCCGAGTCGATCAAGGTCCGCTTCTCGCCGGTCAGGGTGTCGGCCCAGCCGTGGCCCGGGTCGGGCTGGGCCTCGAGCTTCAGGGACGTCACGTGGACGCCGAGGCCGAAGAGGAAGTTGGGCTGGAGCGCGTCCTCGGTCGCGCCGAGGCGGACCACGGCGAGGAAGGACTCGGAATCGATCGCGGTGGAGGCGTGCGCGTCGGCGATCAGCTTGCTCGAGGTCGAGTCCGCCGGCTTCATGAAATCCACGTCCAGCCCGACCGCCGCGACGGGTCCCGCGGAGTGGAGGAACCTCACGCCGTAGGCGGACCCGCTCACCGTCGCCGGCCCGCCGCCGGAGGCGGACTTCCCCAGGCTCAGCGACATCTTCCCCGCGTGAAAGGAGATCTCCCCGCTCCCCGCGCGGGCGCGGGGCGACAGCAGCGCCAGCGCCGCGACGACGGCGCACAGGACCCGGGACCCGGCGCCCAAGGATCGGATCCGGGGCCTACTGCGCCGTCCAGCCGCCGTCGACGCTGAGCGACGCGCCGCGGATCTGGTCGGCCGCGGGCGAGCACAGGAAGACCGACAGGCCGCCGATCTGCTCGGGGGTGGCGAACTCGCCGGAGGGCTGCTTGTCGGCGAGCAGCTTGCGGCGCGCGGCGTCGGGCGAGAGCTTCTCGCGCGCGGCCAGGGCGTCGATCTGCTTCTGCACCAGGGGCGTGAGCACCCAGCCGGGGCAGATCGCGTTGCAGGTGACGGGCTCCAGCGCGGTCTCGAGGGCGACCACCTTGGTCAGGCCGATCAGGCCGTGCTTGGCCGCGACATAGGCCGCCTTGTGGACCGAGGCGGTCAGCCCGTGCGAGGAGGCGATGTTGATCACGCGGCCCCAGCCGCGCCGGCGCATCCGCGGCAGGGCGGCGCGGATCGCGTGGAAGCTCGCCGACAGGTTCACGGCCAGCACCGCGTCCCACTTCTCCGCCGGGAACTCCTCCACCGGGGCCACGAACTGGATGCCGGCGTTGTTGACGAGGACGTCGACGGAGCCGAGCTTCGACCCGGCCGCCTCGATCAGCCTCGCGATCTCCGCGGGCTTGGACATGTCGGCGGGGTGGTGGGCGGCCTTGGCGCCCGACACGCGCTCCAGCCCCTCGCGGATCTCCTCGATCTCCCCCGCGGCGCCGAAGCCGTTGAGCATCACGGACGCGCCCTGCGCGGCCAGCGCGCGGGCGATCCCCAGGCCGATCCCGCTGGTCGAGCCGGTCACGACGGCGACTTTCCCCTTCAGCATGCGGGCATTATCGCGCCCGCGGAGGCGCCTGTCAACGCCCGCCGCGTCACCGTCGCCGCCGCGGGGCGCGCGCGAGGGAGACGGACAGGCTCAGGCGCAGCGGCTCGGGTCCCTGGGGCCGCCCGGGTCCGCCGCCGCGGCGGCCCATCCTCCCCCGGCCTTCGCCGGCCTCGCCGGCTTCTCCGGCCTCGCCGCGTTCGCCCCCCTCCGCCCGGCTCTCGGCGCGCCGAGGCCGCGCGCGCCGCGCCCGGCGCGCCGCCTCGCCCGTGACCGCGAAATCCACCGCCAGGCGCCCGTCCGCGTCCGGCGTCACGCTGGACAGCGGCAGGCGCATCTCCCAGACCGGGCGGCGCCCGATGGCCGCCCGCTTGGAAGAGAAGCCTTCCGGCAGGTTTCCCGCGCCGCCGCCCGGCGCGGCGGCGTACGACGGCTCGGCGTCCTCCCCCTGCTCCCGAAAGGGCAGGAGCACGCCCCACTGCGCGGTCTTGCCCCCCGGCGCGAGGAACCAAACGGTCAGGTCCTGGCGCGCCGCGCCGGTCAGCTGTTCGCGCCCCGTTTCCGTGCGCGCGGTCGCCAGCAGCCACAGCGAGGACCCGTCGTTCATCGCCTGCAGGCTCAAACCCGAGTTCTCGTAGGCCGCGGAGTCGTCCCAGCCGGAGTCGTCGCCGTCCACGGCGACGGGCCGCGCCGCCCACCGGCTCTCCAGGCGGGAGCGCCACCACAGGAACGCGCGGGCCGGGACGACGGCCGCCGCCAGGACCAGGGCGGCGGCGGGGAACGCGAGGAGTCTTTTGGCTGGCATGCCCTGATTATACCCGCGGGAGCGCCGTTTTGCGCCGCGGGCGGCTCCCCCGTGGACGAGGACGCCGGGAAACGCTAGAATCGGGGCATGGCCAAGAAAGTCAAGGCGGATTCGACCCGTCAGCCCTTCCAGTATCCTCTCAAGCGGCGCTACGAGGAGCCGGACTGGACCCGCCTGCCCGGCTACAAGGGCGTGACCAAGGAGCAGTGGGAGAACGCCCTCTGGCAGCGCCAGCACTCGGCCAAGAACCTCAAGGACCTCAAGGAGGCCTTCGGGGAGTTCCTCACCGACGCGATGGCCGAGGACATCCTGCGCGACCAGAAGGACATGGCCACCATGTCCATCCTGATCCCGCCGCAGATGCTCAACTGCATGAACGAGAAGGACCTGACGAACGACCCGGTCCGCCGCTACATGCTGCCGATGTTCTCCGACCGCCGCGCCGACTGGCCCAACCACCCGCGCGCCTCGCGCGACTCCCTGCACGAGTCGGAGATGTGGGCCACGGAGGGGCTCACCCACCGCTACCCGACCAAGGTCCTGGCCGAGATGATCTCCACCTGCCCCCAGTACTGCGGCCACTGCACGCGCATGGACCTGGTCGGCAACACCGTCCCGCAGGTCCAGAAGCACAAGTTCGAGGCGGCGCCGAAGGACCGCTACGCGGCCATGCTCGACTACCTGCGCAAGACCCCGATGGTCCGCGACGTGGTGGTCTCCGGCGGCGACATCGCCAACGTGCCCATCGCCCAGCTGGAGGCCTTCGTCTCGGACCTGATGGACATCCCCAACATCCGCGACATCCGCCTGGCCACCAAGGGCCTGCAGGGCCTGCCCCAGCATTTCCTGCAGGACGAGGTGCTCAAGGCCCTGGACCGCCTGGCCAAGAAGGCCTGGGAGCGCGGCGTGGACATCGCCGTCCACACCCACGTCAACCACGCCAGCCAGGTCACCCCGCTGGTGGGCAAGGCCGTGCGCAAGATCCTGGAGATGGGCTTCCGCGACGTGCGCAACCAGGGCGTGCTCCTGCGCGGCGTCAACGACACCCAGAAGGACATGCTCGAGCTCTGCTTCATGCTCCTCGACCACGCCAAGATCATGCCGTACTACTTCTACATGCCCGACATGATCCCCAACTCCGAGCACTGGCGCCTGTCGGTCGCCGAGGGCATGAAGCTCCAGCACGACATCATGGGCTACCTGCCCGGCTTCGCCACCCCGCGCGTGACCGTGGACGTGCCGTACGTCGGCAAGCGCTGGATCCACCAGCTGGCCGACTACGACAAGGTCAAGGGCGTCTCGTACTGGACCAAGAACTACCGCACCGGCATCGAGGCCGACGACGCGGACGCGCTGACCCGCCGCTACGAGTATCTGGACCCCGTCTTCGTCCTGCCGCCCGAGGGCCAGGACTTCTGGCGCCGCGAGCTCGAGACGGCCCGGTCCGCGTCCCCCGCCAAGGCCTGACGCGCGGCGCACGCGCCTTCCCCTCTCGCCGGCGCCGGCCGGCGCGGAGATCGCCGCAGGACCCGAGGTCCTGCGCGCCTCCCGGCATCTGGCGGTTGCGCGCCGTTACGGCCTCACCCGTTCTACGGGCGCGGATTCTGGGGCTTCTTCGTGGACCTTCCCGAGGGCACGGTCGTGAGGGCGGACGGCCGCGAGATCGCCCGCGGACTCGACGGCGCGTCCCGCCTCCAGTCCGTCTATCTCCCCGCGGGTCAGTATCTGCTCACGGTCTCCGCGCCGGGAGAGAATCCGTTGGCGATCGACTTCGTCCATCCGCGAGGCGGCGACACGGACATGACCGGCGGGCGCCTCTTCTGCCTGCTCGACCTCCCGTCCGTCCAACGGGCCTACGAACGGCTGGGGCTCCCGCTCCCCTGACCGCGGGCCTTTGCCGTCCTTTCACCCGCCTTTTGCCGTCTTTTTCATTGACCCCGCGCCCGTTCGGGGCCACACTGGGGGCGGAGGGCGACATGAACCTGCTGATCGTGGACGACGACGAGGAAGTCTCCAGCTTCGTGCGCTACGTGCTGGAGGAAGAGCGCTTCAACGTGCGCGTCGCGGGCTCCGTGGGCGAGGCGCGCGCGCATCTGTCGGACTTCCGCCCCGATCTCGTCATCCTGGACCGGGGGCTGCCCGACGCCGACGGCCTGGACTTCTGCCGCGAGCTGCGCGCCGCCCCGGCGACCGCGGCTCTGCCGGTTCTGTTCCTCTCCGCCGCCAGGAGCCCCGCGGACGTGGCCGACGGCCTCAACGGCGGCGCCGACGACTACGTGACCAAGCCCTTCGCCTTCGTCGAGCTCGTGGCCCGCGTGCAGGCCCTGCTGCGCCGCCCCGAGCGCGCCGCGCGCGCCTGAGCCCCTTGGACGGGCGCGGCGCGATGCGCTAGACTCTCCCCGTGCCCTTCACCTTCACCCCGTACGGCGGCCTGCAGGGACTCCTCGTCGTGGAGGGCCGCTCGTTCCCCGACGAGCGCGGCTTCTTCATGGAGTCGTTCCGCGCCGACGACTGGGCCGGCGCCGGCCTTCCCGCCCTGGTCCAGGACAACCTGTCGCGCTCCAAGCGCGGGACCGTGCGCGGCCTGCACTACCAGAAGAACCCGCGCGCGATCGGCAAGCTGGTGCGCTGCGTCCGCGGACGCATCTTCGACGCCGTCGTGGACCTGCGCCGCGGCTCGCCGACCTACGGGCAGTGGGCGTCGATCGAGCTGGACGACTCCGGCAACCGCATGTTCTGGGTCCCCGCCGGCTTCGCGCACGGCTTCTGCGCGCTGAGCGACGAGGCCGACGTGGCCTACAAGGTGACCGGCTACTGGTCCGCGGAGACGGACCGCGGGATGCTCTGGAACGACCCCGCCGTCGGCGTGCGCTGGCCGGTCTCCGCCGCCGAGGCCCTGGTCAGCCCCAAGGACGCCGTCCTCCCCCCGCTCGCTCAGGCCGACCACGACTTCGTCTGGCCCGGCTGAGAGTCCGAAAGGCCCACGGAAGGCAGGTCCTTTTTCCCTCCTCCGGGCGGACCAACGGTCCAGGCGCCGAGGCGCGCGCGCCTGTACAATGAGGCCATGATCCGATCCCTCCCGCGCCGCGCGCTCAAGGCCGCCCTCTCCGCCGCCCTCTCCCCGCTGCTCGCCGCCTCCCAGCTCCTGGCCGCCCTCCCGGCGGCCGCGCAAGTCGAGGTCGCCCCGCGCGCGTCCCTGGGCGGCGTCGCCTCCGCCCCCGCCGCGGTTCCGCTGACGGTCACCGCCGCTCCGCTGGCGTCCGCCCTGCCCGCCGCCGCGCTCCTCGCCGCGCCGTCCGCCGCCG
>JAJXTZ010000130.1 GCA_021783355.1 bacterium | reverse complement strand
GGCCCAGCGCGGGGCGCCGCCGCCACGCCGCGGCCCACAGGGCCGCCCCGCCCGCGGCGAAGAGCAGGGGCGCGCGCAGGCCGCCGAGCAGGAGGCAGGCCGCGAAGAGGAGGACCGTCCCGGAGGGGCCGTCGCCGGTCATGGACGGGATTATATCCCGGGAAGGCCGAGTCCGGCTACTGGGCCTTTTCCAGGCCGGGATAGAGGCCGTTCCCCTTGACCGGCTCCTGCAGGACCGACGAGGAGCTCAGCTGGTCGTGCTCGACGGAGGCCTGCTGGATCTCCAGGTGCTTTTTGACGACCCCCTGGTACTCGTCGGCCAGCTGGCGGCCCTCGATCGAGCCGTCGGCGGCGCGGGCGCGGATGTAGTCGTGATAGACCGCCCAGTCCGGGCTGGCGACGCCGCGGGCGCGGACGAAGTCCTGGAACTTGGGATCGGAGCGCAGCTGCTCGAAGAACGGGTCCTGCGCGATCATGTCCCGGAACACGCTCTCGCCCTCCACCGAGCGCACGTCCATGACCAGCGAGAAGTCGCGCGCGGCGGCGGGCAGGACGCGCCCCACGTCGATGCGGCCCTCGGCCTGCAGGAGGTGGACCGAGGACATCTTCTGCGGGTCCACGATCAGCATGTCGAAGTCGGTGTAGCCGCGGAAGGCGTCGGAGGCCAGGCTCTCGCCGTCGCCCTTGAAGTTCAGGTCCAGGCCGCGGCCGCCGACGCGGGTGTCCAGGATCAGCACGCGCGCGCGGCCGTCGTTGAGCGCGTCCAGGTTCATCTGCTTCTTCACGTTGGCCGCCGGGACGTTGTTGCGCAGGTACTCGGTGTCGGAGAAGACCATCGCGATCTCGTCGGCCTTGATGCCGCTGCGCAGCAGGTACTGGCGCACCTGCTTGAGCACGTGCGTGTCGGAGACGCTCAGGACCACCAGGCCGGTGTCCTTCTGGCTGGAGCGCAGGCCCCGGAGCCAGTCCTGCGCCTGCCGCGTCTGCGCGTCGTCGGCGCCGCGCACCTCGCTGATGCGCACGACGGCGACGTCCTTCTTCTCCAGGCCGCGGCGGGCCAGGTAGTCGTCCAAGGCGGACTTGACGGAGGCCGGAGGCTCGTCGGTCTTGCGCAGGACCACGCGGTCGGCGTCGCCCTGGCGCTCGCGCACGGCGGTCAGCCAGTCGCGCGCGGCGGAGCCGTCGACGAAATCGGCCGGGGACAGGGAACGCGGGCCCGTCAGAGGTCCGCCCAGCTTGCCCTCGATCTCCGCGCGGGCCTGAGCGGGGGCGTCCGTCAAGGACTCGACCACCACGCGCCCGCGGGAGGCGTTCACCCGGTCCAGCGCCTCGCCGATGCGCGTGAAGCGCGAGGAGGCCGTCCCCAGCACGTTCATCGTCACGTTCTCCGGCGCGCGGGACCCCTCGCCGGCCATGCGGATCTTGTGCTCCTCGAAGTGCTCGCGCAGCTTCTGCCCGGCGGTGCCGGAGAAGGAGATGAAGTTGGCGTCCTCGTTGGTGGTGACGTCCTTGATGGTGCTGATCGACTGGTGCGTGTACGGCAGCGTCAGGTCCACGCCGTACTCCAGCTCCCAGAAGCGCCGCGTCTCGTTGTCCATCGACTCGAACCACTGGCCGTTGTGGACCACGTTGATGCGGCCGGACAGGCCGTCGAGGCGGATGCCGGCGGGGTCCTCGAAGTAGCCGCGGAACTGGCGCAGGGCCTCGGTGCGCACCCACGACGAGCCCTCGCCGGAGATCCCGCGCGGCCACAGCAGGGAGGAGGTCAGGCTCCAGAAGAGGCTGTCGCGCTGGTGCGCCGGCATCGTCGGGTCCTGGAACAGCGCCTTGAGCATCTTGGCGGCGTAGAGGCGGCTCAGGCCCACGGTGGACGGCGCCGCGGACGGCTCGCGGCCGCGGAACACGTCCCAGGCCATCTTCAAGACCTGCAGGGGCGCCCGGGACAGGGGCTTGCCGTCCAGCGTCCGCTTGAGCTGGTCGACGGTCAGCGCGTTGCGCTCCTGGCCCCCGGGCGCGGCGGCCTCCAGGCGCTCGCGTTCGGGCCTGAGCGCGGTCTCGATCGCGGCGTCGTCGAGACCCTGGGCCTTCAGGGCGGCGCGGCGCGCCTCCAGGCGCTTCTCGACGCGCGCGCTCCACATCTCGCGGCCGGACTCGCCCTTGCGCATGCGCATGTAGAACCCGCCCATGTCGTCGTTCATCTCGCGGAAGACGGAGTACATGGGGTTCTCGTCGCCGGCGAAGGCCTCCATCATCTGGCGGCGCCGCTCCATCAGGCCGCTGACCCGGTCCTGCCAGCCCGGCCCGCCGGCCCGCGCCTGGGCGAGGGCGTCCTGGGCCGCCTGGTCCAGCCGGCGGCGGGCCTCGTCCTTGGCGCGCGCCAGCAGCGACTCGCGCTCGGAGCGGACCTGCGCCAGGCGGGCGGCGTCCGGCGGAGCGCGCTCGCCCCGCGCCTTCGCCGCGCTCACCGAGCCCTCCAGCCGGGACTGCTCGCCGGCCAGGGCGTCCAGCCGGCGCAGCATCCCGCCCAGGTCGGCGTCGCCGCCCCGGGTCAGCGCGGCCTTCTGGCGCAGGGTCTCCGCGCGCAAGGTGGAGTAGTCCGCCTCCAGCGCGGCGCGCCGGGCCACCAGGTCCAGCGCCGGGCGGCCCTGGCGGGCGGCGTCGGCCAGGCCGTCGTCCAGGGCGCGCAGCTCGCGCCCGGTGCGGTACAGCTCGTCCAAGGCCCGCGCGCGGTCCCGCGCCTCGCCCTGGAGCTCGGTCGGCAGGGCCTGCAGCGCTTCCTCGGCGTCGGCGGTCCAGCGGGCGACCTTCTCCGGCGTCGCGTACGCGGGATCGTCGTGCGCGGCCGCGAGCCGGTCCTGCAGCCCGCTGAGGCGCTGCCCGGTGTCCACGGAGCGGAAGCGCTGCACGAGGCTCAGCTCCCGGCGCGCCTGATCCAGCTCCGCGCGCAGGAGGGACGCGCGCTCCGGCGCCCCGCGCGCCGAGGACGCCCCGGCGGCGTCGGCCTCCGCGGAAAGCCGCTCCACGCGGGCCTGGAGCTCGACGGTGCGGCGCTCGGCTTCCCGGGCCAGGCGCGAAAGGCCCGCCTCGCTGCCGGTCTCCTGCAGGAGGTTGCGCTGGCGCTTGAACCCCGCCTCCAGCTCCGAGAGCGCGACGCGGCGCGCCTTCGCGTCCTCCGGCGGCCGCTGCAGGGCCTCGCGCAGGCGGCCCAGGGCGCCGCGCGCCGAGGTCACGGCGTCGGAGTCGCGCGACGGGATCGCGTCGAGCAGCGCGTCGAGGCGGCCGGAGGCGGCGGCGAGGTCGTTCTGGGCCTGGACGCGCGCGGCCTCCGTGTCGGCCTCCTTCAGGCGGCCGGCCGCGATCTCCACGCGCGTGCCCTCGACGCGCAGGGCCGCCGCCTCGGGCGATTTCATCCGGGACAGGAGGCCCTGCAGGCGGCGCGCCTCGGTCAGCACGCGCGAGCCGCGCGCGGAGTTCGCGCGGTCCAGGCGCTGGGCGAGGCCGGTGTCCACCCGCTCGACCTCGTTGTAGACCGGCGAGCGGCGCGGGATGAAGCCGGAGACCTGGCCGATGGTCAGCGCGGGCTGCAGCGCGGCGCCGTCCATCTCGTCGCCCATGATCCAGTAGTCGCGCAGGACGTCCTTGCCCTTGGTCTTGCCCTCGGCGATCTTGGTCTTGAAGCCCTCGTAGGTGTCGAAGTCCAGGTTGGAGCCGATCTTCTTGTAGGCGATGAACTCCATGCGCGCCTGGGCCTCCAGGTTCGACTGGACCGTGAGGAAGATGGGCTTGACCCTGCGCAGCGGGGTGCTGCGCGCGGCGGCGTCCGCCTCGACGAGAGGCAGGAGGCCCTCGAAGGTCAGCATGGTCTTGCCGCCGCCGGTCTTGAGCATCTGGAAGAGGCGCACGGAGCCCTTCGCCCGGCCCTGGGAGGAGAACGCGGTCATCGCGCCGGTCAGGCTCTCGAACTGCTCGGGAAGCCAGTAGCGCAGCGGATGGCCCTTGGAGTCGTGGAGGACCCAGGGCGCGGCCGAGATGTCCTTGACCGCGTCCCGGAACGCGCCGTACTCGGCGTCGGTGAGGCCGGGCCGCGCCTCCTCCACCTGGCGGCCCAAGGCCTTGAGCATGGTCTGGAAGGAGCCGTCGGCCTTGGGGCCGTCCGCCTCGGGGCGGGAGTTCGAGCGGGACCACCCGTCGAAGGTGACCGTCATCGCGTCGGCGAGGCGGCGCGCCTTGTCGCCCTTGCCGTACTCGGTGCGCACGGCGTCCAGGGTCTCGTGGGCGAGGGCGCCGACCATCTTGACGTTGTTGAAGGCGTTGAAGCGGCGCTCGATGGCCTCGATGTAGTCGTACATCTTGGCCAGGACCTGGTGCTCGGGCTCGGAGATCTTGCCCTCGGCGCGCAGGGCGTCGGCGCGCCCGCGCAGCTCCGAGACCAGCTGCATGTACGACTCCTTCGCGCCCGACGCGCGCCACTCGGCGACGCTCTTCTGGACCCCGTCGAGGACGGCGTCGAAGGCCTTGTTCGACGGCGTCTTGCGCAGCGCGTCGATGTATTCCTTCGCGAAGGGCTTGACCGACTCGTTGGCCTCCAGGTACGGGGCCAGGATCTCCTTGACCCGCCCGGCCACCTCGGCCGGCATCGGCTTGCCGACCTGGAGCTTGGACGAGTACAGCGCGACAGCGACCTCCTTCTGGACCTCGGGGGTCACGCTGCCGAAGTCCTTGACCGTGGTGCCGGGCTCGGCGTCGAGCACGGCCTTGGTGCGGACGGGGTCGGCCAGCAGGGCCTCGATGAAGTTGCGGTGCGCGACGAGGCGGACCTCGTCGT
This sequence comes from bacterium, assembly GCA_021783355.1. GTDB lineage: Bacteria > Elusimicrobiota > Elusimicrobia > UBA1565 > UBA9628 > GWA2-66-18. The sequence continues at coordinate 3,018 of JAJXTZ010000130.1, read as the reverse complement.
TGACCTTCAGGTTGAGGAAGTTCTCGCCGTCGGGGACCTGGGTCGCCCGGTAGAACTCCATCGGATTGATGTCCGACGGCTTGGGGTCCTTCACCCCGGGCGCCAGCGACCGGATCATCTCCTTCTGGATGCCCTCGCGGCGGACCTCCTTGGTCACGATCCAATAGTCGCCGGCGGTGTCGGAGAGCGGGTTGAACTCGAAGACCCGCTGGGACAGGGGCACCTTGGGGGTCTTCAGGAAGCGCAGCTGCTCGCCCTCGCGGGCGTTGGCGTAGTCGGCCGTCATGCCGGCCTCGTCGAACTGGCGCATGCCCTCGCCCGCGCGCTGGTAGACGGCCGCGTCTCGGGCCTGGTGCGCGGCGAAGGTCGGGATCAGCAGCCAGGCCGGGGAGGCCAGGAACTTCTGCTGGAGCTGGTTGGCGCCCTTGATGCGCGTCTCCACGTCCTTGGAATCGCGCCAGCCGCCGACGTCCACGCCGGTGAACGGAATCTTCATCGAGGGCATGTAGTAGCCCCAGTCGCGGCCGACCCAGCCCGCGGCCTCGCTGAACAGGGCGTACTTGGCCACGTTGTCCGCCATGCCCAGGCCGAAGGCGCCGAACTTCCCCGCCGGACCGCGCTCGGCCAGGCGCTCGAGGAAGCCGCGCGTCGCGGACTCGTCCACGGCCGCCGCGGCGGAAGTCCCCGCCAGGCGGCCGAACCCGCGCTTGACGCCCGTCGCCAGGGTGCCGGCGACGCCGCGCGCGCCGAAGACGTCCATGGCCCCGGCCAGGCGCGTGCCGCGGAACGCGGTGGAGGGCAGGCCCACGTAGCCCAGCGCCGGATGCCAGGACTCGTTGGCCCACCAGACGCCGCCCTTGAAGCCGGTCCACAGGGCGTCCATCGCGCCGCTGGCGTCGCCGGTGAACATCGAGTGACCGGGCTTGAGGATCTGGTGCCCCGCCACGTTCACGGAGGTCTGGTCCCACAGGTGCTGGCCGAGGACGAAGGCGCCGGAGATGCCGCCGGAGAGCCCGGTGAAGGACAGCTGGCGCGCGGCCACGTTCATGCCGCGGACGCTGGAGGCCAGCAGGTAGCGCCCGACGGCGGTCTGCGCCTTGCTCTCCAGCCACATCCGGCTGGGGTCCAGGGACTCCAGGCGGGCGGCGGTGTGGAGCAGGGTTTCGCTGCCCATGATCGCGCCGCGGCGGATCACGCGCCGCGCGAGGCCGAAGGACGCCCCCTCCGGGACCTCGGCGGTGTAGCGCATCAGGCCCGCCGCGCCGGTGTTGGACAGGAAGCGCAGGGTGGGAGCGGCCAGCGCCAGGCTCACGGTCCAATTGACGAAGTTCCCGGCCGAGTCCAGCCACTTGTTGGTCTCGAAGACCTGACCGATGCGGTCCCGGTCCAGCTTGAGCGAGGCGGCGAGCAGGACGCCGTCGTTCATCTTCCCGGGAGCGGCCCCGAGGGCCGCGCTGAACTCCGAGGCGGCGGCGTCGGGATTCATCGCGATCGCCGCCCGGCGCGCCCCGACCAGGTCCCCGCCGGCGATCTGGCGCAGGATGGCGTCGAACTTGGGCCGGGCCGCCTCGATGGCGTCCATCGCGCGGTTGTACCGCGTGCCGGGCGCGACGAGACGGTACAAGCCGCGGACCGCCTTGGACCCGGGGTTGTACCAGCCTAGGTCGGCCTGCTCGCGTCCCAGGTACGCGACGGACGGGACCTCGACGTAGAGCGAGTAATCGGAGGTGAGCCGGGTCAGGGACTCCTGGCTGGCGGTCAGGGCGGCGTTGGCCATGTCCATGTTGCCCGCGTAGTCGGACCGCTCCAGGACCTTGCGGGTGCCCTCCAGGACCTGGCGCAGGGCCTCGAGCTTGGCGACCATCTTGGTCGCCTGGAACTTGTAGGCGGTCTTGACCTCGTCCGGGAGCTTGGACTCGTCGATGGCCTTCATCACCTGCTCCGAGTCGGGCGACGAGGGGTCCAGACGGTCCTGCTGGTTCTTGACGTAGAACGACTGGGTCTCCAGGACGCCGAGGCTCAGGTACCGGGTGGCGTACAGCTCGTCGAGCGAGAGGCTCTTCACTTGGCCGTCGCTGACGATGGGGTTGGCCTTCATCTCCCCCACGACGCGCTGCTCGTCGCCGCGGTAGCGCTCCAGTCCCTTGCGCGCGGCGTCCAGGTAGGCGACGCGCTGGGCGAACTTGCCGTCCACCAGCTGGAGCAGGTTGTAGTGGACGTCCAGGTGGTCGTAGTTCTTGCTGCGGGCCTGCTCCACCAGGTCCTTCTCCAGCGTCTTGTCGGTGAACCACATGTCCTCTTTGAACTTGCCCACGACGCCCAGAAGTTCGGCCAGCAGGATCATGCGGTCGCGGTGGTAGCCCTCCTCCAGCGCGTCGTACTGGTCCTTCATGCGCCAGTACGAGTAATCGAACATCTCGGCGTTGTAGCGCCCGGTCTCGGGGACGAAGGCCACCTGCGGCGGGCGGCTCTGGTTCATCAGGCGCTGCTGCTTCTGCAGCTCGCGGTTGTAGGTGGTGGCGTTGGCCTTGTTGATCCGGTAGACCAGGCCCTTCTTGTCCCAGAACTCGAAGCCGTCGGGGATGGCGACCTGGACCAGGGCGCCGGTCTTGGGCGGCTCGGCCACGGCGGCGCCGGTCATCAGCGCCTGCAGGCGCATGCCGTGCTGGAAGGCGTCCCCCACGCCGGGCGAGGCACGGGCCAGCTCGGGGGCGAAATTGCCGTCGAGCTGCTTCTGCACGCGGGCCAGGTTCTGGAGGTTGGCCGCCGTGGCGGGACCGGCGTCGCGCAGGCGCTTGAGGCCGGGCTCGTAGGACTGCAGCGCCTCGACCACGCCCTGAACGCCGCCGGCCTGGCGGAAGCGGTCCTGGAGCGACTGATACAGGGCCGCGCCCAACGGAGTCATGTAGGACAGGCGCGGGTCGTCGCTGCCCAGATAGGACTTCAGGGGGTCCGAGTCGCCGTGGAAGACGCCCCAGGCCTCCAATTGCTTCATCACCTGCGCGGGAGTCACGCCCG
>JAJXTZ010000129.1 GCA_021783355.1 bacterium | reverse complement strand
TCCGCTCCCGAGGACGCCGCCAAGCCCGCGTCCGAATCCGTCCCGGTCCCCGCCGCCGCCCCGGCCGCGTCGCCGGCCGAGGTCACGGTCCGCATCGAGGCCGGCCCCCGCACCGCCGCCGCCGCCGCCCGCGCCTCCCTGCGCTTCGAGGAGCTGATCCGCTTCTTCTCCCGCCGCCGCGGCGACGCCGCCCTCGCCGCCGTCCCGTCCGAGTCCGCCGCCCTCAACGGCGCCGAGTCCGCGTCCGGCGAGCCTTCTCTGGCCCGCTCCGGGAAGGCCGGGCCGGCCCGGACCGCCGCCCCGGAGGCGGTCCCGGTCCCGGCGCCGGACGCCCCCAAGCCGGCGGCCTCCGCGTCCAACAAGCGCTCGGTCAACTGGTTCCTCGGCGGCATGGTCGTCGCCCAGGTGGGCGTCGAGATCCTGGGCCTGGCGATGCCGCTGCTCATGCGCGCCAAGTTCGGCGGCTTCTCGGCCCTGGCGCACATCGCCGTGGTCTCCAGCGCGGCCGGCATCGCGGGCCGCCTCAGCGGCGGCTGGATCTCCAACAAGATTGGCGTGAAGGCCGCCTACATCGGCGCCACCGCGATCCGCCTGCTCTCGATCACCGGCATGGTCGTCTACCTGATGGGCCCCGCCGCGCCGCTGGTGGCCGCGGTGCCCCCGTTCGCGTGGCTGGCGACGGCCTTGAGCCACTTCTCGGCCGAGATGGTGCTGACCGCCTTCTACTCCTTCAACAGCCTGGTGGCCGGCGTGGCCCTGACGGCACAGCAGTCGATTCCGACCCTCCTGCTCGGCAACGACCGCGCCACGATGGAGCGCTTCTACTCCCTGCAGCAGTGGATGCTGGAGATTGTCGGCGTCACCGGCCCGAAGGCCGGCGGCGTGCTGGTCCAGGCGTTCGGCTTCACCACCGCGATCGCGGTCTACCCCGTGATGCTCACCATCGCGGTCGCGATGTACATGTTCGGCATCCGGATGCCCGGCGAGGGCCGCGAGACCTCCGCCGCCCCGACCAAGGCCGGCTCCGCCCTGGCCCGCATCGTCGCGCCGCTGGCGCCGCTCAACCGCGTGATCGGGGGAACTTTCAAGCGCGTGATGGGCCGGGTGACCGGCTTCGTGGACGGGCTGGTCCTCAAGGCCTACCTCGGCCGCTGGATCGAGCAGATGGGCGGCCAGGGCCGCCTGAGCGACGCCGACGAGCAGAAGCTCCTGTCGCGCTCCACGCTGGGCTGGATGGGCGCGGCGATGCTCTCGCTGGCGGGCTTCTCCACCCTGCTCCTGCCCGTCGTGGCCCCGGCCTACGGCGCGATGGTCGTCTTCGGCGTCTGCGAGGTGATCGCCGCGCAGAAGCTCTACTCGCTGATCCTCAGCCGCACCAAGGGCAAGGCCGAGACGGTCAAGATCAACGCGGTCTCCGGCGCCGTCTTCGCCGCGATCTATACCGTCGCGCTGAACCTCGCCGGGACGCTCTTCGACAAGACCGCGGGCCTGACCCCTTTCCTGGTGTTCAACGCCGCACTGATCCCGGTGGCCGCCGCGGTGTTCTTCCTGCGCCGCGCGATCAAGTCCCTGGACGCGGCCGGGGCCCCGGAACCGGCCGAGCGCCCGACCGGCGGCCTGCGCCTGCTCTTCAAGGACCCGATGATGCGCTGGGCCTTCCTCGGCTACGTGCTGCTGGGGATGACCAACCCGCTCCTGTACCAGATCCTGTCGCAGGCCTTCGGCCTGATGATCGTCGGCGGCTCGGCCACGGCGGCCAGCGGCGTGGCCTCGTCGATCACGGCTCTGTACAGCTTCGGCGGCCTGCTGGGCGCCCTGTACATGTGGCGCGAGTCCACGCTGATCTCCAACGCGAAGACCCCCGCCGGCGAGCCCGCGAAGTAAGCCTCCCCGAGGCATAGGCCCAAGGTCCTAGGACGGTCTAGGCCCTTGGGCACTGTCTTTCCTGGGCCTCACAGGGCATCCTGTTTGGGACGTTCGGTCCGCACGCCGCCAACCCCGAAATCCCAGTGGAGGTACCGATGTTCCGCCGACTCCCGGTCGCACTCGCGATTGTCCTGACCGCCGCGCCCGCCGCCTGGTCTCAGTTCTCGCCCCAGGAGTTCAAGGCCGCCCAGAAGGACCCCGGAGCGTTCACGATCGACGAGTCGTCCATCAAGATCCAGGACCTGGGTCCCACCGTCAAGCCGGCCGACATCGCCCCGCCCACCGGGGGGGAGCCCGGCGGAGTCAACCCGCTGCCGGTCCTCAACGAGATCATCAACACCGGCCTCAAGATCTGGAAGATCATCGCCGACAACCACCCGGTGGTGGACGTCCACACCCAGTACGCGACGGCCCTGCCGAAGGGCCAGATCGGCTGGGCGGACATGGGCGGCTGGCAGCCGCCCAAGGGGACGATCTACGAGTTGAGCGCCAAAAACCTCTACGGCGTCAAGGTGATCAACGTCCGCTACCAGGTCCTGCGCACCTACGGCGGCTCCTACCAGGGCAAGGGCAAGTACCTGACGGCGGTGACCGTCGAGCCCCTGCTCGTCGAGGTCGCCTGGGGCTACCACTTCACGATGGACGCCTCGGTCCCCGACACCAGCGTGGTCAACGTGGGGACCTCGGAGAACCCGGTGGCCGGCATGATGGCCGACCTCTCTTGGGACATCGCCACCTCGCTGAAGGACTCGCGCGGCAAGGGCCTGTACTTCCTCCAGGGCGACGGGGCCTACAAAGAGGTCGGCGGCCCCTTCTCCAGCCAGTCGGCCAAGCTCCGCGCGACGGTCGCGAAGCTCAAGAGAGGCGTCTCCTTCGAATAGCCGCCCGCCGGACCCGCACCGCCGCCCCGGCGCGCCCGCGCGCCGGGGCGGCGCGCGTCCGGGCGGCTGGCGTTCGCGGCGAGAAAGCGCTAGGATAAGCCCCGTGAGAGTCGAGAAGATCAAGCAGTTCAGCGTCTTCATGCCCAACAAGCCCGGCGCCCTGAGCCGCCTGGTCGCGCTCTTCGCCGACCACGGCATCAACATCCTGGGCATCGCCTCCGAGGTCCGCGACGACTCCGGCCTGGTGCGCATCGCCCTGGACAACGACTCCGACGCCTCCTCGATCCTCTCCAAGGCCGGGTTCTCCAGCGTCGAGACGGGCATCCTTTCCGTCGAGGTGGACGACAAGCCCGGTCAGCTCAAGCGCGTGGCCGACGCGCTGGCCGAGGGGAAGATCAACATCACCACCGTCTACGGCACCTCGGTCGTCGGCACCCGCACCTCGCGCATCCTGATCGCCGTCCAGAACGCGGACAAGGCGCTGGCCATCCTGGAGACCCTGGCCGCCGCCGACCCCCGGACGGCCGCCTGACGCCGATGTGCCGCCTCTTCGCGCAGGTCTGCGCCGCCCCGCGGACCGCGCGCGACCTGCTCGTGGACGCGGAGTTCTCGCTGCTGCGTCAGGCCGACGCGGACCCGTCCAACCCGCAGAAGGACGGCTGGGGCCTGGCCTGGTTCGACGCGGCCGGCCGCCCGCGCGTGGTCAAGAGCGGCCGCGCCGCGACCGACGAGCGCGAGCGCTTCGCGCGCGCCGCCGACGAGGCCGTCTCGACCGTCGTGATCGGCCACCTGCGCGCCGCGACGAACCCGCACCTCGACGAGGCCCACGCGCACCCGTTCGCCGACGAGGGCTGGGTCTTCGCCCACAACGGCACGCTGACCATCCGCCAGGAGGTCGCCGAGGCCCTGGGCCCGCGCCGCGCGCGCCTGAAGACGGACTCCGACACCGAGGTTTATTTCCAGCAGTTCCTCAAGCATCTGGCGCGCGTCGGCGATCCCTCGCGCGCGTTCGAAGAGTGCGTCGCCGAGGATTGGCGCCTGTGGGAGTCCTGCCGGGGCCGCTACCCGGAGGCCGCCACGCCCTACACCAGCCTCAACGCCCTGGCCTCCGACGGGCGCGCGCTGCACGCGCTCTGCCACGCCGCGCGCGCGGGCGGGGGGCGGCACGGAGTCTTCCACCCGGGCCTGCCCTGGTCGGTGATGTGCTACGCCGAGCGCGACGGCCGCGTCGTGCTGGCCAGCGAAGGCGTGGACGCCGGCGCGTGGACCCGGCTGGCGCCGCCCGAAACGATGTCCGCCGCACCGAACGGCTCCCGCGTCGAGCTGCGCCGCCGCGCGCTCGACCCGGTCTCCCCGTCCGGACCCGTCCCGGAGGTCTCCCGCGCATGAAAGCCTTCGCCGCCCTCGCCTTCGCCGCCGCTCTCGCCGTCATCCTCTACCAGCGGGGCATCCTGAAGCCCGCCGCCCCGCCGCCGCCGCCGCCGCCCCCGCCGGCCATCCTCAACGAGCCCGCGCCGGTGATCGACCAGGCGGAGCTGCAGAAGGTCTTGAATTCGGCCCAGGATCCGGACGCGAACGTGCGCTGGCAGGCGGTGCTCTTCCTGGACAAGGTCCAGTCCCCGCAGGCGATGCCGTTGATGCGGCAGATGCTCCAGCGCGACATGGACGCGCAGTTGCGCATCAACATCCTCAACCTGCTCAGCGCCCGCAAGGGGCCGGACGTGGTGCAGGCCGTCCTGCTGGGGACCAAGGACATGGAGCCCGAGGTGCGCCTGGCGGCCCTGCAGGCGCTCGAGAAGATCGGGGACTTCTCCGTCGCCTCCGACATCGCCAACGGGCCGATCCGCGACCAGGACGAGCGCGTGCGCGAGCAGGCGATGAAGACGCTGAACACCCTGCAGGACATGAAGCAGAAGGAGATCGACGCGGCGCGCCAGCGCTACGAGGCCGAGAAGGAGGCGGCGGCCGCGGCCGCGCAGAAGCATTAGGGACGCGTGAACCGGCTCATCGCTCTCGTCGTCTTCCTCGCGTCCGCCGGCTACTTGGCGCGCGAGTTCCTGGCGCCCGCGGCGGCGCCGCCCCCGCCCCCGCCGCCGACGGCCGAACAAGAAGCGGGGCCGCCGCTGCCGATCCTGACGCCGGGCGAGATCCAGAAGGTGCGCGACTCCCTCCAGGATCAAGACCCCGAGGTGCGCTGGTCGGCGATTCGGCTCCTCCACAACATCCACGACCCGGAGCTGCCGGCCGCCCTGCAGGACATGCTGTCGCGCGACCCGGACCCGGAGGTCCGGGTCCGCATCGTGGGACTGCTGCGCGACGAGGCCGGCGAGGACCGCCTCGCGATGATGATCAAGAGCCTCGACGACCCCGATCCGGCCGTGCGCGTCGCGGCCCTGCGGGCCATCGGCGACGGCGGCGACCCGTCCGCCACGCCCTGGGTGACCGCGCGCCTGTCCGACGCGGAGCCGTCGGTGCGCATCGCCGCGCTTAAGGCCCTGGGCCGCTTTCACGACCGGCGCGTGGCGGCCTATGACGCGATGGCCAAAAAGCTGCGCGCCGACTACGAGGCGGCGCTCAAGCGCCGGGCGCGGCGTTGACCCCGCGAACTCCGGACCCCGCCGCGGCGTAATGAATGGTAGAGAACGACATCAAGACCAAGGAGGCTGACGCCATGGAGATCAGCGGCATCAAGGAGCTGAACCGGAAGGTCGGCGAGGAGAGTCTGTTCGTCGCAGGGCTCAAGCGCGAGATGGGCAAGGTGATCGTGGGTCAGGACGCGGTCCTGGACCGCCTCCTGACCGCGCTGATCGCCAACGGGCACGTCCTGCTCGAGGGCGTTCCGGGCCTGGCCAAGACGCTGACGATCAGGACCCTGGCCGCCTGCGTGGACGCGTCGTTCGCCCGCGTCCAGTTCACGCCCGACCTCCTGCCCGCCGACCTGACCGGCACCCTGATCCTGGAGCCCAAGACCGGGGAGTTCAAGCCGCGCAAGGGCCCGATCTTCGCCAACCTGGTGCTGGCCGACGAGATCAACCGCGCCCCGGCCAAGGTCCAGAGCGCTCTGCTCGAGGCCATGCAGGAGCGCCACGTGACCATCGGCGCCGAGACCCACGCCCTGCCCGACCCGTTCCTGGTGCTGGCCACGCAGAACCCGATCGAGCAGGAGGGGACCTACCCCCTGCCCGAGGCGCAGGTGGACCGCTTCATGATGAAGATCCGACTCGGCTACCCGTCCAAGACCGAGGAGAAGTCCATCCTGGAGCGCATGGCCGCAGAGGAGCCGCCGGCGCCCGCCAAGGTCGCGGCGCCCGCGCAGATCGTGCGCGCGCGCCGCATCGCGGCGGGAATCTACCTGGACGAGAAGATCAAGGACTACATCGTCGACCTCGTCTACGCGACGCGCGAGCCCGAGAAGCACCGCCTCGGCGCGCACAAGCACCTGATCGCCTACGGGGCCAGCCCGCGCGCGACGATCGCGCTGGCGCAGGCCGCCAAGGCCTACGCGTTCCTCAACGCGCGCGGCTACGTGACCCCCGAGGACGTCAAGGCCATCGGCCCCGACGTCCTGCGCCACCGCATCCTGGTCAGCTACGAGGCGGAAGCCGAGAACGTCGACAGCGACCAGGTCGTCCGCGCCCTGTTCGAGGCCGTCGAAGTCCCGTAACCCTCCGCGCCCGGGCGCGGACGGCCGCGTCCCGGGGCGGGAGAGCGCATGCTGCCACAGGAACTACTGGCGCAGGTCCGCCGTCTGGAGATCGTCACCGGGAGGCTCGTCGCCGAGAGCTTCGCCGGGGACTACCTCAGCGTCTTCAAGGGCCGCGGCATGGAGTTCGCCGAGGTCCGCGAGTACGCGCCCGGCGACGACCCGCGCGACATCGACCGCAACGTCTCCGCGCGCGCCGGCAAGCCGTTCGTGCGCCGCTACGTGGAGGAGCGCGAGCTCACCGTGGTGATCGCCGTGGACCTGTCCGGCTCGCAGGACTTCGGCGCCGCGGGCCGCGTCAAGCGCGACGCCGCCGTGGAAGTCGGCGCCCTGCTGGCCTTCGCCGCCCTGCAGAACAACGACAAGGTCGGCCTCGCCCTCTTCACCGAGGGCGTCGAGCGCTTCCTGCCCCCGCGCAAGGGCCGCCGCCACGCGCTGGCCGTCGTGCGCGAGATCCTCGCCTTCCAGCCCAAGCGCCGCGGCACCGCGCTCGGCGCCGCGCTCGAGCGCCTGGCGCGGATGCTCAAGCGCCGCTGCATCCTGGTCGTCGTCTCCGACTTCCGCGACCGCGGCTTCGAGCGCGCGCTCAAGCTCTGCGCGCTCAAGCACGACCTGGTCCCGGTCCTGGTCGAGGACCCGCGCGAGGCCGCCCTGCCCGCCGTCCCGGCCGTCGTCGAGGTCGTCGACCCGGAGACCGGCGCGCGCGCCGCGCTGGACCTGCGCGCGCAGGCGGCCGGCGCCGCGCGCGAGGAGGCCGAGCGCCGCGGGGAGCTGGCGCGGACCTTCCGCTCCTGCGGCCTGGAGCCCGTCGTCGTCTCCACCGACCGCCCGACGATCGAGCCCCTGGTGGCCTTCTTCCGCCGCCGCGCGGGACGGAGGAACCGGTGAGGACCGCGCTCCTCGCGGTCCTGCTCGCCGCCCCGACCGCCGCCGCGACGGTCTCCTGGAGCGTCTCCGGCGACACCGCCGCCGTCCTGGGCCAGGAGGCGCGGCTCGTCTACCGCGCGGCGGCGCCCGCCGGCGCCAAGCTCGTCCCCGACGCGGCGGCATCCGCGGGCGGCGGCTTCGCGGTGGTGGCGGCCGCGCCGGCCCCGGACGGGTCCTGGGATTGGACCGTCCTGCCGCTCGACACCGGCACCCCGTCCTTCGTCGCCCGGTGGACGCTGGACGGCGCGCCCGTCGCCGCCCCGCCCGCGCGCCTGCAGGTGCGCCTGCCGGACCTGCCGCCCGGCGCGGACATCAAGGACATCAAGAGCCCTCTGGCCGCGGGGCGCGCGTGGTGGCCGTGGCTGCTGGCCGCGCTTCTCGGCGCGGCCGCCTGGGAGGGCTGGCGCCGCTTC
>JAJXTZ010000128.1 GCA_021783355.1 bacterium | reverse complement strand
GCGGAGCCGGCGACGGCGGCCCCGGACTCCGCGGAGACGACGACGGCGGCCCCGGACTCCGCGGAGACGACGACGGCGGCGAAGGCCCTCTGCGCGCCCGGGCCCGGCGCCGCGACGAGCAGCGCCGCCGAGAGCAGGGCGGCGATCGCGCGCCGCGGGAGAGCGTTCTTCTCCAGGTCCATCACCCCCAGGATACCCGGGGCCGCCCTCCTCGGGGAGGGCCCCTCGGGACCGGGACGCTTAGGCCCTTCGGCCGGGGGACGCGGTCAGGAACTCGGCGATGGCCGCGCCCAGCTCCGGGCGGGCGACGGCGCTCATGTGGCCGCCGGGCACGCGCACGGCGCGGGCGTTCGGCAGGACGGCGGCCAGGTCCTCGGCGGAGCCGTTGTCGCGGTCGTCGGCGCCGGCCACCACCAGCGTCGGCACGGCGATGCGGGCCAGCGCCTCGCGCGGGGTGTCCACGAAGGCGTCCAGCACGCGCCGCAGGGCCGCGGGGTCGCCGCCGACGGTCCGCAAGAAGGCCTCCGCGCGCCACTCCGGGGTGCGGCGCGCGAAGGTCCCCAGGCCGGTCAGCACGCGCCGGAAGAAGGCCCCGCGCCCGACGGCATGGACCAGGCCCTCCAGGCCCATCCCCGCGATCACGGCCCGGCGCGGCGCGGCGCCGCGCACCAGCATGCGCGCGACCGTGCGGCCGCCCAGCGAGTAGCCGGCGAGGTCGTAGTCGGTCAGGCCCAGGGCCTCGACCAGGGCGAAGCCGTCGTCGGCCAGGACATCGGGGGGGTAGGACGCGGCGTCGCGGGGCTTGGCGCTGTCGCCGTGGCCGCGCAGGTCGGGCATCAAGACGCGAAAGCCGCGCTCCGCGAGGTGCGCGGCGTGGCCGTAGCGCACCCAGTTGACCGTCGCGGTGGAGAAGTAGCCGTGGATCAGCACCAGCGGGCGACCGGAGCCGAGCTCGCGGTAGGCGAGGCGGACGCCGTCGCGGGCGCGGAAGGTGCGCGCGGGGAGTTCGGTCATGGGGAGGGAGGGGCGGTCCGTCCGGCATAGGATATCAAACCGCGGATTCGTGTATCCTGTAGGCCATGGACTCGTCCGCGTGCCGGGTGGTGCTGGTCGGGCCGGAGAATCCCCGCAACGTGGGCTTCGTCGCGCGCGCGATGCGCGCCTTCGGGGCGCCGGAGCTGGTGGCGACCGGCGTCACCTGGAAGACCCCGCCCGCGGAGGCGCGCAAGACCGGCGTGGCCGCGCTGGACCTGCTGGACCGGGCGCGCGTGGTCCCCACGCTCGCCGACGCCCTGCGCGGGTGCGCGACGGCCGTGGCTTTCAGCCGCCGCCCCACCGTCCTGCGCCAGGAGGAGTTCTCCCTGCCCGCCGCGCCCGCGGCGCTGGACGGTCCCGGGCCCGTCGCCTTGGTCTTCGGCCGCGAGTCCAACGGCCTCACGCGCGAGGAGTCCTCTCTGTGCCCGTACCTGGCGCGCATCCCGTGCCGCGACGGCGTCAGCCTCAACCTGGGGCAGGCCGTCGCGGTGGCCCTCTTCTCCCTGACCGCCCCGCGCCCCCAGGCGGCGCGGAAGGACGAGCGCCCCGCCGTCTCGACGGACCGGATGCTGGGCTTGTGGGAATTTTTACAGCCGCGCCTGTCCCAGGCCCCGCGCTTCACCGCCGCGCGCCTCCAGCGCATCCGCCAGACGCTCTACCGCCTGCGCCTCGACGACGAGGATTTCGACCTGCTTTTCGCCGTGATGAGCGAACTGGCCGTGCCCGCCGCCGCGCGCCGGGCCAAGCGCGCGGGCTGAGTCCGCGCGGCGCCGCCCGAAGGGGCGTCCTAGAGGCGGCGCCTCAGGCTGCGGCAGTCCGCGTCCCGGGGGGCCTCGCCGAGGCAGGCGTCGATCTCGGCGCCGGCCTGTTCCCTCTCTCCCGCCATGTAGAGCACGAGGGCGTTGAGCCAGTGGCGGCGCTCGGCGTCGTCCTTCGGGGCGGGCGAGACGCGGCTGCGCCCGCGGGAGGCCCGGGGGATCGCGCCGGGATGGATCACCGCGAGATCGATCGCGCCGGCGACGCGGTTCCCGTCGAGCACCGGGATCAGGATGTCGGCCGCGTCGCCGGGCCGCGCGACGAACTGGACGGTCTTCGTCCGGAAGACCCGGTCCAGCGCGCCGTCCGCGCGGGGGTACCTCCGCGCGAAGTCCGCGTAGGGCGAGGCGATCAGCGCGGGGTCGCCGAACCAGCGCACCGCGCGGCGCTCGTTGAAGTAGGCGAGGAACAGCACGTCGGGCCGGGCCTTCAGCGCCGCCAGCGCGTCCCACTCGGGAAGGGTCACGGCGTCCTCGTCGCGGGCCAGGCCGTCGCGCAGGATCCCGAGGTCCCGGTCCAGGGCCGCGACGGCGCCGCCGTCCGCCCCCTGGGCGCGCGCGGCGCCCGAACCGAGCAGCAGGGTCATGGAGAGGAGAACGCCGATCGTCGCGCGCATGCCCATAGAATACAAGAATTATAAAAAGACGCAAGGGGGGTCCCGCCCGGGCGTCCGGCCGGACGGCGGCGCCGATCGTCCGGGCGCGGAACCTCGACGCGCCGGAGCATCCCGATTATCTAGACTATTCGAGACCGGATCGACGCCGGTCCCCCCATGACTTCCAGGAACGTTTCCCCCGGTCAGGTCGTCGCCGCGTACGCCTTCAAGTACGCCTGCTCGTTCTACGATTTCGCGGGAGAAAAATTCCCCGCGCTGAAGGTCTATTCGTCCGAGAACTCGCGCGGCGCGGCCTTGCAGACGGCGATCATCGCCGCGACCTTGATCCTGACCGAGCGCCGCTCCGGCGAAGTCGCCCGCGGCGAGCTCCACGCCGGCGTCGCCCGCTCCTTCCCGCCGTCCGTCCAAGCCCGCCAGTTGGCCGCCCTGCGCGACCTCTCGACCGCCCTGCGCGCGCCGGGCCCCGGCGCGCCCGACGCGGCGCTGGTCCAGGCGCTCGGCCGCTGGCTGGCCCGCGCCGTCACGAAGAAAACCGAGCTGGGCGAGCCGGAGCAGGCGCTGGCCGCCGCCATGGGCCGCAGCGCCTGGACGAGTGCGGCCATGATCATGCGCCTGCTCCACCCCAAGTAAAGCGGAGCCCGGCCGGCGTCAGGCGCGCGGCGCCGGAGACGGGGCGCGGGAGGGCGCGCCGCCGGCGAGGCGGGGCCGCACCAGCTCGAAGACGGGGCTGGCGGCCAGGGTGGTCGCCACGGCCATCAGCACGTAGATCGTGAAGGTCGTCGGCGTGATCACGCCGCGTTCCAGGCCGATGTTGAGCAGGATGAGCTCCATGAGCCCGCGCGCGTTCATCAGCGTGCCGACGGCCGCGGACTCCGCCCACGAGTATCCGCCCAGCCTCGCGGCGAGTCCGCAGGCCAGCCCCTTGCCCGCCGTCGAGGCGAGCAGGACCAGCGCGGCCGCGGCCCACAGGGCCGGCGAGTCGAGCAGGCCGAGGCGCGTGTTGAGCCCCGAGTAGGCGAAGAAGGTGGGCAGGAGCAGGGCCGTCGTCACGGGCTCCACGCGCTCGCGCACGGCGCGCGCGAACTCCCCGCGGGGCATGGCCAGCCCGAACAGGAACGCCCCGAACACCGCGTACAGCCGGATCGAGTCGGTGATCCACGCGGCGACCATCAGGCCCAGCAGGGCCGCGCCCAGCCCCTCGGGGCCGAGCGCCGCCGGGCCGGCCTTGGCGGCCAGGACGCGCGCGAGGGGGCGCACGACGAAATACACCGCGGCGGCGAAGGCGGCCCCGCCGACGATCGCCGAAAGGGCGATGCCCGCGTCGGACTTCAGCACGGCGATGAGGACGGCCAGCATGGCCCACGCCGCGACGTCGTCGCACGCCCCGGCGGCCAGCGCGAGCGCGCCGACGCGCGTGCCGGTCAGGCCGCGCTCCACGATGATGCGCGCGAGCATCGGGAACGCCGTGATGCACATCGCCGATCCGGCGAAGAGCATCGCCTGCCAGCGGGCGACCTCCGGCGTGAAGAAGCCGGGCTGAGAGTGGCTCCAGGCGCCAAGGCCCGCGCCGAGGACGAGGGGCGCCGCGATGCCCGACAGCGACACCGAGACCGAGCTGCGCCAGCCCGACGAGAGGAGCTCGGGCTGGAACTCGAGCCCGACGCAGAACATGTACAGCGCGAGCCCGAGCTGGCTGGCGGCGAACAGCACCGGCATCGCCTCGTGGGGGAAGATCCACGCGGACGCCCTGGGCGCGAGCCAACCGAACAGCGACGGGCCCAGCAGGACCCCGGCCACCATCTCGCAGACCACCGGCGGCTGGAGGAAGCGCCGCCCCACGGCCGCGCACAGGCGCCCCGCGGCGCAGATCACCGCGAGCTGCAGGAAAAAACGCGCCGACAGGTCGAAACTCGTCATGGGCAAACCGTATGGCCGTCCGGGGGCGCGAGGGAAAGACTGCCTCCAACGGGAATCGAACCCGTCTTTCAGCCTTGAAAGGGCCGCGTCCTAGCCGATAGACGATGGAGGCGCAAAGCGAAAACCGTTGAGCCCGGTGGGATTCGAACCCACGACCCCCCGCTTAAAAGGCGGATGCTCTACCCCTGAGCTACGAGCTCGGCGGTCGGGATTATACGAAATCGCCGTCAGTCGCGGCGGAGCTGGGTGACGGTGCGGCGGTAGACCTTGTACAGGTCGGTGGCGCGGTGGTGGCGTCGGGCGGGGAGCATCTGATCCAGCGTCTGCCACCAGAAGCCGCCGCACACCGACGCGCGCATCGCGCAGGAGGCCGTGGTGTACAGGATCATCAGGTCCTTGCGCCCGCCGTCCACGTCGTCGGGGGCCAGCCACCAGTAGCCGCGGAGGCGGTTTTTCTCCACGTAGCCGAAGCTGGAGAGTATCAGGCGCTTGCCCGGCAGGGCGGAGGCGACCTCGTCGAAGGCGGACTCGAAGCGCATGCCGACGGGATTGTCGTCCGGAAACATCTCCAGGCCCACGGTGTCGACGTTCGCGCCGAAGCCGCGCGGCACGAAGGTCTTCAGCCAGCCGCTCAGCGAGTGCGCGCGGTCGGGCGCGGTGGCCTCCCACCAGTACAGCGTGGCCACCGTCTCCGCGCCCGGATCCAGCTCCTTGGCCTTGGCCGCGCCGGCCGAGTAGATCTTGAAGACCTGGTCCGGGGTCAGCGGGTCGGACGAGCCGCCGAGCCAGTCCCCGTTGAGCTCGGAGCCGACCTCCCACGCCGCGACCTTGCCCTTATAATGGAGGACGATGTTCTTCACGCGCTCGGCGTAGATCGCCGGCGTCATCCCGCGCGGCCACTGCGTGGTGTCCAGGATGTCGCCCATCACCGAGATCCCGTTCTTGCGCAGGAGGTCGACGGCCCCGTCGTACTCGTTGAAGGAGCCGAGGCTGGCGTAGGTGAAGTCCGCCGGGTTGGGGCGGAAGACCACGCGCACCCAGTTGGAGCCCGAGCGCCGGACCGCCTCCGCGATCCATTTGAGGTCGTTGAGCCGCGGGACCAGGGACGCGTCCAGCGTCAGCCCGAAGCGCTCCTGCTTGGCCAGACGCGGCGAGGCGGCCAGCTGACGGCCGTGCTCGAAGAGCTCCTCCTCCCAGGCCACCGAGACCGCGTGCAGGGCCTTCTCGAAGGCCGCCGCGCGCGCCGGCGCCTCCTGCTTCCGCTCGGCCGCCGCGATCGCGTCGCGCGCCGCGTCGGCCGCCCTCTTGCCGCGCTTGCCCGGCGCGAACAGCGGCTCCCAGTCCGTCGTGCGGCGCTTCCAGGACTCCTTGAAGAGGCGGTACTGCGTGAGCGCGATGGCCTCGTCGAGGAACACCGCGTCCCCGTCGCCGAAGCAGTGGCCGTCGTTGTCGGCCCAAACCTCGCCGTAGCCGTCGTCGGGCGCCGGCCACACGAGGTCCAGCCGGGCCGGCCCGCCGTTCCAGGTCGCGGTGAGCAGGCTCCCGTCCTGGGCCAGCGTCACCCGCGACGGCGTCGAGCCGTCCACCGGGTAAGCCCAGAACGGCGCGGCCGAAGGGGAGCGCGGCGTGGCGTCGTCGGCGCGGCCGAGACGCGCCAGCAGGCCCTGCAGGTCCAGCGCCTTGCCGCGGGAGTCGTACGCGAAGAGCTTGACCGTGGCGGCGCGCGACGGCGCGGCGGGCAGCAGCAGCAGCGCGGCGAGCAGGGCCGCGCTCACCGGTAGCCCCCGCGCCACCTCCGCCACGCGTAGCGGGCATCGCGCCAATGGCCGGTGCCGAAGAAGAGGAGGTACGGCGTCAGCCCGCAGAGGATCTCCGCGCGCGTCAGCAAGTCCCCGGTGGCCAGTCCCAGTCCGATCCACACCGCGGCCAGCACCGACAGCCAGCGCAGCTTGACCGGCAGGACGAACATCACCAGGATCTCCTGGTCCGGCATCAGCCGCGCCAGCGCCAGGAACGCGGCCAGGATCAGAATCGAGTTGCCGAACGGCGCGCCGGTCGCCATCGCCCCCGCCGCCGTGGCCAGCACCCCGAGGGCCATGAACACCGTGAACTTGAAGTCGCCCCAGGCCGTCTCCAGCGCGGCCAGGCACCAGTAGAGGAAGATCACCCAGAGCGCCAGCCAGAGCGGACCCGTCGGCGGGGGGACGATCAGGAAGCTCAGCACGCGCCAGAGCTGGCCGCGCAGGACCAGGGGGGGATAGAGCGCGAGCAGGTCGGAGAACTCGGGCTTGAACAGGCCCAGCAGGCCCACCGCGGCCGTCATCCCGGCCACGAACATCGGCAGTCCCGGCGCCGCCAGGAAGCCGAAACGACGCTCGAGGCGGTCCACCCACGCTCCGTCCATGGCGGCAGGATACCATTAAATGATAAAAGGTCAAAATGCGGGACTGGCGAGAGGCGCTGACGGCGGCCGTCCCGCGCGTCGTCCTCGACGAGCCCCTCGCCCGCTACACCACGTTCAAGATCGGCGGCCCCGCGGACGCCTTCCTGGACGCGCGCGAGCGCGACGAGGTGCGCGTCGCCCTGCGCGCCGCGCGCGCCGTCGGCGTCCCCGTCTTCGTCCTGGGCTGGGGCTCCAACCTCCTGGTCAAGGACCGCGGCGTGCGCGGCTTGGTCCTGCGCCTGACCGGCGAGTTCGAGAAGGTCTCCTTCCCGGGCGGGGACCGCGCGCGCGCCGGCGCCGCCGTGCGCGTGCCCCAGCTGGTCGTCGCCTGCGCCGAGAAGGGCCTGTCGGGCCTGGAGCCCATCGTCGGCGTGCCCGGCACCGTGGGCGGCGCGCTCGCGATGAACGCCGGCACCCGCGACGGCGAGATCGGCCCCGCAGTCCTGGAGATCGAGGCCGCCGATCCCGCCGACGGGAGCGTGCGCGTCCTGCCCCGGGAGGCCCTGAGCTTCTCCTACCGCCACGGTCCCGTCGGAGGCCTCGTCGCGCTGTCCTGCCTGCTTCAGTTGAAGCCCGGAATCAAAGGTGATATAATGAGCGCCGTCGCGCGCTATCAGCAGAAGCGGCTCCAGACGCAGCCGGTCCATACCTTCAACGTGGGATCCACCTTCAAGAATCCGCCGGGACGCTTCGCCGCGCAATTGATCGAGCAGCTGGGCCTCAAGGGCCATGCGATCGGGGGCGCGCGCGTCTCCCCCGTCCACGCCAATTTCATCGAGAACTTCGCCGGGGCCAAGGCCTCCGATGTCCTCGCTCTCGTCGACCTCATCCGCGAGCGAGCCCGCGCGACCTTCGGCGTGGCTCTCGAACTCGAGATGAGGGTCGTCGGTGAATAGGAACAAGCCGGCCCGCCGCCGCTACCGCGTCGTCGCGCGCCCCCAGGCCCGGGCCCGCCGCGTGCGCCTGACCGCCGCCGCGCTCTCCGTCGCGCTCCTCGGCGCCGTGGCCGTCGCCGCCGTCCGCCACGCC
>JAJXTZ010000127.1 GCA_021783355.1 bacterium | reverse complement strand
AGGTCGCCGCGCGCCTGCGCGCCGACGCCTCCTACGAGCGCTTCGCGCGCGCCGCCGAGGCCACCCTGCGCCTGCCCAGCCGGCCGTGGCGGCTCGTCGAGGTCTGGCTGATGGCGGCCGCCGCGGACCTGCTCTCCGGGGAGACCTTGGCCGAGGCCGCGTCCGCGGTCCTGGGCGCGCTGGAGGTCCCGGTTGCGGAGCGCGCGGCCTTGCTGGAGGAGCTCGCGCGCGAGTCCGGGCGGGAGACCCCGGTCCGCCGGCGTCTGTTCCGCGTGCTCGAGGGCCGCGTCGCCCGGCGCCGCCCGGTGGTCTTCCTTCCCGTCGTCCACCGCGCGTCGCCGCCGGGGATCGCGCTCGGCGAGGCGTGCTCGTGGGAGACCGCGGGGCGCGGGCGCGTGCTCGTGCGGCGCGCGCAGGCGCCGCAGACCGCCGCGGCGGCCGCGCCGGAGGACTTCGCCGAGGCGTTCGTCCAGGAGAACTTCTCATGAGCGCCCGACTCTACCGCAGCGTCCACGACCTCCAAGGGTTCTCCCTGAAGAACTGCCCGGCGATGGAGCGCCCGAAGGGGGTGCTGATGTGCCCGCCCGACTACTACCAGGTCCTGGCGGTCAAGAACCCGTACATGGCGGGGCGCGTGGGCAGCGTGGACCTGAAGAAGGCCCGGCGCCAGTGGGACGCCCTGCGCGAGGCGTTCGACGCGGCCGGCTGTCCGGTCTCCCTGATCGCGCCGACCCCGGGGCTGGAGGACATGGTCTTCTGCGCGAACCAGTCGCTCTCCGGCACGCGTCCCGACGGGGAGAAGGTCGCCCTGCTGTCGGCCATGCGCCACCCGTCGCGCCGCCGCGAGGTCGAGGCCTTCGAGGCCTGGTACGAGGACAACGGCTACCGGATCGCGCGCCTGAAGAAGGGCGGCCACGCCGCCTTCGAGGGCTCCGGCGACGCGGTCTGGCACCCGGGCCGCCGCCTGGTCTGGGGCGGCTACGGCTTCCGCTCCGACCCCGAGGTCTTCGAGCAGGTCGCGAGCGCGTTCCACGCGCCGGTCATCCAGCTCAAGCTGGTCAACGCGCGCTTCTACCACTTGGACACCTGCTTCTGCCCGCTGACGCCGGAGGCGGTGCTAATCCACCCGGCCGCGTTCGACGCGGCGAGCCTCGAGCTGATCCTGAAGATCTTCCCCATCGTCGTCACCGCCACCGAGCACGACGCGTCCGCGCGCCTGGCCTGCAACGCGTCGGTCGTCGGCTCGACGGCCATCCTGCAGAAAGGCGCCACGGCGGTGGCCAACCACATTCACGCGCTGGGCCTCGGGGTCTGCGAGGTGGACACCTCCGAGTTCATCAAGTCCGGCGGCAGCGTGTACTGACTGAAGCAGAATCTATGGTGAGATGATCCTTCCCGCCCTCCTGCTCGCGGCGTCCGCCGCGGCGGCCCCGCCGCCGGAGGTCGCGCGCCTGGAGGCGGCGCTCTCCGTCGGGGTGACAGCGCGGCGCCTGCTCGTCGCCGACGGCGAGGTCCCGCGCGTCGAGGCCGCGGTCTCCTCCCTGCCCCGGGCCGTGGACGAGCGCGGCGGGCGCAGCCCCGAGATCGTGCTCGACCTCGGCCGCCTGCGCTCCCTGCCGCGCCCCGAGGCGGAGGCCGAGTACGCGCGCGCGCTGGCCCGCGCCGCGGTCGCCGCCCCCCTGCCGCTCGTCGAGGCCGAGCAGGCTCAGCTCCAATGGACGGCGCGGGTCCTGGTGGAGACCGCGCCCGGGGACCCGGTCCTCTCGCGCGCTCTGGCGGCGGCCCTGAAGGGGCCGGTGCGCGGCGCGCCCGAGCTCTCCCGGGCCGGGGCCTTCCTGCGCCTCTTCGCGGACGACCCGGCCGCGGCCTACTGGTCGGTCGAGTCCGGCGCGCCCCGCGGCGCCCAGCGCCTGACGGACCTGGAGGACCTCTTCGCCTTGCGCGCGCGCGCGATCGACGCGCTGGAGGCGCCGCCGTCCGGACCCTACGGCGTGCTCGACGGGCGCCGCTACCCCGCCCCCCTGGTGCGCGCCGCGTTCCTCCTGCGCCGCGGCGGGGAGCTGACCCGCCTGCGCGAGGCGCTGGGCTCCTACGACACGGTCGGCGTCGCGCCGCTGCGCGCGGCCTACGCCCGCTGGCGCCGCGCGGCCAAGCCCTGACGGCGTCCGGACCCGCGGTCGCGACGCGCCCCGCGTCTTGAAACCGGCGTCGTCCCGGGCTATACTTAGGCCATGACGCAGCGCCGCCTCTTTCCCGTTGCGATCGCCGCCCTGTTTGCCTGCGCCCTGCTGGCGCCGGTGGCCTGCGCCGGCAGCGTGCGGGTCGCTGGCGGGGGCTCCTCGTCCTCCGCCTCCGCGCCCAAGGCCCGCGCCCGCCGCCGCGCCAAGCCCCGCCGCCGCAAGGCGCGCCGCGAGGAGTCCAAGTACAAGACGCGCCTGCTCAGCGAGAACACCGTCCACACCTACATCTTCCGCGCCGACGGCGCCCCGGCCGGCGCCAAGCGCAAGGCGAGGAAGCCCAAGCCGGCCAAGAAGAAGGGCGACGAGTTCAGCCTGTTCGGCCCCGACGACGGATTGAACCCCAAGAGCGACGCCAAGCCGGCCTGCTCCACGGCCGACGCCTGCTCGGACGCGGACTCGCTCTAGCCGCCCGGCTCGCTCTCCGCCCAGGCGCGCCCGCCGTGCGCCTCGGCGATGCCCTTGACGATGGCCAGGCCCAGCCCCGTCCCGGGCGTGCGGCGCGCGACGGTGTCGCCGGCGCGGTAGAACTTCTCGAAGAGCCGCTCCAGGTCCGCCTTGGCGGCGCCGGGGCCCCTGTCCGCCACGGAGAGCACGATCGCGTCGCCGTCGGGCTCGGCCGCCAGCGTCACCGTCCCGTCCGCGGGCGTGTACTTGACCGCGTTGCCGGCCAGGTTGATGAGCAGGCGCTGGAGGAGCGCGCGGTCGGCGCTGACGCGCTCGCCGTCCGCGGGGACTCTCGTGGCGCTCATGTTTTTATTCTATCATTCGCTCCGGACGATGCGGCCGATCTCCCTGCGCTGGCTCCTGCTGGTCCTCTCCGCGGCCGCGGCCCTGCGCTGCGTGTTCTGGGGGGTGACGCCGCCGCGCGCGGCCGTGACGGTCTGCACGGGCGTGCTCTGGTACGCGCTCTCGCGGCGCAAGGCGCTCTCGCTGGACCGTCAGAGCCTGGGCATCCCGCCGCGGGACCGCTAGGTCGCGTCCAAGGCTTCGCGCCGGGCCGGGCGCAGGCGCGGGACGAGGAGCTCCGGCGGCTGGGGCGCGCCGGTCAGGTAGCCCTGGATCAGGCCGCAGCCCAGCCGCTCCAGGAAGGCGCGCTGGTCCTCGGTCTCCACGCCCTCGGCCACGGTGTCGAGCTCCAGCTCCCGCGACAGGGCCAGCACGGCGCGCGTGATCGCGGCGTCGTGGCGGTCGTGGGGCAGGCGGCCGACGAACGCGCGGTCGAGCTTGAGGCCGTGGACCGGGAAGCGCTTGAGCGCGCCCAAGGACGAGTACCCCGTGCCGAAGTCGTCGATCATCAGGCGGATGCCGGAGGCGCGCAGGGAGCCCAGCAGGCGCGCGGCGGCGTCGGGGTCCTGGGCCATCATGCTCTCGGTGATCTCCAGCTCCAGGTCCGGCGGCTCCAGGCCCGCCTCGTCGAGGGCGTCCTCCACGCGCCGCGCGAGAAGCGGGTCGGAGAACTGGCGCGCGGAGAGGTTGACGGCCATGCGCGCGGGGGCCAGGCCCCGGTTCAGCCAGAGCCGGCTCTGCCGGCAGGCGGCGCGCAGGACCCAGTCGCCGATGGCGACGATCATGCCGCTGCGCTCGGCGGCGGGGATGAACTCGGCCGGCGAGACCAGGCCGCGCTCCGGGTGGCGCCAGCGCAGCAGGGCCTCCACGGCCACGGTGCGTCCGCTCAGGGCGTCCACCTGCGGCTGGTAGTGGAGCAGGAACTCGCCGCGCTCCAGGGCGCGGGCGAGCTCCGAGTAGAGGAGCGGATCGGGGATCATGGCGCCATTATACGAGCCGCCCGTGACGCGCGGGTTTCAAGGTTGTTGCGCGCGGGGGACGCGGCCGATTTGACATAATCGCTCCCTATGGAACGCATCGAGATCAAGGAACTGCTGGCGAAGGGCAAGGCGGGGGACTCCGTGACGGTCGCGGGCTGGATCAAGTCCGTGCGCGCGTCCAAGAGCGTGGGCTTCGTGCACTTGAACGACGGCTCCACCTTCGACTCGGTGCAGGTCGTGGTCCCGGAGGGCTTCGCGGGCCGCGACGCGGTCCTCAAGCAGATCACCGGGGCGGCGCTCAAGGTGACCGGGACGCTGGTCGCCTCGCCGGCCAAGGGGCAGGCGCTGGACCTGGAGCCGTCGGCGATCGAGATCCTGGGCGAGTGCGACCCGTCCTCGCCGGTGCAGAAGGCGGGGACCTCGTTCGAGTTCCTGCGCGGGGTCGCGCACATGCGCCCGCGCACCAACACCTTCGGCGCGGTGTTCCGCACGCGCGCGGAGCTCTCCTTCGCCGTCCACGAGTTCTTCCGCGGCCGCGGCTTCGTGATGGCGCACACGCCGATCCTCACCACCTCCGACTGCGAGGGCGCCGGCGAGATGTTCCAGGTGACCACGCTGGACCTGGACAAGCTCCCGAAGGGCGCGGACGGAAGGACGGACTTCTCGCGGGACTTCTTCGGCGAGAAGTGCGCGCTGACGGTGTCCGGCCAGCTGGAGGCCGAGATCCTGGCACTGTCGCTGTCCAAGGTCTACACCTTCGGGCCCACGTTCCGCGCCGAGCCGTCCACCACGCCGCGCCACGCGGCCGAGTTCTGGATGATCGAGCCCGAGTTCGCCTTCGCCGACCTCAAGGACGACCGCGACCTGGCCGAGGCCTTCGTCAAGCACCTGCTCGAGCACCTGTTCAAGCACTGCGAGCGCGACCTGCGCTTCTTCGACGAGCGCGTCGAGAAGGGCCTGCGCGCCAAGCTCGAGGCCGTCGCCAAGGCCGAGTTCGGCGTGATCGAGTACACGAAGGCGATCGAGGTCCTGGAAAAGGCCGGGAGGACCTGGGAGCATCCGGTGTCCTGGGGCAAGGACCTGCAGACCGAGCACGAGCGCTACCTCACCGAGGAGTACGCGAAGCGCCCGCTCTTCGTGATCGACTACCCGCGCTCGATCAAGCCCTTCTACATGTACTGCAACGACGACGGGAAGACCGTGGCCTGCATGGACCTGCTCGTCCCGCGCGTCGGCGAGCTCATCGGCGGCTCCCAGCGCGAGCACCGCCTGCCGCGGCTGCTGGAGCGCATGAAGGAGTGCGGCATCGACGAGAACGCGTACTCCTGGTACGCGGACCTGCGCCGCTTCGGCACGGTCCCGCACGCGGGCTTCGGCCTGGGCTTCGAGCGGATGCTGATGTACGCGACCGGGATGCAGAACATCCGCGACGTCGAGCTCTGCCCGCGCGTGCCCGGCTTCGCCAAGTTCTAGCGCATGAAGGGCGGCATCCCCATCTACCGCGAGGCCTACGGGCCGGACGCGGAGGCGATCGCGGCGTTCCAGCTGGAACTGGCGCGCGAGAGCGAGGGGCTCTCGCTCGACCCGGGCAAGGTCCGGGCCGGGGTGCGCGCGGTCTTCGCCGACCCGTCCAAGGGGCGCTACTTCGTGGCCACGCTGGGGCGCGAGACGGCGGCCTGCCTGCTGGTCGAGACGGAGTGGTCCGACTGGCGCGACGGGACGGTCTGGTGGATCCACGGGGTGTACACGGCGCCGGCCTTCCGCGGGCGCGGGCTCTTCCCGGGGCTCTACGACTACGTGAAGACGCTGGCCATGCTGGACCCCGGGGTGCTGGGCCTGCGGCTCTACGTGGCCCGGGACAACCAGCTGGCGCGGCGAGCCTACGAGCGGCTGGGGATGGAGTCCGGGCGCTACGCGCAGTACGAGTGGTTCAAGCCCTGGACGCCCGGGGAAGACGCGGCCTAGGGCAGGGCGGCGAGCAGGCGCTCGCCGAGCGCGATGTGCGCGGCCTCGTCGTCGGCGATCGCGCCGAACAGGGCCGCGGTGGCGGGGTCGGTCCCGGCCAGGCGCCGGCGGAAGCTCTCCTCGGCGGCCTTGCCGCGCTCCTCGGCGGTCTTCATGCGCGCGGCGAACTCGCGCGCGGTGCGGCAGCCCTCCAGCGAGCGCCACAGGGCGTCGGAGACGGGCCGCTCCTCGGGCCGCACGCCCAGTTGGGACATGCGCGACAGGATCATGTCCAGGTGGCGGCCCTCCTCGTCGGCCAGGCGCCGCCAGCCGTCGCGGACCTCGGGGGGCGCGTCGGTCAGGGTCTCGGCGGCCCAGCGGAAGGCCTCGCGGGCCTGGCGTTCGGCGAAGGCGGCGGTGCGCAGGCGGTCGCCCAGACCCTCCGGGGTCCCGATCCCCCGCGCGCCCGGAGGGGTCTCTCCGGGCGCGCAGACGAGGAACGGCGACCAGTCCATCCTAAGTCCCGGCGCTCAGGGCTGGGTGACGGGGGTGACCTTCAGCGTGTCCTCGAACTCGCCGGGGAGCTGATAGGTGAACGCGTGCGGGCCGTCGGCCTTGATGGTCAGGTCCGGGCGGTTCATGTTGTTCAGGGTCAGGCGGAAGGTCACGGGGCCCCAGGAGGCGGGGATCGGGGCGGTCAGCACCAGCTTGAAGCGGCGCGCGTCGGTGAACATGGGCTCCGGGTGGCAGATCGGGCCGGTCCACGGGGACGGGGTGACGCAGGAGTCGTGGTAGATCACGGCGGTCATGTCCAGGTAGGCGCTCTCCGCGTCCCCGGGCTTGAGGACCACGGTCTTGGAGTCCGTCGTGTTCCAGATGTTGTCGAAGGCGCGGACCGGCGCGGGGGCCGGGCGCAGGGACTGCAGGACGGGCGCGACGTCCACGCCCTGGTCGAAATTGACGGCGGCGCGGGCGGGGACGACGACGAGGGCGGCGAGGACGGCGGCGGCGAGGATCTTCATGGGGGGGCCTCCGGGATGCTCCCGATTTTACCACACGGCGGCGCATCCGCTATCATGAATTCGTGATTTTAGTCCTGGACGACCCCGCCGCGCTGGCCCGCGCCGCGGCCGACGAGCTGCTGGGCGGGGCGCGCGCGGCGGCCGCGGCCGGGCGGGTCTTCTCGGTGGCGCTGTCCGGCGGGACCACGCCCCGCGCCCTCTTCGCCCTGCTGGCCGACCCCGCCGGCCCCTACCGGGCCGCTCTGCCCTGGGACGCGCTCTCCGTCTTCTGGGGCGACGAGCGCTGCGTGCCGCCGGACGACCCGGAGAGCAACTACCGCGCGGCCTTCCAAGGACTGCTCTCCCGGGTGCCGGTGCCGCCGGGGCGCGTGCACCGCATCCCGGCCGACCTGCCCGACCCGGAGGACGCCGCGCGCCGCTACGAGGCGACCCTGCGCGCGGAGTTGGGCCCGTCCGCGTCGCTGGACCTGGTCTTTCTGGGGATCGGGCCGGAAGGCCACACGGCCTCGCTCTTCCCGGGCTCGCCCGCCCTGCATGAGGCCAAGCGCCTGACGGCGGCGGTGACGGTCAAGGCCAAGACGCCGCGCCGGGTGACGCTGACCTACCCGGCCCTGGCCGCGGCCAAGAGGGTGATCTTCCTCGCGGAGGGCCCGGGCAAGGCGGACATCGTGCGCCGGGTGCTGGAGGCGCCGCCGGGGGAGGACCGGCCGGCCTCGCTGGTGCGTTCGGCCGCCGGGGACCCGTTGTGGCTGTTGGACCGGGCCGCGGCCGCCGGCCTCTCGGGCCGGCGGGCCTAGTCGCCGCTGGGTCCTCGGCCCCGTGACGGGGGGCTCGTATCCTTATACCCTGTCCATATGACCCGACGCTGGGCCCTGACCCTCCTCTCCGCGCTGCTCGCGGCCCCCGTGCGGGCGGCCGCGCCCGTGGAGCTCGCGCGCCTGGAGGCCGCTCCGGTCCCGGCGGCGCCCGCGCCCGCCCCGCTCCTGCTGACGGGCCCGGTCCAGAGCCTCTCCCCGGCCGCGGTCCCGCTCTTGGCCGCGCCCGCGGCCCCGGCGCTGCTGGCCG
>JAJXTZ010000126.1 GCA_021783355.1 bacterium | reverse complement strand
TTCGCGCGGTCCGCGCGCGCGCTTCGGGCGCTGCCGGCGGCGTGGGCAGCGCGGGAGCGGCGGGAGGCGCGGGGGAGAAGACGCCGCGGTAGTCCGGCAGGACCGGGCGTCGGCCCGCGCGGCGCGCGCGCGTGAAGACGGCCTTGGCGTCGCCGGCGATGCTGCCCGGCCCCGCCCCGCCCCGCACCATGCGGCCGAAGAGATAGGTCGCGTAGTCGCGGGGGTCGAAGCCGTTCTTCACGCCGCTGACCAGCGCCCACTTCAAGGTGTCGAAGTCGGAGACCGGCCAGTCCTTCTCCATGGCCAGGCGCACGAGGTCCGCCGCCACCGGGCCGGGGACCTTGTTGTCGGCGAGCTGGCGGTAGCCGTTGGCCCAGGCGGCGATGGTGTCGCCGGGGATCTTCTTGCGGTAGCCGTAGAGGGCGATGCCCTCGACCTCCTCGGGCGGGGCGCCGCGCGACATCGCCTGGTACGCGGCGAAGGCGACCTCGGCGACGCGGTCCGCGGGGGCCTGGTCGAAGGATCCCTCGGTGATCACGTGCAGGACCACGGGGATCGAGTCCTTGCGGCGCTCGTCCACCACCTGCAGGCCGTAGTCGGCGAAACGGGTCCGCAGGGCGTCCAGCAGGCGTTCGCGTTCGGGCGCCTCGTAGGCGCGGTCGGCCGCGAGGGCCGCGGTCAGGGTCTCCATCACGTTGCGGCGGGGCAGGGCGGCGGCGGGCACGGCCGCGGCGGCGGCCAGGATCAGGGCGAGCATGTCGGCAGTATGCCGCCGCGGCGGACTATTGTCAAGCCGCGGGAATGTGTAGAATCCGGTCATGGCGGGACGACGATTCTGGCTCAAGGCGGCGGGCGCGGCGGCCCTGACGGCGGCGCTCGGAATGGTCGCGGCGGTGGTCGTGCTGAAGACGTACTTCCCCGAGCCCAAGGTCCGGGCCTGGGTCCTGGACTCGGCGCGGCGGCGTCTGGGCCGGGAGGTGCGGCTGGACGGCCTCGGCGTGGGGCTGCGCGGGCTCACCTTGCGCGGCCTGGAGGTCTCCGAATCCCCGGACTTCAAGGCCGGGACCTTCCTTCGCGTCGAGAACTTCCGGCTGCGGCCGAGCTGGCGCGCCCTGCTGCGGCGGCGCCTGGTGGTGGCCTCCGTGGAGGCCGACGGCCTCTCGGTGCGCGTGGTGCGCGGAGCGGACGGGCGCTTCAACTACGAGACGCTGGGCTCCTCCGCCCCGGCCGCCTCGCCCGCGCCCGTCGCGGCGGCCGCGGGTCCGGCTCCGGAGCTGGACGTGCGCTCCGCGCGGGTCACCGACGGGCGGATCGTGTACCAGGACCGCGCCTCCGGCGCCGCGTGGACGGTCTCCGACGCCGACGCGCGCGTGGATGGCCTGCGCTGGTCGGCGCCGTTCGACGCTCAGGTCTCGTTCCGCGCCGTGGGCAAAGCCGGGGGGCGGCCCGTGGACGCCAAGATCTCCGCGGACGCGCG
Source organism: bacterium (assembly GCA_021783355.1). GTDB lineage: Bacteria > Elusimicrobiota > Elusimicrobia > UBA1565 > UBA9628 > GWA2-66-18. Next base: position 6,628 of record JAJXTZ010000126.1, on the reverse strand, counting down.
CGTGGACCTGGCGCGCGGCGACCGAGCCAAGTTCCAAGCCGTGGTCCGCCGCCTGACGGTCGCGATGTCGGGCCTGACGCTCGCGGCCTCCGGACGGGCGGACGGGCTGGACGCGCCCAAGGTCTCCTTCGACGCCCGGCTCTCCGCGCCCGGCAAGACCCTGCTCACGGCCGCCGGGACCGCCTCGGCGGGCGCCGCCGGGGCGGACTTCGAGGCGACGGTCAAGACGCCGGGACTGGACACGACTCTTCTTTCCGCGCTGGTGCCGGGCGCCAAGATCCCCGCCCTGCGCCTGCCGGCCGGGAGCCTGACCGCGGCCGGGCGCTGGGCCCCGGGCGGCGTGGACCTGCGCTCCGCGCATGTCGCCTGGGCGGGCGGGACCGTCGACGCCTCCGGCACGGCGCGCGGGCTGGGGACGGCGCGCCCGGCCTACGCGGGCAAAGCGACGTTCGCGGCGGACACCCCGGCGATCGCGGCCGGCCAGTACCCGGGCCTCGGCTTGCCGCCCAAGCTCGCGGTGCCCGCGGGGCGCCTGGAAGGCGCGGCGTCCTACAAGGACGACGTCCTGACCCTGACCGCGCTCAAGGCGACGGTCCCGCAGGGGACGGTCGCGGCCTCCGGGACGGTCCGCCGCCTCGGCTCCGCCAAGCCGGACGCCGACCTGACCGCCGACCTCGCGCTGAGCCTGCCCGCGTTCAAGGCGGGGGACCTCCCGTCCCGCCCCGCGGCGCTGCCCCCGGGCTTCCTTGTCCCCGCGACGCGCGTGGACGGGCGCCTGGGGGTCAAGGGCGAGGAGGTCTGGCTGAAGGGCTTGGTCCTCAAATCGAAGGAGGGCTCCCTTCAGCTGGACGGGACGGTGGCCAAGGCCTTCTCCGGCGCCCCGGACCCGGCGCTGGACGCGCGCCTGCAGGCCTCCCTTCCGGCGTTGACCGATAAAGACCTGCCGTTTCCCGGCGTGCCCGCGGGTCTGGAGCTCCCGCCGGCGCGGGTGGACGCGGACCTCTCCTACGCGCCGCGGCTGGTGCGGGTGCGCAGTCTGCGCGTGCGCGCCGGCGGCAACGATCTGGAAGCGTCCGGCGCCGTGACCGACCCCGCGGGACGCGCGGCCTACGACCTCCTGCTGAAGTGCCGTCGTTTCGACCTGGCTGAACTGACGCGCGTGACGCCGGCTACCCGCGCGCTGAAGCTGTCGGGAGACGGCTTTTTCGCGCTCTCAGTCACCGGAGCCGGCGCCAAGCCGGCGTTCGCCGGCAAGCTGCAGTTTCGCGGGCTCGGCGCGGACGCCGAGGGCCTGCCTCTCTCCGGTTTCACGGGGACCGTCAGCTTCGACGGTCAGCGCGTGGACGCGCCCAACGTCAAGGGGAAGATCGCCGACGGGAACCTGGCCCTGGATCTGACGCTCAAGGACTACGCCACGCGCGCCCCGGAGGTCCAAATGACGGCCGCGCTGGACCGTTTCGACCTGGGGCGCTATCTGGACGCCAAGAACCGGCTGACGGCCGCGCGCGCGCCGGCGGCGGCTCCGGCGGCTCCGGCGGCCGGCGCCAAGGCAGAGGCGCCCCTGCGCGTGCGGACCATGGGGCGCGTGACCATCGGGACCCTGGTCCATCCCAACGCCCAAGTCAAGGACGTGAAGGTGACGTGGGACCTGCACGGAGCCGGCCCCGACCTGCGCGGGCTCAACGGCGACGCCCAGCTGCACGTCGGCGGGGGGACGCTGCACGCCGTCGGGGACATGGCCACCCAGTCCAAGCTGGTCAAAGTCCTGATCTTCCCGCTGTTGATCGTGCAGAAGCTGGGCCGCGTCGGCGGCATCCGCCTCTTCCCGGACTTCAATGACATCACCCTGGAAGGGCTGGAGGGCGACTACCTGTTCAAGGACGGGGTCATGTTCCTGCGGCGCTCCGAGATGGATTCCAGCGCCGCCCGCGTGTCGGCCAAGGGGAGCATCGACCTCCCCGCCGAGGTCCTGGACCTGGCCCTGACCGCCCAGGTGGCCAGCGTCGCCCCCATCGACGTCGCCGTGACGGGCACGTTCGACAAGCCCAAGACCCGAGTCAACTTCGCCAAGTTCCTGACGACCCCCGCGGCGCGCCTGATCGAAGGCCTGATCAAGCGTTAATCAGGTGCCAGGCACAAAATTAACCCCCGACCGAGGCGGTCGGGAAAAAGTTAATTTTGTGCCTGGCACCTTTGTTAATTCTGGTCGGCGAAGAAGGAGGTGATGGCGGCGGACACTTTCTCGGAGACTTCCCGGGACAGGGAGGCCAGGGCGCGGCGGCGGGCCTCGGCGGGGTCGATGGAGTCCTCGCGGGCCGACGCGTCGAAACGAGCGAAGGCCTTGCCCTGGCGTCCGTCCTCCAGGGTCACCGAGGCCGACGCGCGCTCGCGCTTCCAGCGCGGGTCGCCGGAGTCGGCCGGGGCGGCCGTCACGGCGGCCTCGGCCCGCAGATCCGCGGGGTCGGACGGGCCGCCCCGCTTGGCGGAAAGGCCCGCGGCGTTGAGGCCCGAGATGATCCCAGTGGCGACGGCCTCCGCGCCGTCCCCGCTCACCGACACGACCACATCCAGCGCGGCCAGCGCCTTGGCCGCTTCGGCGCGGGCGGCGCCCGCGTCCACGCTCCCGTCGGGGGCGGGGCCTCCGCCCAGCACGCGCCGCTCGGCGTCGAGGTCCGCGCGCGATTTGACCAGGGCCACCAGCTTGGCCGCGTCCTTCGCGCGCTCGAACTTGTCGGTCGAGGCGTCGAGGGCCTTCTTCCACTGCCCGGCCTCGTCGTCGACGGCCTGAGTCTTCTCCGTCACGGCGAGCAGGCCCTGGGACTTGAGGAGGGCGGCGAGGGCGTAATAGCGGCCGGTGGCGTCCTTCCAGCGCGCGACGATGTCCACGCCTTCCAGCACCTTCCGGGTCGTGGTGCGCACGTTCTCGGCGACGGTCTGCGTGAAGGAATGGCCCTTGTCCGAGTTCGACTCGGACTCGTCCACGGTGGTCTGGACCGAGACGTCGGCGGTGAACACCCGCGCGACCTCGCCCCGGGCGCGGTCCTCGGCGGAGGCTTGGTCGTCGGCGGAACCCACGCCCAGCACGTAGCCGGCGCGCGGCCACCGGGAGCTCTCGCCGTCCACCCACGCGGGCTTGGGGCCGCCGGAGGCGGCGGCGCCGGGGGCGCGGGGGGCGGAGGCGCAGGCCGCGGCCAGCGCCGCGGCGAGAACGAGGGTGAGTCGGGACGTCGGGAGTCGTCGGTTCATAGGGCCGTCCTGTCGTGGAGGTAGGCGCGTTCGCCTTTGCGGATGGTGACTTGGAAGGTGCGGGTGAGGAGCACGGCGCCGGAGGCGTCGGTGTAGGTGACGACGACCTGGTGCGGCCCGGCCGGCAGCGCCAGCCGGGCGAGGCGGAACTGCGCGGGCAGCGTGGCCCAGGCGCGCGTGTCGGCGACCTCGGTGGCGGCGGAGAGCATCGAGGTCGCGGCCTGGGTGGCCAGAGTCTGCCAGGAGTTCCGGCCGTACTTGCGCGCGGCCTCATCGGTGGCGGCCTTGGCGAGGATGTACTTGATCGCGGCGCGCGCGATCGCGCGGGTCATGATCAAGGCCTCGCGCTCCTCCAGGTCCTTGCGCGCGATCGCGGAGACGTCCTCCACTAGGACGGTGTCGGCGGAGACGCCGTCGACCGTGATCCGGGACCCCGCGATGCGGTAGGGGTCCTGGATGTAGGCCGGGTAGGAGACGGTGATCGCCTTGCCGAGGAGGCCGGCGCGCAGGGCGTTGACGGCGCGGCCGGCGTCCGCCTCGTCGTCCTTGGTGGCGTTGACCGCCGCGACCGCGCGGCCCCACGCCACCGAAAGCGAGCGGCTCACCTTGCGCGGCGCGACGCCGTTGGCGTGGAGGAAGACCAGTTCGCCGTCGTCGGGGCCCAGGGCGGGCGCGTCCAGGTCGGGCGGGGGAGTCCCGTACGCCGTCTGGTATCCGGCGTACGCCCGGGCCGCGTCCTCGCGGGCGATGCGGGCGTCGTCCGGTTGCCCGCCGTCCGCGTAGAGCAGGCTCGACAGGTATTGGCCGAAGGCGTCGTCCTTGTAGGCGGTGCGGCGGTTCCCGTAGGCGTCGGCGTACATCTGCAGGAGGCCCGAGAGCTTGCGGATCTCCACGAGCGCGTTCTCCCGGTCGCCCAGGAACAGGTAGTCGAGCGCGCGGTAGACGTTGACCAGCGCGCGTTCGAAGCGCTCCCCGGCGTACTCCACGGTGTTGTCGTTGAGGAGGAGGGTGCCGGCCTCCTTATGGATGGACTTGGTGTAGAGCTCGTCCATCCGGCGTTCGGCGACGGCCAGGCTGGCGTTGCTGTCCTTGTACTGGCCGGCGTCATGCTGGACGGCGCCCAGGTCAAGATAATACAGGACCTGGTTCTTGCGCCCGTAGGCCGTGTATTTGGCCTTCTCGATGCGGGCTTCGGCGCCCTTGTAGTCGCCGGCGGCCAGGCGCGCGTTGACGGCCTGGCGCATCTCGCCGGAGGGTCCGGCGCAGGCGGACAGAGCCAGCGCGGCCAGGCAAAGGAAAGCCCCTCCCTTCGCGGACGAAAGGAGGGGCTTTCGGACGTCCATCGGGTCTACCAGGAGGCCCGGGAGCGCTTGACGAACTTCTTGATCTTCTTCTCTCCGTTCCAGGCGATGACGTTGTCCTTCATGTTCAGGAGCTTCAGGTTGGTCTGGTAGTACACCACGGCCTTCCCACCCTCCTGGTCCACGATCGAATTGATCGTGCCGCTGAGCATGAAGTCCGCCCCCGCCTCCTGGCCGCGCGCCTTGCGCGTGGCCGCGGAGGCGTTGACGTCCTGGTCCAAGCGCTCGTCGCGGACCTCGCCGCGCTCGCCCTTGGAGGCGACGAACTCCACCTTGCCGGAGTTGATCAGGGCCCGCTGCAAGTCCTCGATGAAGGTGTCGGTCGCGATGTGCTCCGAGGACTGGTTGCTCACGCGCCCGACGATCACCGTGGGGTTCCTGCCCAGGTCGGCGTGCGCCTGGGAGTACCACGGGCGCCCCAGGCAGTCGGAGATCATCTCTTCGGCCACCAGGCGCGAATCCGTGTCGTTCCAATGCCCGCTGACGTCCTTGACCGTGTCGGCGTCCATGCGGGTCACCGAGGTGCCCCCGCACGCCGACAGGACCAGGGTCGCGCCCAGCGCGGCGGCGGCGAGGATCAGGCCGCGCATCTTAGTGCTTGGCTTCCTCGGCGTTGAGCTCGTCGAAGGCCTTCTCGGCGTTGGCCTTGACGTAGTCGCGGACCTTGGAGTCGAGGTCCTTGGACTGGTTCAGGCTGTCCTGGACGGCGCCCATGTCGAGCTTGACCAGGGAGAACATCGTCCCGTCGGACGGGTCCTTCCAGTGGTCCACGGGCATCGCGCCGTGCAGCGTGAACTTGGCGAAGTTCTTCATCGTCTGCGAGACCATCTGCTCCTCGCTGGACTTCGACATGTCGCCGGCGGTGGTGGAGGCCATGTAGTCCTTGGTCAGCACGGTGACGTAGGAGTTCATGATCTTGGCGATCTCGGCCCGGCCGCGGTCGTCGGCGCCGGTGACGGCCAGCGCGCGGTTGCGCACGCCGGACATGATGCCGACCCCGTAGAACACCGGCTTGCCGGCCTCGTCCTTGAAGGCGCCGGAGCCCTTGTTGACCCATTCGGGGGCGTTGGCGGCGATCGGGGAGACCTTGTGGGCGCACGCCGCGAAGGCGGCGACGGCGGCGAGAGCGACGGCGAACGTCGAAAGGCGTTTCATGATGGTTGACTCCTCCTGGAAGTCGGGCATCGTCTACAACTTTTGGAAGTCTAACAGGCGCGCGGGGGGGCTGTCAAGCGAAGTCGGAGAGACATTGGTCACGCGCATTTTGGTAGGATGGCGGCATGGCGAGCCCCGACGACAGGAACCTGGTCTGGCTGGACCTGGAGATGACCGGATTGGACCCGGAACGCGACCTCATCCTGGAGATCGCGACGGTGGTGACCGACAGCCAGTTGGCCGTCCTGGCCGAGGGCCCGTGTCTCGCCGTGCATCAGAGCGACGATATCCTCGATGGCATGGACCCTTGGTGCGTGGAGCAGCACGGCAGATCCGGGCTCACCCAGCGCTGCCGGGAGTCCGCGGTCAGCGTGCTGGACGCCCAGGCCCGCACCCTGGAGTTCCTGGCGGCCTGGTGCGCGCCGGGCAAGTCCCCGCTCTGCGGCAACACCATCGGCCAGGACCGGCGTTTCCTGGTCAAGTACATGCCGCGCCTGCACGACTTCTTCCACTACCGGTCCATCGACGTGTCGTCGATCAAGGAGCTGGTGGCGCGCTGGTACCCGGAGTCGAAGTACCAATACTCCAAGTCCAAGGCCCACCTCTCCCTTGACGACGTCCGCGAGTCCATCGCGGAGCTGGCCCATTATCGCCGGGCCGTCTTCCGCTAGGAGCCTGTCCGAGTAATCCCCGTCTGTAATCGGTAAAATTCTCTCGGCGTCCGAGGAGAGAATGAAAACCTACCGTCCCTACGAACCGGATCAGCTGTTCCTGATGCCGCCATCCGTGAAGGACTGGTTGCCGTCAGAACATCTGGCGCACTTCATCGTGGACGTCGTCGCGAATCTGGATTTGAGCGCGATCAC
>JAJXTZ010000125.1 GCA_021783355.1 bacterium | reverse complement strand
CTCCCGGCGTCGGCCCCGGCGGCGCGTCCCCCCATCCCGCGCGATCTCCGGGAGCTGTGGTCCGACGACGACGGAGGCGACGGCGATGCGGGCTGAACTGGCCCTCTCGGCGTTCCTCCTGGCCGCCGCGGCCCTGCCCGCGGCGGCGCGCCCGCGCGTCCCGCGGCCCTACGCGGACGCCCTGATCCTCAAGGCCTTCTCGGCCCCGGGCGCGGGCCTGCGCGGCCGGGAGCGCCTGCAGTTCTTCCCCGTCGGAGCCGAGCCGCGCGGGATGACCGCCCTGGTGGAGATCCTGCCGGACGGGAGCCTGCGCCGGGAGATGCCGGTGGGCAAGCGCGTCAAGCGCCCGCTGGTCTTCGTGCGCGCCGGCTGGCGCGCCATGCTGTGGTGGCCCAAAAAGAACGAGTTCCGCTCCGGACCCGCGCTCGAGGAGACGCCCCGCGCGGTGTTGGCGCGCCTCAAGTCCTTCTACACCCTGTCCGTCTCCACCGCGGGCCATGTCGCCAAACGCCGGACCTGGCGCGTGGACATGACCGCCCCGGGCGGGGTCTTGCGCCGCTCGCTGTGGGTGGACCGGAAGACGGGGCTCCTCTTGAAGAGCGAGGACTACCGCGCCGACGGCTCCCTCCTGCGCCGCCGCCGTTACCTGAAGCTGGAATTCCCGGCCGATACGGCGCCCGCGGACCTGCGCCTGGAGGCTCCGGCCGGAGCCCGGCTCTTGACCTGGACCGAGCCGGAGAAGGGCGCCGCAGCGCCCGAGGCGCGCCTGCCGCGCTGGCTCCCGGACGGGTTCCTGCTCGTCTCGGTCGCGCGCGCCGAGGGGGCGGTCGCCGCGCTGTACTCGGACGGGGCGGCGTCGTTCACGGTGACCGAGGGCGCGGGCCGCGCGCCGCGGGCCGCGGGCGACCTGACGCCCGACGAACTGGCCCGCGTTCTGTCCTCGCTGCCGGAGGGCCGGTGACCGGCGAGCGCCCGCGCGAGAAGCTGGCCCGCCGGGGACCCGAGGCCTTGAGCGACGCCGAGCTGGTGGCCCTGCTGCTGCGCACCGGGACCGCCGGGCGCTCGGCGCTGGAGCTGGCCGAGGGCCTCCTGCGCGACCTGCCGGAGGGCGCGGCCTCGGGCTTCGAGCGCCTGCGCCGGGTGCACGGCGTGGGACCGGTGCGCGCCGCCGCGCTGGCCGCGGCCGCGGAGCTGGGCCGGCGCGGGCGTCCGGACCCCCGCCCGGTGGTGGATTGCGCCCGCGCGGCGGCGGGCCTGGTCCCGGCGTCCGTGCGCGGGGCGCGCAAGGAGCACTTCGTGATCCTGTGCCTCAACGCCCGCCGTCAGCTCGTCCACTGCGAGACCGTCTCCGTGGGCACCCTGTCGGCCAGCCTGGTCCATCCGCGCGAGGTCTTCTCCCCCGCCATCGCCCACGCCGCCGCAGCGGTGGTGGCCGTCCATAACCATCCCTCCGGCGACCCCACGCCGTCGGCCGAGGACCGCGACGCCACCCGCCGTCTCCAGCGCGCCGGCGAGCTGCTGGGCATCCCGCTGGCCGACCACGTGGTGGTCAGCGAGACGGGCTTCTTCAGCTTCCGCGAACATGGCATAATCTAGCCGCCATGAATCGTCTCGCGCCCCTGCTGGCGGCGGTCGCGCTCCTCGCCGCGGGCTGCGACACCTACCACTTCCTCGCCGGCACCTGGCGCGAGGACTCCGGCCATCCCGTGGAGGCGCTCAAGCATTACGAGAAGTTCCTGGCCGCCCTGCCCAAGGACCCGCGCGCCTGCGAGGTGGACCTGCGCGCGGCCGCGATCTACCGCGATTTCGGCCGCTGCGAGGAGGCCCGCCGCGACCTGGAGGCCGCGGCGCGCAACTTCCCGCGCCAGCCCGAGTGCGTGCGCCGGGCCAAGCAGGCGCTGCTCTCCTGTCCGGACTATTTCCCGCTGGACCGGGGCCGGACCTGGGTGTACGGAGACACGGCCAGCAAGGGCCGCGCGATGCACGAGGAGTGGGAAGTGCGGCGGGCGACCGGCCCGGGCGACGGGACCGTGCTGGAGTCCCTGTTCGCCGGCGATCGCCGCATCCGGGTGGACCGCACGCGCTACCGCAAGGAGGACTGGGCGGTGTGGCGGGGCACCGGAGCCGCGCGGGAGCCGATCCTGCGCTACCCGTTCGGCGCGGGGCAGACCTGGTCCGGACGGCGCGGGAAGTATTTGGTCGAGTGGACGATCGTCTCCGCGAACGAGACGGTGAAGACTCCGGCGGGCGACTACAAGGGCTGCCTGAAGGTGAAGGAGTACGACCACCGCGTGCGCGGGGCCTGGCGCTACGACTATTACTGCCCCGGCGTGGGCCGGGTCATGACCACCGTCGGCGGGCCCGGGTTCGAGAACCCGAGCACCGAGCTCCTCCGCTTTGATAAAATGGACTAGGTGAAGCTCCCGCGCCCCCTCTCGCACTCCTCGATCTCCCTCTACCAGGAGTGCCCCCGGAAATATCGCTTCAAGTACATCGACAAGGTCCCGGAGAAGCCCCGGCACTTCTTCTCGTTCGGGCAGAGCGTCCACCTGGCGCTGGAGTTCTTCTACGGCGTGAAGGAGCCGACGCCGCCTCCCCTCAAGGACCTGCTTGCCAACTACAAGGACATCTGGGTCAAGGCCGGCTACCGCGACGCGGCCCAGGAGAAGGAGTACTTCGACGAAGGCGAGCGCATCCTCAAGGCCTTCCACAAGAAGCACTCGGCCGACTTCCACGTCCCGTTCTTCGTGGAGTACGCGTACACCTTCGAGGTCGACGGCGTGCCGGTCACGGGCCGCGTGGACCGCGTGGACAAGCTCCCCGACGGGCGCCTGCGCGTGCTGGACTACAAGACCGGCAAGAAGCTGGCGACCGGGCGACTGGAGGTCGACCCCCAGTTGACCATGTACCAGTACGCGTGCGAGACCCTGCTGGGCGCGGAGATCGGCGAGCTGGTCTTCTACCACCTGCCCACCCTCAAGGAGCACCGCACCGTGCGCCGCGGCGCGGCCCTGGTGGACGAGCTCAAGACCCGGATCGTCTCCACGGCCGAGGCCATCACCGGCGAGCGCTTCGATCCCGCGCCCGACGAGATGAAGTGCCGCTGGTGCGACTACAAGCCGCTCTGCCCGATCTTCAAGGATCAGTACGCCGGCGCCCCCGTCCCCGCGGCCAAGGCCGCGGGCGAGCCGGAGCTGGCCGCCCTGGTGGACCGCTACGGCGAAGCCGTGGCGCGCGCCCAGGCCGCGCGCGAGGAGGCCGAGAAGGCCGGGCGCGCGCTCTCCGAGAGCCTTTCCAAGAAGGGCTACTCGCGCGCCTTCGGCGCTTCCTACGAGGCGTCCCTGGAGCGCGAGGTCAAGTGGGAGTTCCTCGACAAGAAGAAGGTGCTCTCCGTCATCAAGGGCGCCGGCGCCTACGACAAGATCCTGGCGCCGTCGGCCCCGCTGGTCAACAAGCTACTGGAGGATCCGGCGTCCGACGCGGGCCTGCGCGCGGCGCTGGCCGAGCTGGGGGAGCGCGTCGAGTCTCCGGAACTGAAGATCCGCAAGCTATGACCTCCCGCGGGCGCGAGGCCGTGCTGGCCCTGGACCAGGGCTCCTCGTCGTCGCGGGTCCTGGCCTTCGACGCGCGCGGGGGCGTGCTGGCCTGCGCGTCCCGTCCGGTGCGCACCAGCCGCCCGCGCGCCGGCTGGGCCGAGCACGACCTGGGCGCTCTGGCCCGAGGCCTGGAGTCCGCGCTGGACGAGGTCCTGGAGCGCCTGCCGCGCTCCGTGTCCGTCGTCGGCGCGGGGCTCGCCTGCCAGCGCTCCACCCTGGCCTTCTGGGACAAGGCCACGCTCAAGCCCGCGGCTCCCGCGCCCAGCTGGATGGACGGCCGCGCGGCCGAGGTGGTCGCGCGCCTCGCGCCCCTGCGCGCCGACGCGCACGGGCGCACCGGGCTCTACCTCACGCCCTACTACTCGGCGCCGAAGATCCGCTGGTTCCTGGACCACGAGCCGAAGGTGCGCGCGCTGGCGGAGGCCGGCCGACTGGCCGCGGCCCCGCTTTCGTCCTTCCTCGTCGCGCGGCTGACGCGCGGCGCGGTCTGGGACTGCGACCCGACGCTGGCCCAGCGCACCCTGCTGATGGGCCTGGACTCTCTGTCCTGGGACGACGACATGCTGCGCGCCTTCCGCCTGACCCGCGAGCTCCTCCCCGGGATTCGTCCCACCGCCGGGGACTGGGGCGAGATCGTCCGCGGCGGGCGCCGCATCCCGCTCCTGGCCTGCGTCGGCGACCAGCAGGCGGCCGCGCTGGGACTGGGCGCGAGCGCCCCCGGGGCGGCGGTCGCCAACTACGGCACCGGCGCGTTCCTGCTGGTCAACACCGGCGCGCAGGCGCGGCGCATCCCGGGGCTGCTGACCACCATCGGCTGGCAGCGGGGCGGGGCCGCTCCGGTCTTCCTGCAGGAGGGCACCGTCCACGCGGCCGGGACCTCGTTCGAGTGGCTGCGCGACCTGGGGCTCATGAAGGACCCCGCGCGCATCGACGAGGCCTTCCGGCGCTCGACCCACCGCGTGCTGGCCCTGCCCGCGATCGGCGGCCTGGGCGCCCCGCGCTGGGACTACACGACCAAGACCGCCTGGTTCGGCATGACCTCCAAGACCGCGCCCGCCGACCTGGTGCGCGCCACCGCCGAGGGCCTGTGCTTCCTGCTGGCCGACATCGCCGCCGCGATGCGCGGCGGCGGCGTGACCTTCGCCTCGGCGCGCGTCGCCGGCGGGCTGTCGCGCTCGCGCGAGATGATGGCCTTCCAGGCCGACCTGTTGGGCGCGTCCTTGGAACGCCGTCGCGAGACCGAGGCCACCGCCCTGGGCGCGGCCGCGCTCGCCGCCGAGGCCGCCGGCCGCCCCTGGTCCGCGGCTCTGACCGCCGCCCCCGTGGAGCGCGTCTTCAAGCCCCGCCTGCCCGAGGCCGGGCGCGACGCCCTGCGCGCCGACTGGACCCGATTCGTCGAGTCCGCGGCCAGCCTCAGCCGCGAAGTCTCGCTCGGCTAGCGCGCGGCGAAGCGCGCGGCGAGGCGCGGGTAGTCCAGGCTCGAAAAGCCCGTCAGCTCGAAGTCCGCGAGGGCGAGGTCCTGGTCGGCGTTGTGTGAGGTGCGCAGGGCCGCGGCGCGCAGGCCCGCGCGCTTGGCGGCCAGGAGGCCGATCGCCGAGTCCTCGATCGCCAGGCACTCCGCCGCGGGCAGGCCCAGGCGCCGGACGGCTTCCAGGTAGATGTCGGGCAGGGGCTTGGTGCGGCCGCCGGCGTCGTCGGCGGAGACGACCGCCCGGAAGCGCGGACGCAGGTCGAAGCGGTCCATCACCAGCGCGATCCAGCGCGCGGGCGACGACGAGGCGACCGCCGCGGGCACGCCGCGGCGCTCCAGGTCGGCGAGCAGGTCCAGGAAGCCCGGGGCGAGGGCCACTTTCTCCTCGTAGACCTCGCGCGCGACGCGGTCGGAGCGCGCGAGGAACTCCTCCAGGCCCAGCGTCAGCCCGTGGACGGAGGCCAGGTGCCGGTACACGTCCTCCACGCCCATGCCCACGATCGCCGCGTGGTGCTCCTCGCGCCAGCCGGGCACCGCGGCGCGGAAGAACTCCCCCTCCAGCGCCTTCCACTGCGCCTCGGAGTCCACGATGACCCCGTCCATGTCGAAGACGACCGCGCGCATCCGCGCGGAAGTGCCGCTTCCTCCTGGTCCGTCAGGAAAGCGGCCGACCGCGCGCATCACGCCGCCGGCGCTTCGAGCTGCTGGTAGCGCGTCAGCGTGGCGTAGACGCCGTTCTGGGCCAGGAGCTCGGCGTGGGAGCCGGCCTCCTCGACGCGGCCGTTGCGCAGGACCACGATGCGGTCGGCCTTCTGCACGGTGGACAGGCGGTGGGCGATCATCGCGACGGTGCGGCCCGGGAACAGGCGCTCGAGGGCGTCCTGCACGGCGCGCTCGCTGCCGGTGTCCAGGTTGGAGGTGGCCTCGTCCAGGATCATCAGCTTGGGGTCCTTGAGCACCGCGCGCGCGATGGCCAGGCGCTGGCGCTGGCCGCCGGAGAGGCGCGCGCCGCGGTCGCCCAGCGGGGTGTCCAGGCCCTGCGCGAACTGGGCCACGAAGTCGAAGGCGTCGGCGGTCCGCAGGGCCGACTCCACCTCGGCGCGCGTGGCGCCCTCGCGGCCGATGGCCACGTTGCCCAGCACCGTGTCGTTGAAGAGGATCGTCTCCTGGGAGACCAGGCCGACCTTCGCGCGCAGGTCGTGCGAGGACATCTCGCGCAGGTCCACGCCGTCGACCGTGATCCGCCCTTCGGTCGGATCGAACAGCCTCAGCATGAGGTGCACGAAGGTCGTCTTGCCCGAGCCCGAGGGGCCGGCCAGCGCCACCACCTGGCCCGGCTTGATGGTCAGGGAGACGTCGCGCAGGGCCCATGTCTCGCGGCCGGGATAGCGGAAGGAGACGCGGTCGAAGACGATCCCCTCCTTCAGCGCGGGGAACGGCCTCGGGGCGGGCGGCTCGACGACCGTGGGCGTCTCGTCGAGCACCGAGAAGATGCGCCCGGCGGCCACCAGGCCCAGCTGGAGGGTCGAGTTGGCGCGGGCCAGGTTCTTGGTGGGGCCGTAGACCATGAAGAAGCAGCCCATGAACACCGCGAACTGCCCCGGCGTCATCAGGCCCAGGTGGATCGCGCGCCCGCTCTGCCAGACGATCACCGCGATGATCAGCGAGCCCAGGAACTCCATCAGCGGCCCGGAGAGCGCGGTGGCGCGGAAGTAGCGCATCATCTGGTGGAAGAACTCGTCGTTCTCCGCGCGGAACTTGGCGATGGCCCCGTTCTCGTAGTTGAAGGACTTGACCACCAGCATGCCCTGCAGGCTCTCCTGGAAGCGGTGGTAGATGTCCCCCATCACCTCCTGGCCGCGGCGGCTGGAGGCGCGCAGCTTGCGGCCCAGCACGCCCAGAACGCCCCCCGCGATCGGGATCACCAGCAGGGCCAGCGCGGCGAACTTGGGGTTCGCGTAGAACATCACCACCAGCATCACGACCACCGTCAGCGAGTCCCGGATCAGGTAGAGCGGCACGAACTGCAGGGCGGACTGCAGGGCGTTCATGTCGTTGGTGAGCTTGGCCAGCACCTCGCCGCTCTTGCTCTTCCAGAAGAAGTCCATCGACAGCGCGTGCAGGTGCGTGAACAGGTCCTCGCGGATCTCCTGCGTGATCTTCTGGCCCAGCCAGCTCATCAGGTAGCTCTGCGTGTACTGGAAGACGAGCTTCAGGAAGAAGACCAGCGGGATCATCAGGGCGACGCGCTCCAGCTCCTGCGGCGAGGACTTGACGAACAGCGCGTTGGTCAGCGGCCCCAGGACCTCGACGACCAGGCCGTTGATCCCGGCCACCACGCACATCACCAGGCAGGCCTGGATCAGGCGCTTGCGGTGCGGGCGCAGGTAGGCGGCGAGGCGCCTGAGCGACGCGCGGTCGCCCTCCGCCCAGTCCCGCCAGGAGGCCCGCGCGGGCCCGGCCTCGCTCACCGCGGGGCCGCGGCGGCCAGCTCGGGCAGGGCCGCGCGCATCGCCGCGAGCGCCGCCTCGATGTTCTCCACCGAGTTCGCGTACGAGAAGCGCAGGTAGCCCTCGCCGTGCGCGCCGAACGAGGTGCCGGGCAGGCAGGCCACCCCGGCGCGGTCCAAGAGCGCGTCGGACAGGGCCTTGGACTTGAGCCCCAGGCCCTTCACGCTGGGGAAGACGTAGAACGCGGCCTTCGGCGAGCGGCAGGTCACGCCGGGCAGGGAGTTCAAGCCCTTCACGATGACGTCGCGGCGGCGCTTGAACTCCTTCACCATCGCCGCCACCGAGTCCTGCGGGCCCTGGAGCGCCTCGACCGCCGCGATCTGGGCGAACGAGGCGGTGCACGAGTGGTCGTTGGTCGCGAGCTTGGCCATCGCGTCGATCAGCCACTTGGGGCCGACGCCGTAGCCCAGGCGCCAGCCGGTCATCGCCCAGGTCTTCGAGAAGCCGTCGAGCAGGATCGTGCGCTCCTTCATGCCCGGCAGGCTCAGCAGCGAGAGGTGCTTGCCCTCGTAGACGATGCGCGAGTAGATCTCGTCGGAGAGGAGGACCGCCTGCGGAGCCTTGTCCCGCAGCGCCCGCGCGACGCGCTCCATCGTGGCCGCCGACATCACGCCGCCGGTCGGGTTG
>JAJXTZ010000124.1 GCA_021783355.1 bacterium | reverse complement strand
CGCGCGCAGGGACGCGGACGCGCCGCCCAGGCCGCCCGCCGGCGCCGCGACGACGGCGCCGAACAGGGCGAACTGCCCCGCCACCCACCACCCGCCGCGCGCGGCGAAGCCTTCCTTCATCCCCCCATTGTATCAACGCCCGGCCGCCCGGACGGAGCGCGCGTCATGCTATGATGAGCCCATGAAGCGCTCCCTGCCCCTTTTCGCCGCCCTGCTCTGCCTTCCCGGCCTGGCCTCGGCCCATGACTGGCGCTCGTACTTCCACGCGGCCGCGGCTCCGGCGGCGGCGCCGGCCTGTCCCACGGTCGCGCCGGTCGTCATCGGCGGCACTCAGGGCTACGCGGACTCGCTCGGCAACGGGCGCTGCTTCGTCTCCATCCACCCGATGGCCTCGGACATGGTCTACCGCGACTACGCGTTCTTCGACGACGGGATGATGATGGTGTTCAACTCCTACGGCGCGGCCGAGGGCCCCACCATGACCTCCGCGCGCTCGTTCTACTTCTTCCCGCGCCGCGGCCCGGCGGAGCTGGAGATGGACCCCAAGTCCGGGACGGTGGCGGTGGCGATGGCCGACGGCGGCCGCGCGTTCTTCGACCCGCCCACGGCGCAGGTGAAGTCCCTGGAGCGCGGGACGGTGACCGTGTCGCCGAGCCTGGACCGCGCGGCGCGCGGCGGCGTGGAGATCCCCTCGTACAACGGCCTCCTGCTGGACGCCGGCTTCCGCCTGGGCGAGCTGCCCGCGGGCCGGCCCAAGGCGACCTCCGTGTTCCGCGACGCCGCGGGCCGGACCTGCGCGGTGACCAACGACGAGATCTTCTCCTACGCCGGCGGCGACCCGGCCCTCAAGTACGACGACGCCGCCCTCTCCGCCTTCCTGAAGACGCGCTGTCCCGCCCTTGCCGTCGGGTTCTGACGCCGCGCCCTGGCGGGCCAACGTCCGGCGCGTCTACGCCTGGAAGGTCCTGACCAGCCTCCACTTCTTCGCGGGCGTGCTGATCCCGTTCTTCACGCAGTGGGGCGGCCTGAAGCTCCACCAGGTGTTCTGGCTGCAGACCTGGTTCATGCTGTGGATCGTGGCGCTGGAGGTCCCGACCGGCGCGGTGGCCGACCGCTTCGGCCGCAAGGTCTCGCTGGCCTGCGCGTCGGGGTGCCTGGTCTCCGCCGTCGCCTACTACGCGACCCACAAGGGCCTGGGGAACTTCCTGTTCGCGGAGTTCCTGTGGGCCTGCTCGGCCGCCTTCGCCTCCGGCGCCGACGAGTCCATGGCCTACGACAGCCTGAAGGCCGACGGGCGGGAGGGCGAGTCCAAGACCGTGCTGGCGCGCCTGGGCACCGCGGAGATCACCGCCATCGCCGTGGCCGCCCCCATCGGCAGCCTGGTGGCCGCGCGCTGGGGGCTGCGCGCGCCCTTGGCCTTGATGCTGATTCCCTTCGCCCTGGCCCTGCCGGTCGCCCTGTCCCTGCGCGAGCCCCCGCGCGAGAAGGAAGAGCGCCGCGGCTACTGGGAGACCCTGACCCGCGGCGCGCGCTACTTCGCCGGCCACGCCGTCCTGCGTTCGCTCGCCTTCGACTCGGTGAGCATCTGGGCCCTGAGCTTCATGATCGTCTGGCTCTACCAGCCGCGCCTGGAGCAGTTGGGCGTGCCGCTCTTGTGGTTCGGCTTCGTGACCGCGGGGATGACCCTGCTCCAAGCCGCCGTCCTCATGCGCATCGAGGCCGTCGAGCGCTTCTTCGGCGGCAAGCGCTCCTACCTGCGCTGGAGCGCCTTGATCCCCGGCCTGGCCCTGCTCGGCCTGGCCTTCGCCCCGTCGGCGTGGCTGGCCGCCCCGCTGATGATCCTGATCTCCGGCTTCGGCCTGTCGCGCTCCACCATCATCTCCAACTACCTGCACAAGCACGTGGACAGCCCGCGCCGCGCCACCGTCGTGTCGTCGGTCGGCATGACCCGCCAGCTCTTCACCGCCTCGGTCTACCCGCTGGTCGGCTGGGCCGCCGAGAAGTCGCTGACCTGGACTTTCGCCGCCCTGGGCGCCGCGGTCCTCATCTGCGCCGCGGCATCCTCCGTCGAGGAAGCGCACCTCCTCGACTGAGACCGCACCCGAAACGGCTCTTGCTTTGCCGGAGAAGTGGGGTTACCTGTTGAGTTTCAGCGCCTGATGGAATCTTTAGCCGTTTGAATTGATTGCGATCACGGCGTTCGTAAGCCAGGCAAAATGGAGGCTTATGAACGAGAAAGAGAAGCCGGCGAAGGACGCGGAAGTGTTCGTGAAGGGCGTGAACCGGCGGACGCGGAAGAAGTTCACGGCCGAGGAGAAGATCCGGATCGTGCTGGAAGGCATGAAGCGGGACGTCTCGGTGGCCGAGTTGTGCCGTCGTGAAGGGATTCCGTCCGCGGCCTACTACAGCTGGACGAAGGATTTCATGGAAGGCGGCAAGGCGCAGTTGCAGCGCGACGCCAGGCGCCACACCGACGCCAGCGGGGTGGAAAAGCTCAAGAAGGAGAACGCGGCGCTGCGCGACCTGGTGGCCGACAAAGAGATCACTATCCGCATCTTTAAAAAAACGTTCGGCGAGGACAACACGTGAGGTTCTCGCGCGCGGAGAAGGCGAAGCTTGTGGCGGAACTGGCGGCCGAGCCGAACAAGGTCCAGCGCCTGCGTGAACTCGGCATTCCGGCCTCGACGTATTACGCCTGGAAGGTGCGCGTGGCCGAGCGTGGGGCTGCGGCGTTCATCGCCGAGAGCAACGCCCCGAAGCGGGTTTGGAATCGTTTAAGCCCGGCCGAGCGAGACTTGATCGAGAGCGAGGCGCGCAAGCACACGGAGCTGAGTTGCCGGCTTCTGGCCATGATGCTGTGGGATGAGCACGGCGTGGCCGTGGGCGAGACGACGGTGTACCGGGTGCTCAAACCCAAGGGGCTGGTGCGGCAGCGGCCGCAGGATCAGCGGCCTGCGGCGAAGGAGTGGAAGAAGCCGACGAAGGCGGTCGACGAGATCTGGCCGCTGGACGCGACGAACTTCTTCATCCCGGAGTTCGGGTTCTACAAGGCGATCCCGGTGATCGACGACCATTCGAGGAAGCTGTTGGCGTGCCCGGTGAAGCCGGACGAGAGCTCGCAGTCGGCGTCGGACGCGATGGAACTGGCGCTGGAGGCCGCGCAGCGCGAAGGCCACGTCATCGAGACGCGGCCGACGCTGCTGACGGACAACGGCGCCGGGTTCGCGGGCGAGATCATGGCGAAGTACCTGAAGGCGCGCGGCGTGAAGCACATCTTCGGAGCGCCGTATCATCCGCAGACGCAGGGCAAGGTGGAGCGCTTCAACCGGACGCTGAAGGAGAAGGTCAACCTGTGGGTTTACCGCACGCCGGAGGACCTGCAGACGGCGATCGCCAAGATGGTCGAGACGTACAACGACACGCCGCACGAGGCGTTGAAGAACGTGAGCCCGAACGACGTCTACGCGGGCCGCAAGGACGAGGTGCTGGAACGGCGGGCCAAGATCAGGCTGGAGACGATGGCTCGGCGTTATGCGTACAATATGGGCGCGGACGCCGGAACCGCAAACTAATTCAGGCTAATAATATTCCCGAAGTCGCTGAAGACATACAGGCTCACCGAGACCTTCCCGGGCAATCTAGCGTCATTCTCTACTGAAGGTCTCATGCATGTTGATGAGGGAGCCAAGCTCACCATCAGCAAGTCTTCCACAGGAATCAAACCGTACCGGTCTGGCGCCTTTGCCTCCAGCGAATTCTTCGAGCACGGACGTTTCGAAGCAGAGATAAAGGCAGCACGTGGCCCCGGGCTTATAACGGGGTTTTTCCTCCATCGGGATGCACCTCGGCAGGAGATCGATTTCGAACTAGCCGGTGACGACCCGCGGCGAATGCTGGTTAACGTGTACTTCAACCCCGGCGATGATGGAACTTCGTCGAGTTTTGGCTATCGCGGCTCGCCGTGCCGCATCGACCTCGGCTTTGATGCCGCCTCGGATTTCCATCATTATGCGATTGATTGGCGACCAGGCCGCATCACGTGGTTAGTGGATGGTAGGATCATCCACGAGCGGGTGGGCTGGGACCCTACCCCGCTGCCGCATCTTCCCATGCGGCTACACGCAAACTTGTGGGCTCCCCGCTCTAATGAACTCGCCGGGAGAATCAACGAGGACGTGCTGCCCGCGACTGCGACTTTTAGGAATGTGTCGGTGCGAACTTAGACTCTGATTCCGCACGCGGCGGCGCGCTCTGGCAAGAACGCGAAGCGCTATTATCAGCTCTTGCGCCGGATGAGGGAGCGGGTTAAGCGGGCATCACGAGCCGTCATTCAAATCAAATATTTCCTTGACAAGGACTAATCATATGATTAGACTATCGCCTACGCCATGAATGGGACCGAAATTCTACAGCTGCGCAACCGCCTGGACCTCACTCAACCCCAATTCGCTCAATTGATGGGTGTGCATCCGATGACGGTGAGTCGCTGGGAAAGAAACGAACTCTCACCGACGCCACATCAGATCGCCTTCATGACGGCATATAAGAAAGGAGCCGAAGACAAAAAGGTACGCGAAGAGTTCGGCGCCGTACTGATTGGGGCCGGCATCGTCGCCGCTGTGCTGCTATTGTTGACTGCGGCTACGAAGGGAGAATAATGAAATGATCATTCAGGCGAACTCGTCGGCTCGGCCGGAGATCGGAGCAGTCTTGACGCGCCCGAAAGGCATCGTCAGCCACAGCGGGATCCATTTGGGTCAAGATTACGTCTTCGAAAATGTTCCTGAGGGCGCCCGGATTGTTCCCTGGTCTCAGTTCACTGCGGGGCACCCCGTAACCGTTGGCACGAAGCTGAAGATACATGCACAAGAGTTGTGGCAACGCGCGCAGGTGATCGTCGCAAAACGAAGGGCATACCACCTCACGGACTTCAACTGCGATGATGCGGTAAATGAGGTCGCCGGAGAGATCGTCCGCCCGTCGCAAGTCCTTGGTTTCGCTCTCGCAGGAATCGCTGTGTTCGCTGTCGCAAGCCTTCTGACCAGCAACTCTTAACACTTAGAAGCGGGCGCTAAGTGTGAAGCAGTGGGTGCTACCGAGTTCGTGACGTGCCCCGGGAAATCTAGGCCGATTTGACTGTGCACTTGAGTGTGCGCTTTTCACCAAAACCCGTCGAAAGGGCGAACGAAGGCGGTCAGATACGGGATATCTGCCTCAACCCGAACAGAGCGGCGCGGGCCAAACCCACCGCGAAATAATCGAAGCGCCGCCGCGATTTCTCGTCGAGAAATCGCCCCTAAAAAATAGAAAACCCCAAGCCGTCCATTGCGCTCGCCGGGAATCGAACCTGGATATCTGCCTTCGCAGGGCAGCACACTATCCGTTGTGTTACGAGCGCAAAAGAAGGCCTGGGGCGACCGACATTATACTTCATCGGCGTGCGTTTCGATAAGGCCGCTCAGGAGCGGAGCGTCAGCCAGGCGACCGTCTCGACGTGGTCGGTGTGCGGGAACAGGTCCACGCCGACCAGCCGGTCCACGGAATAGCGCGCGGTCAGGGCCTTCAGGTCGCGGGCCAGGGCCTCCGGGTTGCAGGAGACGTAGAAGAGCACCGGCGGCGGGGATTCGAGCAGGGCCTTCACCGCGGACGCGTGCAGGCCCGCGCGGGGCGGGTCCACCACCGCGGCTTGCGGCTTCATGTCCAGGAGCGACGGGAGCAGGAACTCGACCGCGGCGTTGTAGAACTCGCAGTTGTCCAGGCGGTTCAAGGCCGCGTTGGCCTTGGCGTCGGCCACGGCCGACGCGTTGGACTCGACTCCGATCACCTTCTCCGCCGCGCCGGCCAGCGAGAGCGCGATGCCGCCTCCGCCGCAGTACAGGTCCAGCATCAAAGGCGCGCCCAGTTCCCGCGTCCAGTCGCGCAGCAGGCCGTAGAGCATCTGCGCGCCCAGGGAGTTGGTCTGGAAGAAGGACTGCTGGGAGATGCGGTAGTCCACCGCGCCGTCGGGGAAGACCAGGGTCTCGGTCACGAAGCCGGGGCCGTCCAGCACCTCCAGGGCGTCGGAGACCGCGGTGTCGGAGACCTTGGCGTTGCGGCCCAGCAGGACGGTGGTGGCCGGGTAGACGGACTTGACGGCCTGGACGAAGGAGGCCTTGGGGACCTCGCCCGTGGTGGTCACGAGCGTCACCATGCGCTCGGGACGGTTCTTGGCCTCGCGCAGGACCAGGTGGCGCAGCTGGCCTTCCTTCTTATGGGAGTTGTACGGCGGGACCTTCAAGTCCGCGGCCCAGCGCCGCACCGCGGCCAAGAGCGCCGGGACCTCGGGACTGGGCAGGAAGCATTCCTGCAGGTCGAGGATCTCGTACCAGCGCCCCTTGGGCTTCATGCCGAGCTTGAGCCACTGCCCCGGCGCCGGCGGGTACACGTCGCCGAAGCTGAACTCCATCTTGTTGCGGTAGTGCCAGACCTGAGGGGACTCCCGCATGGAGAGGGACGGCAGGCCCTCCAGCCCTTTGAGCGCCGCCAGGATCATTTTCTTCTTATGGTCCAGCTGGGCCGCGTAGTCCCGGTCCTGGAGCGAGCAGCCGCCGCAAGTCCCGAAGTGGCGGCAGCGAGGGGTCTGAGGCTGTGTCATCAAGGGACGCTTTCGCCCGTCAGGACGAAAACTTGAAGTGGCAGACGTCGCCGTCCTTCATCACGTACTCTTTGCCCTCGGAGCGGATCAGACCCTTCTCGCGCAGGGCGGCCTCGGTCAGGTGCGTGTCGATGTCCGCGTAGCCGTAGATGTCGGCCTTGATGAAGCCCTTCTCGAAGTCGGAGTGGATGACGCCGGCCGCCTGCGGCGCCTTGGCGCCCACCGGCACCGTCCAGGCCCGGACCTCCACCTCGCCCACCGTGAAGTACGACTGCAGGCCCAGCGTCTTGTAGGCCGCGACGATGACCTTCTCCAGTCCGCTCGTCTCCATGCCCAGGTCCTTCATGAACATGGCGCGGTCCTCGCCCTCCAGCTGGGCGATCTCCGCCTCCAGCTTGCCGCAGATGACCACGGACTCGGAGCCGCGCGCCTTGGTGAACGCCTGGAAGTCGGCCACCACGGCCGCGTCCGGGTTCTCGTCGGTGTTGCCCACGTACAGGACGGGCTTGGCCGTGAGCAGGGCGAAATCCTGGATCGCGCGCGGGTCCAGGCCCAGCGCGCGGGCGGGCTTGCCCGCCTCCAGGCCGCTCTTCAGCGCGTCGAGCACGACCATCGCCTCGCGCGCGGCCTTGTCGCCGGACTTGGCCTTGCCGGAGACCTTGTCGTACTGCTTGGTCAGGCTGTCCAGGTCGGCCAGCATCAGCTCGGTCTCGATGACCTCGACGTCGCGCTTGGGGTCCACGCCGCCCATCGTGTGCACCACGTCCGGGTCCTTGAAGAGGCGCACCATGTGCAGGATCGCGTCCACCTCGCGGATGTTGGCCAGGAACTTGTTGCCCAGGCCCTCGCCCTGCGCGGCGCCCTTGACCAGGCCCGCGATGTCCACGAAGCGGCAGGAGGCCGGCACCGTCTTCTTGGGCTTGACCAGCTCGGTCAGGCGGCCGAGGCGCGGGTCGGGCACCGCCACCACGCCCACGTTGGGCTCGATGGTGGTGAACGGGTAGTTGGACGCCGCGGCGTTGCCGGAGGTCAGCGCGTTGAAGATGGTGGACTTGCCGACGTTGGGAAGACCGACGATGCCGATTTCCATGGAGGCGGAATGTTATCAAATCGGGGCCCGGCCCGCCCGTGGGTCGAAAGTCCCGTTCGCGCGCGGGCCCTCTGCCCGCGCCGCGCCGGGACCCTCGGCCCGGGCCGGTTTTGCGGCGGTTTCGTAGGATGCCCCCACTATGAAGAACAAGCCGAGGCTCTCCCCACTCTTCGTCGCTTTCGCCGTCGTCCTCTCCGCCGCCCCGCAGGCCCTGGTCGCGCAGGTGATCGTCAACCCCGCCGGCGTCTCCGCCGCCGCGTCCGTCTCGGCCGCCGCCGGCGCCGCCGTCGGGACCGTCTCGGCCCTCTCCCAGGCCCCGCTGACGCCCGTCTCCGCCCTGACCGGCGCCCTGGCCGCCCCGTCCGCCGCCCCCGAGGCCGGCGTCCCCGCCGCCGCCGTCCCGGCCGCCGCGCCCCTGGCCGCCCCCTCGGTCGAAGCCCCGTTCTCCCCCGCCGACGGCCGCGTGCGCACGCCCGGCGCCGCCGGCACGCGCCTGGCCG